>CAYQBA010000074.1:12296-21001 GCA_964415605.1 uncultured Anaerolineales bacterium | reverse complement strand
TCGGCGTGTCGGTGTCCATCGGCGTCACCGTCGCCGTCGCCGTGGCCGTCGCCGTCGGCGTATCCGTCGGCGTGTCCGTCGGCGGCACCGTGTTCGTCGGCGTCGGCGTCGGCGGCACATAACAGATCAGCTCCAGATCCCCCAGCCCCAGCGCCTTGCCCTGCGGCCCCTCATGCTGCCGCCCGTTGTACATCAGCTCCTCACGCCCCCGCCCCGCGCCCAGCCCCGACAAGTCCTGCCCCGTCACGTCGTCCAGCCAGATCGCCCCCGCCGAGATCGGCAGACTGCCACGCCCCTGCGGGCTGTACGTCCGAAACGGATCCACCGCCGTCGTCACCACCACGTCGCGCGTGAACAGCCGCGCCAGCCCCCCCGTCGCCGTCTCGTCCCACACCCCCGGCAGCCCGTCGCCCGCGAAGTGCTCCGGCGCGTTCGGGTCGAACGACCATGCCATCGCCCCCGTCTTCTTGAGCAGCAGGATGTCCCCCGCCGCCCGCCGGTAGACCTCCGTGATCGTCGGCCCCGTGTCCATGTAGCGGTCGCGGATGCCCAGGATCATGTCCCCCGCCGCCGTGAACTCGATGTCCGTCGGCATCGGGTGCGGGTAGTCCGCCATCCGCCACCCCATGTCGTCCTCCTCCGGCCACGGGTGCCAGTCCTCGTGGTTGCCCGGCCGGTCGTAGCCCATGAACGCCTGCGCCACCTCGCGCAGGCCCGTGCCGTCCGGCCGCGACGCGTAGACGTGCACCGACAGGTTCGGCACCGACTGGCGCGTCTCGCTCGAGTTGATCACCGCGTGGTACACCCAGCCGTCCTTGACCTTCAGCCCAAACGGCCGCGCGTCGCGGGACCAGCTCGCGCCCTTGCCCCCCGTGGCCAGCGTCCCGATCAACCTGCCCCCCGGCAGCGCGTAGCGATAGATCTGCCGGTCGTTGAGGTTCATCGCGAACAGCTCGGTGCCCTGCTCGTTCATGTCGAGGTCGCCGAGACTCGTCTTGCCCGCGTAGGCGCGCGACCGCTCGTCGGGGTGGTAGTTTCCGTCGGGATCGTGCAGGTTGATGCCGGCGTTCGGCACCGTGACGAACGGCCGCACCCCGCCCGCGTTGACCTGTACCTCGTACACCCCGCCCGGGCCCAGCGGCCCGTAGCGCGAGTTGCGCTTGTGGAAGGCACCGGCGTAGAGCACGTCCTTGGCCGGGTCGTAGGCGATGCCGTACGTCGCGCCGACCTCGCCGAACGTCGCGAGCGTGTGGTGCCCGCTGTCGTCGGGCGAGTCGTTGAACGCCCAGATGCCCGGCTCGTCGTCGAACGTCTCGCCCCGGACGTAGTTGCTCGTGGCGAAATACGGGTTGTCCGAGAGACAGGCCTCCGGCAGCCCGCTCTGGGCCGCCGTCTGTGTGGCCGTCCACCCAAGCCCGGAGGGCGCAGCCAAGCCCAGCCCGGCCACTCCCAACACACCGCCCGCCAACACCGAAAGGCCCAGTCGTCGCTCGCGCATCGTGCTCGTCTCCCCTCCGCCGTGGTCTGGATTCGCGCATCCGCCAAGAAGTCGTGATTCTCTCTGCAACAGAGTATAACACGCTTCATTGGACTCCACCGCCGCCCTCTGTAGAATGACCTTCGGAGGTCGACCCCGTGCCAAGACGCCCATCTCTCTTTGCCATCTCGCCGCGACATCGACGATGTGCCCGACATCGTCTCCCGATCGCCGCCTTCCTCACCGCCACCACCGCCGACCGCCCGCCCCTGCCGGCCACGCCGCCACCGCCTGCCGCCTCGTCCAATCGCCGCGCGCGCGCCGTGCTCGCGACCATCGCCGCCTTTCTCACCGCCACCACCGCCGCCTGCGCCGCCGCGCCCACCCCGCCGCCCCGCTTCGGCGCCGCCACCGCCGAGCCGCCCACCGCCGCACCCGCCGCGCTGCCCACCGTCGACATCGCCACCCGCGCCGACCTCGAGCGCCTCCTGACCGACGCCGGCATCCCGTGGACCTACGACGGCGAGAAGCAGGTCGACTGGTTCGAGACCGTCCCCCACATCTACCACGTCGGCGACGCCGCCGGCAACACCCTCGAAGTCCACATCCACCCCGACCCCGCCGCCGCCCAGGCCGCCGCCGCCCGCGTCTCGCCCGGCGGCGCCACCATCCTCGACGCCGCCGGCGACCGGATGCAGGTCCTGTGGGGCGCCACGCCCCACTTCTACCAGAAAGGCCCCTTTCTCGTGATCTTCGTCGGCGACAACCCCGCCGTCCGCGAGACCCTGACCCGCGCGTTCGGCCCGCAATTCGCCGGGGGATGATCCCGACCGCGCATCCACGGTCCGCCGCGCACCCGTGTCACGCTTCCGTCTCCTCACGCCCACTCCCCTCAGCGTGCCTTCGACCATCGCGGTTCCGCGGCGGAGCCACCTCCCATCCACGCGGCACACCCGTCGCGGCCCAAGCCCGATCCGATCAATCCGGGGAGCCACCCCCCATCCACGCGGCACACCCCCAGCGCCGCCGACTCATCCGTTCTGGTTGGCACACGCCCGCACCTCGCCTATCCTTAAAAACAAGCGACATCCGACTGACCGAGGCCCGCACCGCCCCGCGCCAGCCGCGGACACGCATGATCTGGAGAGACGCAACCATGTTCTACAACGCGAGCTACCTGCTGTGGGTGTTCCTGCCTACGATGCTCTTGACGCTCTACGCCCAGTGGCGCGTCAAGTCCGCCTACGCCAAGTGGAGCCAGGTGGCGAACGAGCGTGGGATCAACGGCATGCAGACCGCTCAGTTGATCATGCGCGACACCGGGCTCGACCACATCGAAGTCCGCCGCACCCCCGGCTTCCTCACCGACCACTACGACCCCCGCGACAAGTCGATCAACCTGTCCGAAGGCTCGACCGCGCCGAGCATCGCCGCCATGGCCATCGTCGCCCACGAGCTCGGGCACGCCGAGCAGGACAAGGTCGGCAGCACCATGCTGAACCTCCGCGCCAGCCTGGTGCCCGTGGCCAACCTCGGCTCCGGGCTCGGGATGTGGCTGATCTTCGGCGGCCTGATGCTCAACATGACCGGCCTGGCCTGGACCGGCGTCGCGCTCTTCGGCGCCATGGTGCTGTTCACGCTCGTGACGCTGCCGGTCGAGTTCGACGCCAGCCGGCGAGCCAAGCGCAACCTCCAGCGGCTCAACTTGGTGTCGACCACCGAGGCCAAGGGCGTCAACGCCGTCCTCGACGCCGCCGCGCTGACGTACGTCGCCGCCGCAGCCGGGGCCGTGATCAACCTGCTGTACTACGTCAGCCTGCTCTCCGGCCGCAGCCGCGACTGATCGATCGTCTGCCCGCCGCGCTCGTCCTGGCCAGACCCAAGCCTCCCAACCCGGTGGACACCGGCAGTCGCAACCTCCAGATCGTCGCCTGGTCCGTGCTGTGGGCGACGCTGGCCGCATGGCTGGCCGTCGTCATCGGTGGCCCGATGTGGGCGCGCGCGTACCTGCGGTCCGCCATGGTCGACTACGAGGCGACCGTCGCCTGCAAGGCCGGCTCGGTCGCGTTGAGCGCCGGCAACGACATGGGGGTGTTGACGCCCGATCAAGGCGCACGCGCCCTCTCCGAAGGCTGGTCGGTCGAGACCCTCGGCGGCGCCCAGGCGTTCCTCGACTTCTCGGACCGCGCACCCGGGTCAGACGACCTCGGGCCGACCGTCACGCTGGACGCCGGCATCCGGCTGAACGTCGTCGAGATCCGCAAGCCCCGGTTCCGGTGGGGCCAGTCGCCCCGCCGCGTCGTGTTGGCCGCCCGCCCGACGACCGACCAGCCCGGCGGCCTATCCGTCGGCACGCCCTGGGACGCCACGGTCGTCCGCATCCAAACCCCCCACGGGCGCGTCGACCTGGCGCCGGAGTCGCGCGCCCGCCTGGGGTTCCGCCGCATGCCGGCGGACGCGCAAGCCGGTGCGGGTGCGCCCGCCGCCGATACCCTGCGCGTCCTGGCCGCCGAGGGCACCGTCACCGTGACCAACGCCGCCGGGCTGGTCGTGCTCACCCCCGACAGCCGGACCGACGTCGTCCTCGGCCACGCCCCGCTGGCGCCTACGTCGGGCGCCGAGAACGTCGTCGTCAACGGCGGGTTCCGCGTGCCGCCCGAGCCCAACGGGTGGGAAGGCGGCCGCTACACGGCCAACGCCGGCGTCTCGGCCGGCGAGGCCCGCCACGAGATCCTGCGGCTGGGCCGCTCGATCGTCCGGTTCCACCGCACCGGCAGCGAAGGCACGTCGGCCGACCTTTACTACCGCCAGGCGCTCGACGTGCCGGTCGGCGCCGGCGCGGCCATCAGCGTCACCGCCGAGCTGCGGGTGCTCGGGCAGTCGATCCCTGGCGGCGGAGCGGCGGGCACCGAGTACCCGCTGATCATCCGGCTGCGGACCGAGGACGCCACGGGCGACCAGTGCGAGTGGCCCGTCGGCTTCTACGCCGTCGCGCCCGAAGGCGACGGGGCCTACCGGACCGACAACGGCGTCCTGGTGCCGCTCGGCGAGTGGCACACCTTCGCCAGCGGCGACATCCTGGACCCCGCCAACCCGCTGGGGCTGGCCAACCGCGTCCCGCCGTGCAACCCGCCCGTGCGCCTCCTGCGGGTGGAGATCCGCGCCTCGGGCCACGACTTCGAGAGCGAGCTCGACAGCGTCGCGGTGTGGGTGGATCCGATGTGAGGCGGAAGCCGCGTCACTCGTGCTCCCCCAGCTGCGCCCGCACCCGCGCCGCCACCACTTCCGCGCGCAGCACCGTCAGCGCACAGAGCTCGCCTCCGAGGTGCCGCGCCAGGTCCGCCGCCGGAGAGTGCGTGTAGACCTGGTGGCGGCTGTAGAGGTCGATGACCATCGTCCGCACCCCTCGCTGCCGCAGCCGCTCCGACAGCAGCCGCGCTTCCTCCGCCGGCGGCCGGCCCGTCAGCGAGATGTTGCCCGCCCCGTCCGTCAGCACCACCAGCAGCGGCAGCGCCGTGGGATCCCGCAGCAGCTCGCGCTCGAACAGGCGGTCCGCCGTGAAGAGGGCGTGCGACAGCGGCGTCTTGCCGCCCACCGCGATGTCGTGCAGCCGCCGCCGCGCCAGCGTCACGCTCGACGTGAACGGCAGCACCACCCGCGTCCCCTGCCGCCGAAACACCGCCATCCCCACCCGGTCCCGCCGCTGGTAGGCGTCCACCAACAGCGATAGGACCGCGCCCTTGGCCGCCGAGAGCCGTTCGGCCGTCGCCATGCTCCAGCTCGCGTCCACCAGGAACAGGATCAGATGGCCCGCCTTGCGCACGCGGACCTTGCGCTGCAGGTCGTCGAGCTCGATCCGCACCTGCGCTTCGGGCCGCAGCGGCGCCTGGCGGATCGCCGCCGCCCGCAGCGTGGCGTCGAACGCGATGTCGTCCACCCGGTCGCCGGCGGGCTGCGACTTGATGTAGCGCCCCCGCCGCGTGTCGGTGTGTGTCAGGCTCCGGCGGCCCGACGGGCGGCGCGACAGGCGGTCCAAGGTGGCGTCGAGCTGCCGGACCTCGAAGCCTTCGGCGGTCGCCGTCGGTCGCTCGCCCGTATCGGTGTCCGGCGCCACGTTCCCGGGCCGCGGGTCGCCGAGGAAGTCGTCCAGCGGCGCCCCGGCCAGGCCCTCCACCGCGGCCGCCTGGCCCACCGGGGTCTGACCCGCGCCGGCCGGCGCGTCGCCGTCGGGGCCCGGCCGGCCGCCCTCGCCGGCGTCGGCCCAGTCCTCGCCGCGCCCGGCGCGCTCGATGACGGCATCGATGACCGACAGGTCGGTCTCGTCGGCGTCGAACGGCCCGCGCCGCAACCGGTGGCGCAGCGCCAGCCGCGCCGCCAGCGCGATGTCCGCGAGCGCCAGGTGTTCCCGCCCGTCGAGGGCCGCGTTGGCCTGGGCCGCCTTGAGGATGGCCAGCTCGGCGCGGTGGCCGTCGACCCCGGCGCCGGCGACGATCTCCGCCACGACGCGCAGGTCGCGGTCGGCCAGCGCCACGCCGGCCAGCCGCGCGCGCGCGCCGGCCACCGCGCGCCGGAGCACGTCATCGGCGCCGGCCCACGCCGCCACGAAGCCGGCCGGGTTGGTGTCGTACGCCAGCCGCCGGCGCATGATCTCCACGCGGTCCTCGAGGGCCGGCGCCGCCCGGACGTCGACCGCCAGGCCGAACCGGTCGGTCAGCTGCGGGCGCAGGTCGCCCTCCTCGGGGTTCATCGTGCCGATCAGGATGAACCGGGCGGGGTGCGCGAACGACACCCCCTCGCGCTCGACGACGTTCACGCCCATCGCGGCGGCATCGAGCAGCACGTCGACGACGTGGTCGTCGAGCAGGTTGACCTCGTCGACGTACAGCACGCCGCGATGGGCCGCCGCCAGGAGCCCCGGCTCGAAGTGCCGCTCGCCGCTCGTCAGCACGCGCCGGATGTCGAGCGTGCCGACGACGCGGTCTTCGGTGGCGCCCACCGGCAGGTCGACGAACGGTGTGGGACGCGCGTGCGACGGCAACGCGCCGGCGGCGGCCAGCCGCTCCCGGCACTCGCCGCACAGCGCGCCGTCCGGCAGGTCGGGATCGCACCCGAACCGGCAGCCGTCCACGACGCGGATCGGCGGCAGGAGCGCCGCCAGCGCGCGTGCGGCGGTGCTCTTGGCCGTGCCGCGCTCGCCGCGGATCAGCACGCCGCCGATGTCCGGACGGACGGCGGCCAGGAGGAGGGCGCGCCGCAGCTCCGACTGACCGACGACGGCGGTGAAGGGATAGAGCGGGCGTTCGGTGGGCGGTGGCGTCATCGTCGATCATCCCCGGGGGGGGACGGCATCATTCCGTCACGCGCTCGATGAAGGGCTCGAGCTCGGCGGTCGTGACGCTGCCCTCCATGCGCTCGGCGACCTTGCCGTCGCGCCCAAGCACGAACACCCACGGCTCGGTCTGGAGGTTCCACGCGGCCATCGCGTCGTCGTACACCAGCGGGTCGAACGACTTGTAGACCTCGATGTGGATGAAGTTCACCCGGTCGCCCCACGTGGCCTTGAGCTGCTTGATCTCGTCGAGCACCGGCCCGCAGACCTTGCTCTGGCAGAGGTTCGGGGTCGCGAACAGCACGACTGTCGGCTTGCCGCTGGCGCGCGCCTCGTCGACGGTCAGACGGTACAGCTCGACGTCCGGCACCGGGTCGCTGGTCAGGCGCGCCAGGTCGGGTTCCGTGGTCAGCGTGCGGTTGGCCAGGGCCGGCGGCGTCTCGCCGACGGCCGGGGCGGCGCTGAGCTGCGCCACCGTGAAGCGCACGCGCTGCGGCGGCGCGGCGGTGCCGTCCGGCAAGGCCGACGCGATCTCCGCGCCCCACGTGCCGGCCGCGTCGAACTCGGTGTACACCACGTACAACCCGGCCGCCGCCAGGCGCGACGGGTAGAACGTCGCCGGCAGCGCTTGCACCGGCACGGCATCCTCGTCGATGAGCTTGAAGAACGTGACCACGACGTCGGCGTCCTGCACGAGGGCGCCGGCGGCGTCGAGGATGCCGAACGCGAAGCGCTGCCGCCCCACGGCCAGGTCGGACGAGGCGATGACGATCTGCGCCGGCACGCCGCCCGACTCGGCCGTGGACATGCCGGCCAGCCCGGCCGGCGTCGGCCCGCCGCCCGGCAGGGCGCTCGGAGGGGTGATCGTCGCGGGCGCGGCGCACGCCGTGGCGCTGCCGGCGGCGAGCGCCAGCCCAAGAAGCCACCCCGCGTGGACCGCGCGCCGGCGGCGCGCGGCGGCGGCGGTGGTCGCCAGAAACACGACGAGGATGGCGATGAAGGCGGCGCGGTCGGAGCCGCCTGGCGCGGGCGCAGGATCGGCGGTGGCGGAATCCGCGACGGTGGCCCTAGGGTGCGCCACACCGGCGCGCGACACGTCGCCGGCGGGCGCGACGGCGCCCGGCTCCGGAGCATTGTCCGCGGGCGCCACGCCGCCCGCCCCCAACGCCGCATCGGCCGGCGCACCCGTCGCGACCTGCACGTCGGCCACCTGGAACACGAAGCTGCCCGCCGTCCGGTGCCCGTCGTCGGCATCGAGGGCCGTCCACTGCACCGTGTAGTCGCCCGGCCCCACCGGCGCCAGGTCGACCGCCATTCGGGCCGGCACGGCGGGATCCAAGCGGGTGGGGCCGGCGTCGACCCGCCGGAAGCCGGCGTCCAGCACTTGGATCTCGCTGCCGGGCGCCAGTGGGGCGCTGACGGTCACGGTCACCGCGGCGGGCGCCGCCCCGACGACGCTGCCGGGGGCGGGATCGGTCGTCACGGTCTCGCCGTGCGCCCGGACCACGGGCGCCGCCCCGATCGCGGCCAACGCAGCGGCGAGCAGGCCCACGGCTACACCCCCGGACAGCGCCGACAAGCGGGCGGGCGCCGGAAATCCGGCGCCCGCCCGCGCGATGGTCATGCTCGTCGTCGGCCCGCCGCTCACGACGTGCTCTGGGTGGCCGTCGCGACCGGCGCCGGCGTGCCTGCCCCCGATCCGCCGGGAACCGCGCCGGCCTCGGGCGTTGTCTCGGCGGCCGAATCGTCGGCTGGCGCTCCGCCCTCCCCTGCCGCCGGCGTGCCGTCGGCCGGAAGCACGATGTCGGCGCCCGGCGTGCCCTCGAGCGGCAGCATCAGGTCGTCGGCGCCCGGCGTGCCCTCGAGCGGCAGCGTCAGCCCGTCCGCCCCGGGCGTGCC
>CAYQBA010000074.1:0-12286 GCA_964415605.1 uncultured Anaerolineales bacterium | reverse complement strand
GTGCCCGTGCCAGACCCGGTCGGCGTCGGCGTGGGAGCCAGCGGCGGGGTGCTCACCCAGTCCTTGAGGCTGGTGATGTCGGAGCGGCCGACGATCACGATGCGCGTCCCGTCCTTCTCGCGCAGGTAGACGTTGAAGTCCACCGGTGTGTCGTCGCCGACCTGCAGCACCTTGCTCTCGCCGCCGGCGGTCTTGAGCGTGACCGTCAGCGACGGCGTCGCGAAGCCGTAGTCGTCGGGATCACGGTCCGCCGGCAGCTCGCGGGCGATGGTGGGTTGAGCCAAGCTCTTCACAACCCCGTCGACGGTGTCGTTGGCCGGCTGGCCGTCGACCTCCCAGCCGCCGGCCACGCGGGTCAGCGTGTAGCTGCCGGTGGCCGAGACCACGGCAACCTCCTGCACGTCCTCGGGCTTGAGCTCGAAGAGCGGGCTCGGGGTGGGCGTCGCGGTGCCGGTGCCGATGTCGACCGGCTCGGTATCGCGCTGCGTGTAGGCGAAGATGCCGAGCGCGGCGGCCAGAAGCACCAGGATCAACGTGTAGCGCAGGTTCATGTCGCGTCTCCTATCGCCGCCGCCACCAGATCCACGCCGCGATGCCGAAGATGGCCAGCGGCACCAGCACCGCCGTCACCAGCAAGAGCAGCGCCGGGCTCTGCGGGGGCGAGATCGGGCGGTTGTCGGGCTCGGTCGGGCGGATCGAGATGAGATCCTCGTCGGTGGTCAGCCAGTTGACCGCGTTGAGCACCAGGTCGTAGTTGGCGGCCTGGCCGAGGCGCTGCAGGATGCCGTCGCTGGCCAGGTTGCTCGTGCCGAAGACGACCACGCGGCCGTAGCCCTCGCCGCCCTCGGCGGCCACCGCCAGCGTCAGCGGCGGCTGCTCGTCGGTGGGGTCGGCCTGCGCCTGGCCATTCTGCAGGCCCGCGAGGTCCTTCTCGCCCCACACCACCGAGCCGGCGTTCCCGCCCACCTCGATGAGCTTGGTCACCTGCAGCGCCGTCGTCACCGGCGTCCCGACGCCGAACGACTGCGTGCCGACCAGCCGCGTCTCGAACCGGTTGAGGTCCTTGGTGATCGAGTGGAACTGGTAGTCCTGGTTCACGACCGCCACGGCGGCCTCGGTCACCCCGAACAAGGCGTTGGACTGCAGCACGAGGTCGCCGTGCGGGCGGATCTCCCACGGCAGAAGCACCGGCCCCAGGCCGGAGTCCCCGCCCGGGTCGAGCATCATCAGCACCGCGCCGCCGCCCTCGACGTAGTCGGCCAGGAGCTCGGCCTCCTCCGGCTGAAACGGCTGCTGCGGGCCGGCGATGACCACCGCGTCGGCGGTCAGCGTGGTCGTCACGGCCGACAGGCTCTGGGTGGTCACGGTGTAACCCTCCCGCTCGAGCCCTTGCTTGACGCTGGCGTAGCCGCGGCCGTCGGTGCCGCCGCCGGTGATGTCGTGCTCGCCGTGGCCGGTGAGGAAGGCCACCGTCTTGTCGCGCGTGCGCGAGGCCTTGACGATGGCCTCGGTCACCGCCTGCTCGTCAAAGCTGTAGACGATGGCGTGCCGCCCGCCCGACTCGGCCACGAGCGCCTTGCCCGGCACGTTCTGGCCGAGGTTCAGCCGCTGCGCCAGGCCGAGCAGCTCCGGCAGGTCGAGCTGCGGGTCGATCCGCGTGTAGGTCAGCTTGTCGGTCTCGGCCTTGTACTGGTCGAGCAAGCGCTGGAGACTGTCGGTCTCGCTGTCGGCCGCGCCGAGGATGGCGGTCAGCGCCACGGGCTGCTGGAGGTCCTGCACGATCTGCACCGTCTGGCGCGAGACCGTGAACTGCTTGTTGGTCGTGAGATCCCACGCCCGGTAGCGGCGCGTCGAGAGGAAGTTCAGCGCGACGAGGATGGCCAGCACGGCCGCCACGAGCACCAGCGCGTTGCCGCCATAGCGGACCTGGCGCGCACCGAACGCGGCGGCGACGTCCTCCGGCCGCAGGAGCGGCCAGGCCAGCGCCAGGACGGCGCCGGCGACGAGGAGCGCGGTGCCCAGCCACTCCGGCGCGGTGGCGCCGCTCTGCTGCGCCAGACGGGGCGCGACGGCGCTGGCGAGCAGCACGACGAGGCCGAAGACCGTGATGTAGGGCGCGTACGCCTTGAGCTGCTCGCGCATCAGCGCCACCTCCGGGTCTCGAGCATGCGAGTGGCCAGGAACAGCGACCCGAACGTCAGCGACAGGAAGTAGACGATGTCGCGGGTGTCGACCACGCCCTGGCCGAACTTGTAGTAGTGGTCCGAGAGGCCGAGGTAAGCGATCGCCGCGCCCACCCCGCTTTCGCCGAACGCCATCTGCTTCACGATCGACAGGAAGAACAGGACCATGATGACCATGATCCCGAGGAAGCCGGCGACCACCTGGCTCTCGGTCATCGACGACGTCAGCACGCCGATGGCCAGGAGCGCGGCGCCGAGCAGGAGCAGGCCGACGTACGCCGCGAAGGTCGGGCCGGGGGCCACGCCCTTCTCGGCCAGCCGGTGCATGATGCCGACGTGGAACAGCGTCAGGACGATCAGGACGCTGAACATCACGAACGCGGCCAGCCACTTGCCGAAGACCAGCTGCCAGTCGTTGATGGGGGCGGTCATCAGCACCTCCAGCCGCCCGGCGCGCTGCTCCTCGGCCAGCAGGCGCATGGCCAGGAGCGGCGTGATGAACAGCAGGATCGTGCCGTAGACCTGGAGCAGCGGCAGCATGTCGGCCTGCGGCGGCGTCGGCTGGTTGATGTACAGCCAGAACAGGAACCCGCTGAAGGCCATGAACCCGCCGGCCAGGATCCAGAACATCGGCGCCGCGAAGTACGACGCGATCTCGCGTTGCGCGATCACCCACGCGTTACGCATGCTCCTCCTCCGTATCGGTCGTGTGTTCGGCCGCGTCGTCGCCGGCCGCCGCCGGCTCCTCGGCCGTCAGCTCGAGGAAGATATCCTCGAGCGTCGCGCTGACGGGGGTCAGCTCCATGAGCGGCCAGCCGCGCCCGACGACGGTCTCGGCCAGGTCGGGGCTGGGGTTGGCGCCGGCCACGGCGGTCACGGCGTACACCCCGTCGCCCGTGCTCTGGACGCCGTCGACCCCGGCCACCGCCGCCAGCGCCGCCGTCACGGTGGCGGCGTCGAGGTCGGCCGGCACGGCCACCCGGATCCGCGGGCCGCCCTGCAGGCGCGCGGTCAGGTTCTGGGTCTCGTCCTCGGCGACGATGCGGCCGCGGTTGATGATCAGCACGCGGTCGCACACCTGCTGCGCCTCGGGCAGGATGTGGGTCGACAGGATGATGGTGTGGTCGCCGCGCAGCTCGCGGATCAATCCGCGCACCTCGAGGATCTGCCGCGGGTCGAGCCCGATGGTCGGCTCGTCGAGGATGATCAGCGCGGGGTCGTGCACCAGCGCCTGCGCGATGCCGACGCGCTGCTTGAGGCCCTTCGAGAGCTGCCCGATGAGGTCGTCGGCGCGGTGGTCGATCGACACGCGCCGCATGACCCGCTCGGCGGCCTCCTCGGCGTCCGGCACGTGGCGCAGGCGCGCCATGAAGCGCAGGTAGCCGAAGACCGTCATGTCGGTGTACAGCGGCGTGCTCTCGGGCAAGTAGCCGATCACGCGCCGCGCGGCCATCGAGTCCGACACGATGTCGTGGCCGGCGATGCGTGCGGTGCCGCTCGAGGGCGGCAGGTATCCGGTCAGCATGCGCATCGTGGTGGTCTTGCCGGCGCCGTTGGGCCCCAGGAACCCGACGATCTCGCCGCGATATGCGCGGAACGACACGTCGTTGATCGCGGGCACCGGCCCGTAATAACGCGTCAGCCGGTCCACCTCGACCATGACTTCCCGGGTGCCGTTGGAGTTCCGGTCGGAAGACCGTGTCATAGAGATTCCCCTCCTCACTCGGACCAGTGACTGGGCGCGGGCGGCGACCACCCGCACCAAAGCCCTGTATTATACGGTCGCGATCATACCACGCAATGGGTTCAGATTAGGAGATTAAGAGAGATCGACGGGGTCGGTGTTGGATTCGCGGCCGTGCGCGCGGACCCCGGAGGGCGGCCCGCGCCCGCCCCGGTCGTGGGCCTTCGGAGTCGTCAGGAATCCGGGCGGATGCTGGGAGCGCCGGCATCCGGCGGGCACGGGTGGTTGTCGGCCGCCTGGAAGGCGGCGCTTCCGGCAATGGCCATCCTCTCTTGACGGCTGCTTCGCCATCGGGCGTTCCGGCCTGATGGACCCCCGTGGTGCCGCCGCGTGCGAATCTTAAAGTTTCGTGCGATTTTGGGCGGGATCACGTCCGCCAAGCCCCTACGACATCGCGTGCCGATCCCCGCCGTCAGGCGACGAGATGTTGCGTCGCTCATCTGTTCTGTGTTCGGGCGCCCGGGAGGTGATTTGCGGGCGTCCCGGGCCGCCGGTACAATCCCCGCCACGATCGAACGACGGGGGCGTCGGGGCCAGACCAAGCCACACAGGCGTGTCGCGACGGTGTCGCCATGATGACACGCGGTGGGGCTGGTTCCCCAACGTGAGCCACACACATCACCCCGCCTTCCGACGGGACACACCCAGACCGGCGCCCCCATGCGCCGCGGGCCCACGAGCCATTCCCGTCCGGAAGGTGAACAACACGACATGGCCCCGCAGAGGCAGGACATCCTCGCCCCCGCCCGAGATCGCAACTGACCGACGGACCATCAGCTGAAGATCGTTTCGAGCTTCCCGGACCAGGTCGGGCACCGGCGCGTCGCCGGCGTTCCACCCGTGCCCAGGGTGGTGTCGTGCACCTTGTCGCCGGCCGACACCGTGCACCGACGGGCCGGGAAGCGGGGGGAAAGGAGAGCCGAGGAAGCCGTGATGTCGCCACACGACCTTTGGGAGACTGCGCTGAGCCATCTGCGGACGCAGATGACGCGCGCCACGTTCGACGCCTGGCTCAAGCCGAGCCAGGGATTGGCGTTTGAGGCGGACACGTTGGTCGTCGGGGTTCCGAACGCGTACACCAAGGCGTGGATCGAGGAGCGGATGGAGGACGCGGTCCGCCGGACGGTGCAGGACATCAACGGCGCGCCGCTGAGCTGCTCGTTCGTGGTCACGCCGGTGGGGCGCCTGCCGCGGGCGCCGATGGATGCCGACGACGTAAGGGAGGCCGCGCGCGAGGCGGTGACGCAGTTCGAGCAGGGCCGGCTGCCGGACCTGGCCGGCTCGGCCGTGCCGGCGCCGCGGCTCAACCAGCGCTACACGTTCGACACGTTCGTGGTGGGCAGCAGCAACCGCATGGCCCACGCGGCGGCGCAGGCGGTGGCGGAGCAGCCGGCCACGCGCTACAACCCCCTCTTCATCTACGGCGGGGTGGGCCTGGGCAAGACCCACCTCCTGCACGCGATCGGGCACTCGGCCATCGAGCGCGGGTTGACCGTGCTGGTCGTCTCGTCGGAGAAGTTCACCAACGACCTCATCAACGCCATCCGGACGCACAGCACCGAGGCGTTCCGGGCGGTCTACCGCAAGGCGGATGTGCTGTTGATCGACGACATCCAGTTCATCGCGGGCAAGGAGAGCACGCAGGAGGAGTTCTTCCACACGTTCAACGCGATCTACGGCGCCGAGGGCCAGATCGTGATGACAAGCGATCGGCCGCCGCAGTCGATCGCCACGCTCGAGGAGCGGCTGCGCTCGCGCTTCCAGTGGGGGCTGCAGGTCGACATCGAGCCGCCCGACCTCGAGATGCGCATCGCGATCCTGCGGGGCAGGAACGAGCACAGCGCCCACCCGGTGCCGGACGCGGTCGTCCAGATGATCGCGGAGTCGGTGCAGCAAAACGTGCGCGAGCTCGAGGGCGCGCTTAACCGCGTGATGGTCTACGCCCAGGTCAACCAGGTGCCGGCCAACCTCGACGCGGCGCGCAAGGCGCTATCGGACCTCCTGGTGCGCCGCGAGGCGCCGGGGCTCGGCGCGATCATCGAAGCGGTCGCCGAGCACTACGGCATCTCGGCGGCGGACATCACGGGCCGCAGCCGCGCGGCGCGGGTGGCGGAGCCGCGCCAGGTGGCGATGTACCTGATGCGCGAGGACACCGACGCCAGCCTGCCGGCGATCGGCGCGCTGATCGGCGGCCGCGACCACACGACGGTGATCTACGGCTGTGAGAAGATCGCCCGCCTGGTCGAGCAGGACGCCAACCTCCGGCGTGATCTGATGCGAATCCGGGAGCGACTGTATCGGGCCTAGGGCTCGATTTTGTGGATAACTCGCCCTTTTGTGGGGATAACCGGGTCCAGTTGGGGATAACTGGACCCGGTTGTCGTTGGGGGGAGCGGCGGTCGATCACTACATATCGGGCCCCGGCCCGGGTCCGCCACGGCATTTGGACAGGCCTCCCGCGGACGCCGATCCGGGCGCCCGGGGGGTTCTCCACATGACGTCCCCAACGGCGCCGGGACGGGTGGTGGTGGGGCGCGCGACGGGCGGGGGTGGGACGCGGGCAAGGCCCGAGATGCACCGCTGGCGGCGCGGGGCGCGGGGGATTGTCCACAATCCACAGGCCCTACTACGACGACATCTTTATAATGAGCACGCGGAGGTGGAAGCCCATGTGGAAAGACGGCGACGGCCCGCCCGGCGACCCGGCGACGGCGATCCGAACGAAGATCGTGGCCACGCTGGGGCCGGCGACCGATGACGCGGATGCCGTCATGGCCCTGGTGCGGGCCGGGATGAACGCCGCGCGGCTGAACTTCTCGCACGGCAGCCACGCCGAGCATGCCCGCCGGATCGAGTGGGTCCGCGCGGCGTCGCGCCGGTGTGGGCGGCCCATCGCGCTGATCCAGGATCTCCAGGGGCCGCGGCTGCGCGTCGGGCCGGTGGGGGAAGGGGCCGTGCTGACGGCCGGCCGACCGTTTGTGCTCGACGGCCGCGACGGCGACGGCGACGACGGCGGGGTAGGGCTGGACCTGATCGGCGCCCTGGCCGCCGAGATGTCGCCCGGCGAGCGCATCCTGATCGACGACGGGCGGCTGGTGCTGCGGGTCGTGTCGGTGGCGGCCGACGCGATCCAGACCGAGGTGGTGGTCGGCGGGCCGCTCGGCAGCCACAAGGGCATCAACCTGCCCGACTCGACGCTGTCGCTGGCGCCGATCACCGACAAGGACCGCGAGGACCTGGCGTTCGGCCTGGCGCAGGGCGTGGATTACGTGGCGCTGTCGTTCGTCAAGGCCGCGGGCGACGTCCGCGACCTCCAGGCGTTGATCCACGCGCTGGGCGGCGACGCGCTGGTCATCGCCAAGATCGAGCGGCGCGAGGCGGTGGCGGACATGGAGGCCATCGTCGACGTAGCGGACGGGGTGATGGTGGCCCGGGGCGACCTGGCGCTCGAGATCGGGCCGGCGCGGGTGCCGGCGGTGCAGAAGGCGTTGATCCGCGCCGCCAACGCCACGGCGATCCCGGTCATCACGGCCACGCAGATGCTCGACTCGATGATCCGCAACCCGCAGCCCACCCGCGCGGAGACGTCGGACGTGGCCAACGCGATCCTCGACGGCACCGACGCCGTGATGCTGTCGGGCGAGACGGCGGTGGGCGCCTACCCGGTGGCGGCGGTGGCGGAGATGGCGGCGATCGCCGCCGAGGCCGAGCGGATCCTCCCCCACCACCGGCTCGGCCGCCGCACGCGCCCGAGCGACGAGGGCAAGGTGACGTACGCGATCAGCCAGGCGGCGGTGGAGATCGCGCGCCGCGTCGAGGTGAAGGCGATCATCGCCGTGACGACGTCCGGCCTGACGGCGCGGCGGGTGGCGCACCACCGGCCGGAGATGCCGCTGCTCGGCGCCACGCGCCAAGCGGCCACATGGCGCCGGCTGGCGCTGGTGTGGGGCGTGACGCCGGTGCGCGTGGCGGACTTCGGCGATACCGACGGCATGGTCCACGTGGTGTGCGAGGCGGCGCGGGACGTCGGGGTGGTCGCCGACGGCGACCCGGTGGTCATCACGTCGGGGCTGCCGATCGGGCGCCCGGGCTCGACGAACATGGTCCAGGTGCGGCGCATCGGCGACGGCCGGCTGCCGCCGGTGCTGCCGGCGAGCGGGTAGCTATGGCGCCTTCCCGCCGGCCTCGGCCACCCACGGCCGGTCGGCGATGCCGGCCCGCGCGTTGGCCAGTCGGGCGGCCGTGAACAGCCAGTCGCCGAGGCGGTTGAGGTACGCCACGGCGATGGGCGAGATCTCGACCCCGCCTTCGATGGCGGCGACGACGCCGCGCTCGGCCCGGCGACAGGCGGTGCGGGCCAGGTGCAGCGCGGCCGAGGCCGGCGACCCGCCGGGCAGGATGAACGCGCGCAACGGCGGCAGCGCGCCGTCCATGGCGTCGATGTCGGCCTCCAGCGCCGCCACCCAGCGCTCGGGCACGCGGTGAAGCCAGGCGCCGGCGGGGGTGCCGGGCGGGGTCGCCAGGTCCGCGCCGAGGTCGAACAGCCGGCTCTGGATGCCTTCGACCTGGGCGACCAGGTCCGCATCGAGCCCGCCGGCGGCGACGGCCCAGCCGAGGGCGGCGTTCAGCTCGTCGACGGCGCCGTAGGCCGCCACGCGGGGATGGGCCTTGGAGACGACCTCGCCCCCGAAGAGGCCGGTCTGGCCGGCGTCGCCGGTGCGGGTGTAGATCTTCATGCGCGTGTGTCCTGGGGAATCGTGGGGCGGAGGGTTTGGGATGCGGTGGATTGGGGCCGTCAGGGTGCCCCGAGGCGCTGACGGATGGTGGCGGCCACCCAGCCGGCAGCCGCGCCGGACAGGGCGCCGGCGACGGCCTCGGCCCACCAGCGGCCGGGCGGGAACGCGCCGGGGACGGTGAGGTACGCGCCCGCCACGGACGCGCCGCCCAGGAGCATGCCGGCCACGACGAGGACGGATCGATCGCGGTGCGGCCCGTGGCGGGCGAGCCACAGCTCGGGTGCCACGGCGGCGAGGAGGAGCTGCAGGATGGCCAGGGCCGGCGAGCTGATCTCGGGGCCCAGGAACAGCACGCCGCGCCCGGCGAGCAGGCCGATGGCGGCGGCCCCGGGCAGGGAGACCCACGCGGCGGGCAGGAGCGCGGGGAGGAGCCGCACGCCGTCGAGGAGCGCGGGGATGCCGGTGCGGTCAAGCGGCGCGAGCAAGGGCGCCACCCACGACCACACCCACGCCAGCCCGCCGGCCGCGGCGCCGAGGGCGGCGGTCGTCACGAGGTCGCGCGCGGTCCAGCCGCCATACGCGTCGATGCCGTGGCCGACGAGGTAGCCGAGCGCGGCGGGCACGACGAGGCTGACGATGAGCGCGAGCGGGAGGGTGAGGGTGCCGAGCGTCACCGCGGGCTGGGTGGGCAGGCCGACGGGTTGCTGCTGCGCGACGTAGAAGAGCAGCGCGCCGGTCAGCAGCCCGCCGAGCGTGAGCGCGACGGGGGGGCGCCGCAAGGTGTCGCCGAGCCATGCCGCGAGCTGGTCCTGGAACGGGTGGTGTGGGTAGCTCGGCGTGGCCGGCGCGGCGGCCGGGGCGGCGCGGACGACGTGTGGCGCGCGCCGGGACGCGAGCGGCTGGGCCGGCTGGGGCATGGGCTGCTGCATGGCGGAGGTTGGCAGCGGGGCGGGTGGCGCGCTGGCCCAGGCGGCGGGCACGGATGCCGGGGGCGGGGCGGCGGGGCCGGGCTGGCGGTGTGCGGGTGGCGGCGCGGCGCGGGACGTCGGCGCCGGCGGGGGGGCGTGCGACGATGAATGGGACTGGGCCGGGTGGGATGGCGTGGCCGGCGGGGCGGCCGATCTGCCGGCGGCCTGGCGGGGGCGCTTGGCGGTCAGCCGGACCTGCCGAGAGGTGAAGGGCCCGCCCAGGGTGGCAGGGACGTAATCGACGAGGCCGCGCGTGAGCAGCCCGTTGAGAGCCTGGTCGACCTCGTCGTAGGCGTTGATGCCCGAGCCGCGGATGATGTCGCCGACGGTGGGGGTCCGCCGCTGTGCCTGCACGTAGCGGTCGATGAACTCGTAGATCTGCTTCTCGCGCTCACCGGGGCTCATGGCGGGTTCCTTCCGTGGCCTGCGGTCCCGTACATACGTTCTAATACTACAAGGGGCGGGACCGGTGTGCAAGGCGGTGGGTCTTGACGGGAGGCTCGACAGGCAGAGGTCCACCATGGCTGCGGCGGCGACGCCGGTGGGGCGCGGGTCGATCCGTCGGTCGACGTGCGCGCCGTGTGGCGCGACTGGCTCATTCCCGACTCCCGAAACAAACGCGCTCGGGGTGCGGCTGGCGTCTTCGGCTCCAATCTCTGGGAACCACTGATCACTGCTGCCGCGTAGCGGCATTATGGGCGCGGCGAATTTTTGCGCGAGGCCATTGGTGACAAGTTGTGGGTGGGGCGGCCATAAGCCCCCCGCTGACAGCTGGACCCCGCGGCCAAGCCCTTGACTTGTCATCGAAGGCGCAAGGCCATGTCCACTTGGAAGGGGGATCCCCCGAGCATCCGCGTACCATCCGGCCACCCTCAACGTACGGGGCCCCAGTTACGACAAGGCCACCACATTTTGAGCGACCCGCGACGTCGGCGGTGCATCGCGGCGGGCCAAGGCGGCGGCGAACGTGGCGGCGACCCATCCGTGGGTGCGGTATACTTGCTTTTCACCGAGGAGCCGCGCCATGCCGCGTTCGTTCAACACCGCCGGCCCGTGCCGGGCGGAAGACGATTACATGCTGCCGCCGACGACTCGGCTGCCGCAGGTCATGCGGCTGATCGACGCCAAGAAGTACTTCGTGCTGCACGCCGCCCGGCAGACCGGCAAGACGACGGCGCTGCTGGCGCTCGCGGAGGAGCTGACGGCTGGCGGGCGGTACGTCGCGGCGCTGGTGTCGATGGAGGTCGGCTCGCCGTTTGGAGACGACCCCGGGATGGCGGAGGGGGCGATCCTGAGCAGTTGGCGCGATGCGGCCGCGGCACAGCTTCCCGATGATCTCCAACCTCCGCCGTGGCCTGCCGACCAGCCAGGTCGGCGGATCGGAACCGCGCTGCGCGCCTGGGCCGAAGCCGCCCCCCGCCCGCTGGTCGTCTTCCTGGACGAAATCGACGCCCTGGCCGACGACACGCTGATCTCGGTGCTCCGCCAGCTCCGCGACGGCTACCGCAACCGGCCGGACCACTTCCCGTGGTCGCTGGCCCTGATCGGGCTGCGGGACGTGCGCGACTACAAGCTGCGTGAGGGCGTGGGAGGGCGGCTCGGCACCGCCAGCCCGTTCAACATCAAGGTCGAGAGCATCACGCTGCGCGACTTCACCCAAGACGAGGTCGCCGCGCTGTACCGCCAGCACACCGACGACACCGGCCAGCCCTTCACGGACGCAGCGGTCGCGCGGGCGTTCGAGCTGACCCAAGGCCAGCCGTGGCTCGTGAACGCGCTGGCGCGGCAGGCGGTCGAGGTGCTCGTCCCGGACCGATCGGTCCCGGTCACCGCGGAGGTCTTCGATCAGGCCAAGGAGATCCTCATCGCCCGTCAGGACACCCACCTGGACAGCCTGGCCGAGCGGCTGCGCGAGCCGCGGGTGCGGGCGATCATCGAGCCGATGCTGGCGGGAACGGCGCTCGGTGACGTCCCCGACGACGACATCCGCTTCGTGCTCGACCTGGGACTGTGCCGGATGGACCCCGCCGCGGGCCTCGTGATCGCCAACCCGATCTACCGCGAGGTGCTCGTCAAGGTGCTGGCCACCACGCCGCGGGCGTCGCTCCCCCGCATCCCCACCGCGTGGCTGACCGACGACGGCCGCATCGACATCCGCCGCCTGCTCGACAACTTCCTGGCCTTCTGGCGCCGCCACGGCCAGGCCCTGCTGGGCAGCGCGCCCTACGCCGAGATCGCCCCGCACCTCGTGATGATGGCCTACCTCGACCGCGTGGCGAACGCCGGCGGGACACTCGAGCGCGAGTACGCCATCGGCAGCGGACGGATGGACCTGTGCCTGCGCTACGGGCCGGACACGTTCGCCTTCGAGCTGAAAGTCTGGCGCGACGGGCGGCCGGACCCACTGGCCGAAGGGCTCGAGCAGATCGACGGCTACCTCGCGGGGTTGGGGCTGGACACCGGCTGGCTGGTGATCTTCGACCGGCGCAAGGACCAGCCCTTGATCGAGGAACGGACCTCGGCCGCGGAGGCGGTGACGCCGGCGGGGCGCACGGTGACGGTGGTGCGGGGGTAGGGGTCGAGGAAAAGTGAGAAAAGAGCTGAGGGCGTGACACATCGCAGAAGCACACGCGTGTGCTCCCTGGGACCGCGGGC
>CAYQBA010000073.1:0-21223 GCA_964415605.1 uncultured Anaerolineales bacterium | reverse complement strand
CGGGTCCCCCGCGTCGCAGTCCGGCAGGTCCGTCTTCGAGATCGACAGGTTCGCCACGTCGACGAAGCTCCGCTGTACGACCTCGGTCTGGTTGTTCGCCACCGCCAGGTCACGCACGGCCGGGCTCGACACCGCGGCGACGTTGTTGAGGTCCTGCCGCCCGTCCGCCGTGACCCGCACCGTGACGATCCAGCGCCCGGCACCCTGGGGGTTGCCGCCCGCGAACACCGCCAACGGGTCCGCCAGCGCGCAGTCGAGCTGGTAGCGGCGGTCGACGTCGGCCGACGCCCCGGCTGCCGGTGGAACCGCGAACGGCTCGCCGGCGGCGTCCGGATCGGGGTCCGAGGTGCAGGTCGCCGCCCGGTCGCTCGTGACGCCGACGACGTCGAACCGGCCGCTGGACTGCAGGAGGTCGTGGATCGTCACCTGTGGCGCCACGCTCGGACCGAGGTTGTCGACCGTGATCGTGTACTCGATCACCCCGCCGGCGCCGGCGTCGCCGTCGGGCTTGGCGATCTTGACGATCCGCAGGTCCGACACGCAATCGATGGCCGTGTCGGACACCGCCGTCGCCGTCGCGGCCGTCGTCGAGCGCGCCTCGGCGCTGTTGCGCAGGGTGGTGCCACACGCCACGTCTGCTGCCACGCGCGCGACCACCTCGAACCGGATGACCGCGCCGGGCGCCATGTCGCCCAACGCGCAGCCCGCGCCCACGAGACCGGCGCCGCAGCCACGGCTGTCGACCCGATACGCCATCCCGGCGGGCAGGTGGTCGATGACGACGACGTCGCGCGCCGTCGAGGGCCCGTCGTTCCACAGCGTGATGGTGTAGGCCACGTCCTCGCCGGCCACCGGCGTGAGGTCGGCCGTCGACTTCGACACGTTCAGGCGCGCGCGGCAGCGGACCTGCGTGCTGGCGGCGGCGCTGTTGGGCGACGGGTTCGGCGCGGGCTCCGCGGTCGTGCTGGCCACCGACGCCGTGTTGGTCAGCGGCGCACCGCACGCCGCGTCGGCCTTGACGCGCGTCACGATGCTCACGCGCCGCGTCGCGCCCGGGACAAGCTGGCCGAGCTGGCACGTGACCGAGCCCGGCGGGAGCGCCTGGCACAGGCCAGGGGCGTCCAGGACGCCGGCGCTCACGAAGTCCACACCCGCCGGCAGCACGTCGGTCACCACGACGTCCCGCGCGTTCGAAGGGCCGTGGTTGACGATGGTGAGGTCGTACGTCAGCGTCTCGCCGGCGACCACCGGATCGGGTCCGTCGGCCTTGGCGATGCCGAGGTCGGCCACGGCGATGACCGCCGAGCTGACGCGCGCGACGTTGTCGCGGTTGTCGGGGTCGAACACGTTGCTCTCGACCGTCGCACGGTTCCAGAGCAGCGCGCCGCCCGAAACGTCCGGGTCGATGCGGACCTCGAGGCTGATTGTGCGCTCGGCGAGGGCAGGCATCGCGCCCAGCACGCACGTGACCCGGGTGTTGCCGGTGGTCTGCTGCACGAGCCCGCACACGCCCGGCCCCGCCGGGTCGACGGCGACGACGCTGAGGCCCAGCGGCAGCGTGTCGACGACCACGACGTTGTCGGCCGTCGACGGCCCGGCGTTGCGGACGTCGATGGTGTAGGTGAACGACTCGCCGGCCCGGAATGGGCCGCCGCCGTCGTGCTTGCGAACCGAGAGGTTGGCGACGTCGGTGATGGCATGCGCCACCGTCGCGCGGTTGTTGGACGCATCGGGGTCGCGCGCCTTGCGGGCGCCCGCGTCGACGACGTTGTTGATCGACTGCGCCTCCTCGGCGCGCGCGCGGACAGTGATCATCCACCGGCCCGGGTTCGGGAAGCCACCCGCGGCATCGAGGACAGCGAGTGGCGCGTCGAGCGCGCAGTCGATCTGAAGCTGGCCCTGCACATCGCTCCAGCCAGCCGGCGATGTCGTGCATTGCGCCGGCCGGTCGGATGTGACCTCGAGGACGGTGAACACGCCCGAGGCCTGCATGACATCCTTGATGAACACCCCTTCGGCCACGCTCGGCCCGAGGTTGTCGACCACCACGGTGTACGTCAGCACCTCGCCGGCGCGCACGTGGTCGTCGGGCTTGCCGAACTTCAGCACCCGCAAGTCGGACGCGCAGTCCACGCGCACTTCGGCCTGCGCCGAGACGGCGTCAGCGGTCGCCGACGTCGCCGTCGCGGTGTTCCGCAGGACGGCCTGGCAAGGCGTGCTGGCCGCGATGGCCACCACGACGTCGAGGCTCACCGTCTGACCGGGCAGCAGGTCTCCGAGATTGCAGCCCGCGCCGACCAGCCCGGCGCCGCACCCGTGGGTGTCCAGCACGTAGCTCATGCCGGCCGGAAGCGTGTCGCGGAGCGTCACCGCCCGCGCCACCGACGGCCCGAGGTTGCGCACCGCGAGCGTGTAGACCACGTCACCACCCGCCACCGGCGTGTACGACGAGGCGGTCTTGGTGACGGCCAGCGCCGCGCGGCACGCGACGTCGGTCGTCGTCGTCGCACTGTTGACGTGCGGGTCCGGGCTCGGCTCGGCCGTCGTGCTCGCCACCGCCGCGCGGTTGACAAGGTCGGCCGTGCAGCTCGCGGCCGGGTCGACCGTGGTCGTGATCACGACGTCCTCGCTTGCGCCGGACGCCAGGTCGTCGAAGTGGCACGTGACGAAGCCGGCCGGCAGCGCTTGGCAGACGCCGCGGCCACTGAGCGTCGCCGCCGCCACGACGGCCACCGCGTCGGGGAGGTCGTCGCTGACGACGACGTCGCGCGCCACCGACGGGCCGTGGTTGGTCACGGTGATCCGGTACTCGACGGTCTGGCCGGCGGTGACCGGATCCGGCGCGTCCGACTTGGTCACGCCGAGGTCGGCCTCTCCGGTGATCCGCGAGCGCGAGCGCGACACGTTGTCCTGGTTGTCGGCATCGAACATGTCGCTGAAGACGACGGCCTGGTTCCAGAAGATGGTTCCGTCGGCCACGTCCGGCGCGCTCGTGACCGTGAGCGTGATGTCGCGTTCGTCGCCGTCCGCCAGCGTGCCGAGGTTGCAGGTGACCACGACGTTCTCGGTGACCTGCTGCACGGCGCTGCACGAGCCGGGCCCGGGCTGGCTCATGTCGACGAGGCTGAGCCCGAGGGGCAGCGTGTCGACCACGACCACGTTCTCGGCCGTCGACGGGCCACGGTTGGTGACCGCGATGCGGTACTCGAACGCCGTGCCCGCACGGAACGGGTCGCCGCTGTCGGTCTTCGAGACCTCGAGGTCCGCCACGTCGGTGACGGCATGCTCCACCCGCGCCCGGTTGTTGGCCGCGTCGGGGTCGGCGGCGGCCGACGTCGCGTCGACGACGTTGTTGATGCTCTGTCCCTCGCGCGCCCGGACCGCCATCGTCAGGATCCACCGGCCCGGGTTCGGGAACCCGTCGGCGCGCAGGACACCCAGAGGCTCATCGAGCGTGCAGTCGATGTTGACCGCGGCGATGGCGTTGGGCAGCCACGGATCCGCCAGACCGCCGCCCCCGGTGGCCGCCGGGTCCGCCGTGCACGTGTGGTCGCGATCGCTGGTGATGGACACGACATCGAAGCCGCCGCTGGCCCGCAGGACGTCCTTGATCGCCGTGCCCGGCGCGTAGCTGGGGCCGAGGTTGTCGACAACTACGGTGTACGTGAGCACCTCGCCCGCGCGCGCGGCGCCGTCGGGCTTGCCGAACTTCAACACGCGCAGGTCGGCGACGCAGTCGACCCGGACATCAGCCGAGGCCGACACCGGGTCCGTGGTGGTGGACGTGAAGCGGGCCACGTTGGGCAGTACGGCACCGCACGCCGCGTCGGGCGCCACGTGGACCACCACGTCGAACGTCGCGCCCTCGCCCGGATCGAGGTCGCCCAACCCACAGCCGGCGCCGAACAGGCCCGAGCCACAGCCGCGCGTGTCGAACACGTACGTCATGCCGGCCGGCAGCGTGTCGGTTACCGTCACCGATCGCGCGACCGACGGCCCGAGGTTGCGGACCGAGAGCGTGTAGACCAGGTCACCGCCGGCGACGGGCGTGTACGTCGAGGCCAGCTTGGAGGCCACCAGGCGGCCACGGCACGCCACGCTCGTGGCAGCGCTCGCCACGTTGGCGTGCGGATCGACCGGTGGCTCGGCGGAATCGCTGGCGGCCGAGACGACGTTGAGAAGGTCAACCCCGCACGCCACGGCCGGTGAGACTTCCGCCACGAGCGTCACCGTCTCGCTCTGGCCCGGCGCGAGCGTGTCGAAGTGGCACGTCGCGAACCCGACCGGCAACGGCTGGCACGTACCATGACCGCCAAGCGGGACGACCGACACCACCGTCAGGCCCGCCGGCAGGTCGTCGGTCAGCACGACGTCGCGCGCCAACGACGGGCCGTGGTTCGTCACCGCGAGCTGGTACTCGAGCCGCGCGCCGGCCGTCACCGGGTCGGGTTCGTCGAGCTTGGTGACCTCAAGGTCGACTTCCTCCGCGATCCGGGAGGGCGTCTGCGCGATGTTGTCGCGGTTGTCGGGATCGAACACGTCGCTGAGCACAATGGCATGGTTCCACAGGACCGTGCCGTCGGCGATGTCGGGCCGCACCCGCACTTCGAGCGTGATGACCCGCTCGGCACCCACGGGCAGCGTGCCGAGGTTGCACGTGACCTTGCGAGCGCCCGTCGGCAGCGTCGTCGCGGCGCACCCGTCGGCGAGATCGGCGACGTCGAGGCCGATGGGCAAGGTGTCGACCACGACGACGTTCTCGGCCGTCGATGGGCCGTCGTTCCGGACCGTGATGTCGTAGGTAAAGGTCGTGCCGGCCCTGAACGGCTCGTCGACGTCATGGTCGGTCTTGGTAATCGACAGGTCGGCTACGTCGGTGATGGCGTGTTCGACCACCGCCCGGTTGTTGCGCGCGTCGGGATCGTGCGCCTGGCGGGCGCCGGCATCGACCACGTTGTTGATGGTCTGCGACTCGTTGGCCATCACCGTCATGCCGATGATCCACCGGCCGGGGTTGGGGAACGAGCCGTTCTCGTCGAGCACTCCGAGGGGATCGTTCAGCGTGCAGCCCAGCTCGAGATGGCCCTTGACGTCGTTCCAGGCGGCGGGGTCGGTCACGCACGCCGCGTCGCGGTCCGACGAGACGTTCAGCACCGTAAACGTGCCCGAGGACTGCATGATGTCCTTGATGAACACGCCCTCGGCGAAGCTAGGGCCGAGGTTGTCGACGACCACCGTGTACGACAGCACCTCACCCGCGCGGACCGAGCCGTCGGGCTTGCCGAACTTCAGGACCCGCAGGTCGGCGTCGCAATTCACGACGACGTCGGCGCGGGCGACGACGCTGCTGGCGGTCGTCGACGTGACGATCATCGTGTTGGTCTGGGTCGACCGGCAGGCCGCGTCGGGCGCCAGGTGCGCGACGACGTCGAAGCTGACCGTCTCGCCCGGCGCGAGGTCGCCGAGGTCGCAGCCGACGCCGAAGAGGTCCACGCCGCACCGGCGCGTGTCGAGCACGTAGGTCATCGACGGCGGCAGGATGTCCTTGACCGCGACGTCCGCCGCCACGGAGGGCCCGGCGTTGTGCACCGAGAGCGTGTAGACGAGGTCGGTGCCGGCGGACGGCGTGCGCGTCGATACGGTCTTGACCGCCGTCAGCGCGGCCTGGCAGTTGACGGCCGTCGACTGGCTGGCCGTGTTGGGCGACACGTCGGGCGCCGGCTCGGCGGTATCGCTGCCCGCGCTCACGACGTTGAGCAGCGGCGTGCCGCATGCCGCGGCCGGGTCCACGACGCCCTCGACGACGATCTGGTATCCGGCGCCAGCCGGCAGGTTGCCGAGGTCGCACGTGACGAAGCCGGCCGGCAGCGCCTGGCAGACCCCGTCGCCACTGAGCGGCGCCGCCGACAAGACCGTGAAGCCCGCCGGCACGTCGTCGGTGACCACCACGCGCCGGGCTTGCGACGGGCCATGGTTGACCACGCTGATCCGGTAGGTCAGCGGTGCGCCGGCGAGCACCGGATCGGGGTCATCGGCCTTGGTGACCTCGAGGTCGGCCTCGGCGACGACGCGGGTGCGGGTGCGGTCGAGGTTGTCGCCGCGCTCAGGATCCAGCACGTCGCTGTCGACCGTGGCCGCGTTCCACAGCGTGCTCCCGTGGTCGAACCCATCGGGCACCGCGACCTCGATCGTGATGTTGTATTGCTCGTTGACGTCGAGGTCGCCCAGATAGCAGACCACGCTGGCCGCGCCGTCGGCGGGCTGGTCGAGTCCGCACGTGCCGCCGGCCAGGCTGCTGAGGCCCGTCACCCGGAGGCCCAGCGGCAGGGTGTCGCGGACGACGACGTTCTCCGCCGGCGACGGGCCGGCGTTGACGATGCGGAGGTCGTAGTCGAACGACTCTCCGGCGGTCACGGGGTCGTCGCTGTCGCTCTTGACGATCGACAGGTCCGCGACGTCGGTGATGGCGTGCGCGACCTCGGCGTGGTCGTTGGCGCGGTTGGGGTCGAGCGACCGGGCGTGGAACACGTCGGCCGTGTTGTTCAGCGTCTGCGCCTGGTCGGCCGTGACGTCGATCTCGACCATCCACTGCTCGTTCGGGTTGAGGTCGTCGGCGAGCGTGCAGACGATCTCGAGGTCCTGGTTGCCCTCGACCGCGCCGTTGAACGGCAGCGGGAACGCCGGGCCGTTGTCGGGGTCGCAGGTCGCGGGGTGGTCGCTGGCGATGCGCGTGACGGTGAACGAGCCGTCGGACGCCAGGAGGTCGCGGAAGTACACCTCGCCCGGCACGGTGTCGCTCGGGCCGAGGTTGGTCACCGTCACGTAGTAGGTCAGCTCCTCGCCGGCGCGCACCGCCTCGTCCGGCTTGCCGAACTTGCGGATCCACAGGTCGCTCTCGCAATCCACCACGATGTCCGCTGTCGCCTCGACCCGCGCCGCGTTGTCGGCGTCGGCCGACGCCACGTTCGTCAGCGTCGTGCCGCACACCGCGTCGGCCTCGAGCGCCACGATGACGTCGAACCGCACGGTCTGCCCGACCGCAAGGTCGCCGAGGGCGCAGCCGGCACCGAAGAGGCTCGCGCCGCACCCAAACGTGTCGAGGCGGTACGCGACGTCGGCGGGCAGGTCGTCGGTGACGCGCACGTCGAGCGCGCGCGACGGGCCGTTGTTGGTCACCGCGATGGTGTAGCGGAGCTCCGTGCCCGCCACCGGCGTCTGGTCCGAGACGGTCTTGGTGATCGCGAGCGCGGCGTCGCAGTTCACGCGCGTCTGGCGCTGGTCGGCGTTGGCGGTCGGGTCGGGCGACACCTCGTCGGTCGTGCTCTCGATCGTCACGTCGTTGACGATGTCGACGCCGCACGGCGCGTCCTCGTTCACGCGCACCTTGACGGCGATCTCGACGACCTGCTCGACGCCCAGCTTGCCGAGCTGGCAGGTGACCTGGCCCATCGGGGCCGGGAGGCACACGCCGGGCCCGGTGACGACGTTCGCCGAGATGAACGTGACGTTCGCCGGCAAGGCGTCGCGCACCACGACCTCGCGGGCGTTGGACGGCCCGTGGTTGACGGCGGTGATGCGGTACTCGAGGTCGCGGCCGGCGAGGACCGGGTCGGGGTCGTCGACCTTGGTGACGCCGAGGTCGACCCGGGCGATGATGACCGAGCGCGACCGCGTGATGTTGTCGTGGTTGGTCGGGTCGAAGATGTCGCTGGTGACCACGGCCTGGTTGAAGAGGATCGTGCCATCGGGGATGTCGGGATCGGCCTTGACCCGGATCTCGATCCGCTCGTCCTCATCGGCCCCCATGTTGCCGAGGTTGCAGCGTACCTGCAGGTTGCCGTCGGTGCCCTGCACCGTGGCGCACGAGCCGGCCCCGGGCTGCGAGATGCTGACGACCGACACCTCGAGCGGCAGCGTGTCGACGACGACGACGTTGTCGGCGACCGACGGTCCGTGGTTGGTGACGTCGATGTAGTACGTGAACTCGGTGCCGGCCACGAACGGGTCACCGGAGTCGGTCTTGCTGATCTCGAGGTCCGCCACGTCGGTGATCTCGTGCTCGACCTCGTCGTGGTTGTTCTCACGGTCGGGATCGGCCGCGACGGGGCTGAGCACGTCGACGACGTTGTTGAGGCTCTGCGTGTCCCGCGCCCGCACGCGCAGCGTGAGGATCCAGCGGCCGCTGTTGGGTGGTCCGTCGGCCGCCAGCACCTCGAGGCGGTTCTCCATGGTGTTCTCGGACGCCATCTCGTCGCCCTCGGGCGTGTCGGGGTCGTCGACGAGCGTGCAGTCGAGCTCGAGGCGCTGCTCGATATCCTCGACGCCGGTGTCGTCGTCGACGCCGAACGCGGGCGGCGGCTCGTCGAGCGGCCACTTGCTGGGCTTGATGATCTCGTTGCGGGGACCCGGCAAGCCGTTGCAGATTGCCCGGCGGTCCGAGTGGATGTCGATGAGGTCGAAGTTCTTCGACGCCTGCAGGACGTCCTTGATGGCGACGTCGTCGGCCCAGCTCGGGCCGTAGTTGTCGACGACGATGGTGTACGTCAGCACCTCGCCGGCGCGCACCGCGCGGTCGGGCTTGCCGAACTTGGTCACCCGCAGGTCGGCCTTCTGGAGCACAAGGTTCTTGGTGTCGCCCGTGTTGTTGCCGCCGAAAGGCTGGAAGTTGTCGGGCATCGTCATCGTGGTCGGGTCGCCCAGCGTCGTGTAGCCGGTGATGACCGCGGTGTTGGTGATCAGGGTGCCGGGCTTGATCGACGGGTCGACGAGGCCCTGGACCTCGATGATGCGCATCTCGCCCGGCTTCATCACATGCGTCACGGTCGAGCCGTCGCGGAACGTGAAGACCTTGTCGTTGGTGACCTGGAAGTTGTCGAAGGGCAGGCTGAGGTCGAGGAGGCCGGCGATGCAGCCCATGTTCGGGTAGCCGGTGAACGCACCCTCGATGTAGGCGGGCACGCTGCCGGGCTTGACCGGCTCGCCCACCCGGCAGATCAGCTCGTCGCCCGGCGCCACGTCCTGCGTGAACGCGATGACCTGGTTCTCCGACAGGAACGGCGCCGCCGGGTTCGCGTCGTCGCCGCACGCGAAGGTCACGCCGCCGCCCTCGTCGGCGAGCTCCATCCGCGGCTCGATGCCGACCGTGGCCGACGCTCCCGAGGCGGCAGGCGTGGCATCGACGCCGGGGCCGTAGACGATGCGGATCTGGTTGGTGCCCTGGAACAGCTGGACCTGGAACGAGATCTGATCGCCGCTGTTCTTGATCGTCGCGTCGCTCCACTGCACGATGAAGACGTCCAGCGACGTGTCCTGCGGGTTGGTGACGACCCGATAGCGCACGCTGCCGGTGGAAAGATCGAGGTCGTCCCAGAACGCGTAGATGGCGCGGTTGGGGGTCGACGCGGTCAGCGGGCAGTCGTTTTCCGGATCGGTCGTGTCGGGCCCGCCCGTCCCAAACTTCAGGTAGCCGTTGGTGCTGACCCAGACGCTGCTCGCCACCTCGTCGTAGAACGTGAAGTTGAAGCCGATCGGCACGTTGGCCGAGCCGTCATCGGGGCCGCCGGCGAACGCGCCGATCGCGGTGCCGGTGGTCGCGATGTCGAAGAACGGCGCGCCGGGGTCGGCGGGGTCGTACGGAATCGGCAAGGGCGGCGGGTCGCCGCTGTCGATGTCGTGGCCCTCCTGCGGCCCGTCGCGGCGCAGGAACGGGTCGCGCCCGCTGTCCTCGGTGAAGTAGCCGTACTTGTCCGGACCGACGGCGTTGCGGTCGCGCACGATGCAGGTGTCGTTGTCGACCTCGTAGTCGACACCCTCGGGGAGCGTGTCCTTGACGATCGGGTTGAGCACGTCCGACGGGCCGTTGTTGGTGACCTTGATCGTGTACTTGTTCTGCTCGCCGGCGTTGACCTTGGCGGGCTCGACGCTCTTCTCGATGTCGAGATCGCCTTCGGAGTTCACGGTGACCGGCAGCACGCTGACGTTGTTGAGGCACTTGAGCGCCCCGGTCAGCGACAGGCACGGCTCGGGCGTGAACGGGAACTCGAGGCCGAGGATCGGGATGATGCCCGCCGGGATCAGCGGGTTGATGCCGAGCGGGGGCGGCAGGCTGCCGCTGCCCACGGCCGTGAAGTTAAGGAAATTCTTGCCGTCGGGGATGTCGGACGCGGCGCACACCTTGACCTCGACGTAGCGGACGTCGCCGGTGATGATGTCGCCGAGGTCGCACAACATGCCGGTGTTCTGGCCGAACGTCGTCTGCACGCTGCAGCTCGTCCCCTCGGTCTCGACCACGCGGGCCTCTTCGATCGTCAGGCCGCCGCGCGGGTCGAGCAGGAAGCTGTCGCCGACGAACACGTGGCGAGCCACCGACGGCCCCTTGTTCGTCACGGCGAGCTTGAAGATGTCGCACGTGCCGGCCTTCATGTTGTTCGGGAAGAACGGGAAGGGGCAGCTTGGCCCGCTCTTGAGCACCTGCAGGTCGGCCAGGGTCTCGACGCTGGTGAAGGCGTGGTCCTGGTTGTCGGCCTCGTTGGCGTCGGTGCCGATCGGCGTCAGGTACGCCCGGACGTCGTGGTCCAACAGCGTCTCGCGGATGATGGCGCGGTCGACGTAGTACTCGATCTGGATGGTGACCGCCCCCACCACCGGCGGGAGCTGGCCGATCTCGCACGTGCTCGGCTCGGGCGGGTCGAGCTCGGTGCCGATCTCGCACGGCAAGTTGATGATCGGCCCGCTGGCGTTGATGCCGTTCATCTGCATGCCGGTGATGGTCACACCGTAAGGCGCGCGATACTCGAAGACCACCGGCTCCGACGGCGGGTTCGCGGGGTTGGTGTCGGTGTTCCGCACCGTCACGATGAAGGCGTCCTCGGGATTCTGGGCAGACGATCGGTTGGCCGGGATCACGAGCGGGATCAGCGTCTGCGCGCCCGCGATGATCTTGTCGTCGGGATGGAACGGATCCGGGAGGGTTGGCGGAACCGCCGCACACGAGAGGCAGCTGTTGGGCACGGCGGGGCTGACACCGCCGATGTCCACCTTGAGGTCGCCGAACGCGTGCACGACCGCGCTGCGGTTCGCCATGAGCGACACCCCCACCACGCACGTGACAAGCACCGCCCGGCGCGCGCGGCGGGCCCACCACCAGCGGGGTCTGCGCTTCGCCCCTCCGGTGCCGACCGTGGCGTCGGTCGGGGTGGGCGTCGCGTGAATCGGGGCGTGGTCGTTCATGGCAATCGTCCTTGAAGGGATGGGCTGCTCAGCCGGCACGGCGTTCGGCCGGTCGATGTCGAAAGCGGGGCGGCGGTCGGGGCGCACGGGGCGCACGGGCGATGTCATGGGTGCGCGAACCGCTGCCCGCGGTGGTTGCCGGTATCGATGGCAAAGACGTCGCTGCCTGTCCCGACGCTGTCGGGGTAGTCTTCGGGCTGAAGGCGATCGGCGGCCAAGCCGGCCAGGCTGTTGAAGAGGCCGAACGCGTCGCCGTAGCGGCCGAAGACCGCGGTGAACGCGGTCAGCGGCGTCGAGCAGGGTCGGGGCGGCGTGACCCCGCCGCACATGAGGTAGAACACGCGGTGGTTGCCGGTGTCGGCGACGTACAGGTCGACCTCGCGGCTGGCGGTGCCGCTGACGCTCTCGAGGCGGATCCCGACCTCCACGTCCTGGGGCGAGTGAAGCTCGACGACGTTCGTCAGGTCCGGGTAGTCGTCGCCGTAGCGGCCGAACGACTCTGCGTCCTGGAAGTTGCCGTCGAGGTCGGCGACCTTGATCCGGTGGTTGGTGCTGTCGGCCACGTAGACCCGGCCCGCCCACGCGGGAATCGGCCGCCCGACAAGCGGAAGCTGGAAGAGCGGCGGCGCGAGGACCGTCGGCGCGTCGATCGGGTTGACGTCGATGCCGACGGGCTGGTTGAACTCGTCGTCGCCGACGCCGAACGAGCCGAACTCGCGCCACTCCAGGCTGACCAGGCGGCCGAACTTGTCGATCGCCAGGCGCTGGATCCGGTGGTTGCCGGTGTCGGCGACGTACAGGTAGAAGTAGCGGGCCACCAGCCCGAGCCCGGCGTTGAAGTACTTCCAGCCGCTGGCCGCGATTCCCTTGGGCGAGTTGAACTCCGGCGATCCGTCGAGGCCGGTGCCGGCGCCGTAGCTGCCGTAGGCGTTGAGGGCGCCGCCGCCGTGCAGGCCGAGGTGAGGTGCCGGCTTGCCGCTCTGCTTGAAGCGCATGATGCGGTGGTTGCCGGTATCGGCCACGTAGATGTAGCCGTCGGGCCCGACCACCACGTCGTGGGGGCTGTTGAGGTGCTCGTCGTCGTCGCCGTAGCTCCCGAACCAGTTGCGCGGCGGCGTCAGCGACACGTTGCACGGCTGCGGATCCGGGAAGTTCCGGTCATGATCGTAACGGAACACCGAGATCCGATGGTTGCCGGTGTCCGCGATATAGATGCGCGGCTGCTCGAGGGGTGGCCGCACGCCCGTCGGCAGGAGGACCTCGCCCAGGCACCGGAAGTCGAGGTGCTCCTTGAGCGGATCGGGCGGGAACGGCGGGGTGAGGGGCGGCGGGCCAGGCGGCTTGCCGATGCCCGGCCGGCGCGTGCCCATGCCGCCGCGGATCTCGACGTTGTCGACCACCCAGCCGTAGAAGTTGGTCGAGATGAACGGGTTGTTGTTGAGGAAGAACCACCGCAGCTGGATCACCGAGTAGGCGTAGTCCGAGAGGTCGATCTCCTCCTTCTGGTACACCGGCGGGATGCCCGAGCGCGTCCCGAGCCCCGCGCCGGAGATGGCGGTGTAGTCCTTGAGGACCACGAACTCGCTGCCGTTGACCGAGATCTCGACCCGCGCCACGTGCACGCCCGGCAGCTTGTCGATGAGGTTGGTGAACGTCAGCGCGATCGGCGTCGGCACGTCGAAGAGGCTGATGCGGGGCGAGACGATGTTGCCGCACGTCGGCACCAGCCCACCGCCCTCCGCGGTGCAAAGATCGCCCATGGGGTACTTCGGCGGGTACTTCGTGCCGAGCAGGCGGTCGCACGGCGGAACGGGGCCGGGCCCCTCGGGCGGCGGGATGTCGGGCTGCGGGTCGGCCAGCGGCGTCGTGCCGTACCACATCGCCGGCACCGTCATGAACGTCAGCTCCGGCTCCATCTCCGGGTCGGGCATCGTGCCGCGCGTCGTCGCCAGCCAAGGGATGTTCGCGGGCGACCGCTCGAGGTGCCACTGGTTGAACACCGACACGGCGCAGCTCGTGATCTCCCAGCCGGGCGGGAGCATCCCGCCGGTCACCCCGCCGGTGCTCGGCAAGCCGCCCCCCTGGCCGGGCATCTGCGGGCGGGCGTTGAACTGCGAGAACGACTCGGCGTAACGCACCACCGACGACGTGTCGGCACCTCGCGGAAGGTGGAACTCGTCGTTGTCGTCGCCATAGGCTCCCCACTGGAGCTCGCGGTTGCGCAAGCTGTTGAAGTCGGGGGGCGACGGCTGCGCGCCGGCCACGTCGGGGCCGAAGGCTCCGTCCGAGTCGCGCAGGGCCAGGGCCAGCCCTGCCGCCAGCGCCAATCGCGCCGCCCAGGCCACGTGCGCCCTGAAACCCCGGGGGCGACGGGAATGCCCACGCTGCATCATCACTCCGACCTCCCGGGCACGCGCGGCCGCCCCGGCACGCGGCCGGGCCATGCGCCAGAGCGCCAGTCCCCCGCGCGCTCCCGATCGGGCGGCGCGCCGCCGCCGACGAGGATGACGAGCTGCGGGCGGTTGGTGGCCGCTTCACGCGCGTTGAAGTACAGGCTGTTCGTCGACGTCGTGCGCAAGCCGAAGCTGACGGTGCCGTTGCCGGCGACCGCCGCCGTCACGTCGTACTCGGCCCAGGCGTTGTTGGCCACGGCGCCGACGGTGTCGAGCGGCGAGCCCGAGATCGCGGGCGCGTTGTCCCAGGTCAACCCGGTCTCGACCCATGGCGTCGACGTCGACCGGTAGTTGTTGGAGACCGCGTAGGCCGCCCCGCCGGCATCGGCGCCGTCGTACGCCCATAGCCGGAGGGTGGCCTGCTGCACCTGGCCGGCGACGCCCGTCACGTCGAACTTGAGGTAGCTGTCGTAGGTCGGGCCGGTCGACCGCAGCCGCAGGTAGTCCGACGTGCCATAGCTCGTCGTCGGGCTGTCGCTCTTGACGCGTCCGTCGTGCACCGGGGCGAGCACGATCGGGGCGGCGGTCGGCGTCGCGCCTGCCGTCGGCGTGCGGGTCGCCGTGGCCGTCGCCGGTTGTGTGGCGCCGGCCGTCGCCGTCGCGGCCTGGGTGGCCGGCGGCGTGGCGGTTCGCGTGGCCGTCGGCGCCGTCGTCGGCGCGCCCGTCGGCGTTCGCGTCGCGGTGGCCACGGCGGTTTGCGTCGGCACCGCCGTGGCCGACGCCGCCGTCGTGGCGGTCGCGTCCGCGGTGCCCGAAGCCAGCTCGATCACGAGCTCGGGGCGGTTGGCCGACGCTTCCTTGCTGTTGAAGTACACGCTGTTGGTCGAGCCGGTGTTCAGCCCGAAGCTGAACGTGCCATCGCCGGTCACGGCCGCCGTCACGTCCCACGCCGCCCATTGGTTGTTGCCGATCGTCCCGACGGTCGCGAGCGGCGAGCCGCCGATGGCGGGGGCGTTGTTCCACGTCAGCCCGCTCTCGAGCCACGGGTTCGACGTGCCGGCGTAGGCGTTGGACACCACAAACGCCGACCCGCCGTCGTCCCCACCGTCCGTCGCGTAGAGCCGGAGCGTGGCGCGCTGGACCGTGCCCTGCACGCCGGCGACCGTGAACTTGAGGTACGTCGTGTAGGCGGGCGTGCCCGCTCGCAGGCGCAGGACCGTGTCACCGCCGTAGTTGGCGTTGGGGCTGTCGCTCTTGACCCGCGCGTCGTGCGCCGGGGTGAGCACGATGACGCTGGCCGGCGTCGCCGTGGCCCCCGCGGTCGGGGTCCGGGTTGCGGTGGGCGAGGCGGCCGTGGTCGAGATCGGCGTCGCGGTCCGGGTCGCGGTGGCGGCGGTCGTCGGAGCCGCGGTCGCGGTCCGCGTGGGCGTCGCGCCGGGCGTGGCGGTCGCGGCCGCGGTCGGCGTCCGCGTGGCCGTCGCGCTCGCGCCGGCCGTCGGCTGGCCCGTGGCGGTCGGCCCGGTGCCGGTCGCCGACGGCGTCGCCGACGGGCCGAGGTAGTCGATGACCAGCTCGGGCCGGTTCGACGAGGCCTCGCGGGCGTTGAAGTAGAGCGAGTTGGTCGACGTGGTCTTGATGCCGAAGCCGATCGGGCCGTTGCCGGTGATCGCTTCGGTGACGTCGTACTCCACCCATGTGTTGTCGGCCACCGCGCCGCGGGTATCGAGCGGCGAGCCCGAGATCACCGGCGCGTTGTTCCACGTGATCGTCGTCTCACCCCAGTCGGTGGCCGTGGTGTACACCGCCCCGCCGAGGTTCGACCCGTCGTAGGCGAACACCCGCAGCCGGGCGCGGTAGATCGGGCCGAGGACGTCGACGACCTCGAACCGCAGGTAAGTGTTGTACGTCGTCGTTCCACCGCGCACCCGCAGCTGGGTGGACGTGCCGTAGTTGGAGGTCGGGTTGCTGTTCTGGACGCGCGCGTCGGCGACGGGGGCCAGGATGACCGTCGGGTCCGGCGGGTACGGCGTCGGGGTGTTCGATGGCGTCAGCGTCGGTTGAGGCGTGTGGGTGTTGGTCGCCGTCGGCGTCGGCGTCTCGGTCGGCGTCTGGGTCGGCGTCGGCGTCGGCTTCTCCTCGACCTCGACGCACGCCGAGAGCTCGGACGTGTTGCCGCCCGGGTCGGTCGCCGTGACGGTGATGAACTCCCCGACGGGAACCTGAAGGTTCAACGTGACCATGAACGCGCCCGGCGCCACCCCGCTCTCGGCGCCGATGAACACCGCCCCCTCGCCGAAGTTGCTCGGGTCGCACGCCGTGTTGCGGTAGAAGTCCAGCCGGAAGGGCCCCCCGCTGCTCGGCAGCGTGCCGGCGATCATCGTCTGTGGGTCGAACGGAGCACCGAGGCTCTGCGCGCTCGTGAGCACCGGGAAGTTCTGGAGGTTGTTGGCCCCGCCGTCGCCGTCGCCCGCGCCGTCGTTGGCCGTCACGCCGTCGCCGCCGAGATCGATGCCGAGGGCCGCGTTGTCGGCGATCTCGTTGCCGATCATCGCGTTCCCGGTGCCGGTCGTGACCGTGATGCCGGCGGCGCCGTTCAGCACGATCCGGTTGAAGCCCGACTCGCCCGGGGGAGCGGGGCACGGCGTGAACCCCGGCTCGGCCCCGACGCACGTGCCGGACGCGCCGCCGTCGATCAGGATGCCGCTGCCGGTGTTGCCGAGGCCGGTCGCGGTGCCGGACGGGTCGCTGCCGATCGTGTTGCCCTGGATCGCGTTGCCGGTCGCGCCCGCCCCCGCGATGTGGATGCCGTGCTCGCCGTTCCCGCCGATCGTGTTGTCGGTGAAGCTCCCGACCCCGCCGATGGTGTTGCCGGGGGCACCGTCGACGAACACGCCGCTGCGCTGGTTGGGGATCGGCGTGTCGATCACGCTCCCGAAGCCCTCGTAGTTCAGGCCGATGACGTTGCCCTGGACGACGTTGCCGGTGGCCGCCGCGCCGCGGATGACGACGCCGTGGCCGTCGCCCGGGAGGGCGGGCACGCCGTTGCCGGAGATGACGTTGACATCGGTCACGCTGCCGCTGGCCACACCGATGGTGTTGCCGGGCGCGCCGTCGATGAGCACCCCGCTGCGCGTGTTCGAGATGGCGGCGCTGGCGCCGACGTCGACCCCGATGAAGTTGCCGCGCAACGTGTTGCCGGTGGCCGTGGCGCCCGCGATGCGCACGCCGTAGCCGCCGACGCCCGAGACCGGGTCGCCGTTGCCGGCGACATGGTTGCCGTCGATCGCGGTCTTGGAGGCCCCCGCGATGTCGATGCCGTTGCCCACGTTGGGCAGGGCCGCCGTCCCGGCCCGGTTGGTGCCGATGGTGTTTCCGGCCAGCGTGTTGGACATGGCGGCCGTGCCGCGGACCTCGATGCCGTGCCCGACGCTGGGGGGCAGCCCGTTGCTCGAGATCAGGTTGCCGGTGACCTCGTTCAGGCTGCCGGCATCGATGAGGACGCCCGAGAGCGTGTTGGTGATGCCCACCGTGCCGGCCTCGTCGGTGCCGATGGTGTTGCCGGAGATCACGTGGCCACGGGCGGTGGCGCCCACCACGGCCACCCCGTAGCCGCCGTTGTCGCCGACCGTGTTGCCCTCGACCAGGGTGCCCGTGACGGCCGGGTCGCCGGTGGCGCCGTCGACGGCCTCGATGCGCACACCGTCCAGCGCGTTGCCGACGGGATCGTCGCCGTCGTAGTCGACGCCGATCCGGTTGTCGACGACGCGGTTGCCGGTGGCCAGGGTGCCGGTGATCAGCACGCCGTGGCCGCCGCTCGCCGCGATGACGTTGCTGCCGGTCGTGGCGGTGACGACCGTCCCGACGCTGTTCCTGGAACCGTTCTCGATCACGACCCCGTGCCCGGCGTTGCCGAGCGCCACGAACGACAGCGGCACCGGCGGCGACGGGGGCAGCGCGTCCGGCGGCGGCGTGGTGTAGTCGCCGACGATGCCGATGAGGTTGTCGCGCAACACGTTGAACATCGCCGCGGCGCCGCGGATGGCGACGCCGTTGCCCGCGTTGTCGACGATGACGTTGCCGACGAGCGTGTTGCTGATCACGCCCTGGATGTGGATCCCATCGCCCCCCAGGCCCATGCCGCCCATGGCCGGGAGCATCGCGCCGATGACGTTGTCGGCCAGGGTGTTGCACCCCCGTTCGACGACCCGGATGCCGTGGCCGCTGTAGCTGACGATGCCGAGCTCGCGAATCGTCGAGCTGCCCGACTCGACCCGGAGCGCGTCGCCGACGCCGCCCCCGCCGTCGAGGTAGATCTGGGGCTCCGCGTGGATAGGCGATCCGTTGGGCGGCGGTTGGGTGTCGCCGTCGATGCTGAGGGGGTCGACGATGGTCAGCGTCGATGTCGGGGCGATGGTGTGCTTGCCGGGTGGGAAGATGTCGAAGGTGACGTTGTCGAAGCCCGGCAGCGCGTTGGATTCGTCGATGGCGGCGCGCAGCGTGCACACCCCGCCGCCGACCATGATCTCGCACAGGCCGTCGCCGGTGGCCGCGTCGCCGAGCAGCGCCGGGGTGAACCGGATCGCCAGGTTGTCGGCGATGGCCGCCGCGCGGTCGCAGCCGTAGTTCACCGCCACCATGGCCGTGGCGTTCTCGGTGCCCGTCGTCGAGCCCGACCCGGCCTCGTCGCCGGCATCGAGGATCTGGATCAGGAACGTGTGGTCGTCGAAGAGGATGATCTCGAACGTCAGGTCGTCCGACGTGCCTTTGTGCACGACGTCGTTCCACTGGGCGATGAAGCACGCGCCGGGATAAGTGCCGTATGGGCAGGTCCCGGCGGCGAACGACTGGTAGAACACGGCTGCGCCCGCCACGCTGGCGTCGAGGTCGTCCCAGACCGCGGCGATCAAGCCGTCGACGCCGGCGGCGCTGGGCAGCGGGCAGTCGTTGGTCGGGTCGGGGTCGCCGGTCGGATCCGTGAACGAGAGCCAGCCGTTGGACGAGAGCCACACATCGGTGTATGGCACCGCGAAATGCTCGAACGTGAACGTGATCGGGAGCGTGCCGGTCACCGTCTCGTCGCCGGCGTCGACATCGGTGCCGGTGCCCGAGATGTCGACGAACGCGAACGTCGGCCCGCCCAGGTCGTTGCTGTCCTTGAACTCGTAGCTGTCGAGGAGCGGGTCGGTGTCGGCGTTGACCTCGAGCAGGGCCCCGAGGCGGAACCCGACCTCGGACGTGTTGCCGGCGGCGTCGGTGGCCGTGATCGACAGGTTGTTGGTGTCGGCCGGCGGCAACGGAATCGTCGACGGGCCCGGCGGGACGGTCGCCGACTGGATCCGCTTCTGGGCCTCTGGGCCGTCGGCGTAGGCGAACGTGCCGATGGCGTTGACGAAGATATCGACGTCGTAGAGGCCCGCCGGAGCATCCAGCTCGATCACCAGCTCGGTGGTGCCGGTGAGCGTGCAGTTGACCGACAGCCGCGTGATCTCCGGGAAGTTCTGGAGGTTGTTCGCGCCGGCATCGGGGTCGCCGGCGTCGTTGGCCGTCGGGCCGTCGGCATCGAGATCGATGGCCTGGCCCGCATTGGTGTAGATGGCGTTGAAGCGGACCGTGTTGCCGGTGCCGGCGGCGACCGCGACGCCGTCGCCGCCGTTGAACGCGATGGTGTTGCCGCTGGTGGGCAGCGAGGGATCGCCCGGACAGCGGGCGTAGCCGGCCCTGCCCCCGACGCAGGTCTCGGAAGCCCCGCCCTCGATCCGGACGCCGTCGCCGCCGTTGCCGAGATCGCCGCCCGGCCACGTCGTATCGTCCGCCCCGATCCGGTTGCCGTACACGGCGTTGCCGACCGCCAGCGCGCCGGTGATGACGATGCCGTGCCCACCGCTGCGCGCGATCGTGTTGCCGAGGATCCGGTTGGCGCCGGCATTCGTCAGCCGCAGCCCGTCGGCCCCGTTCGGCAGGTCGGCGCCGAACGATCCGTCCAATCCAACCGGCACCGTGCTGCCGACGATGTTGGACCTGACCACGTTGCTCACGGCCAACGTGCCGCTGATCGCGACCCCGCTGCCCCCGTTGCCTCCGATGAAGTTGGCTTCGAGCGTGTTGCCCGGCGCGTCGACGAGCATGACGCCGTCGCCCCCGTTGCCGGGGCGCGCCCCGTTCGCGTAGGCGGCCCCGACGAAGTTGCTCTGCAACAGGTTCCCGCTCGCGCCGGTGCCGCTGATCAGCACCCCGGCGCCGAGGTTGCCGGCCAGCGTGTTGCCGCCCAGGGTGTTGCTCATCACCCCCAGGATGCGAATGCCGTCGCCGGTGTTGGCCAGGGAGCCTGCTCCGTCGACGTCGGTGCCGATGGTGTTCTGGAGGACGAAGCTGCCGCCGCCGGTGTCGAAAACCAAGCCGTCGCCGTCGAAGCCGTAGACCATGAGGCCCTGGACCACGCTGCCTTCCGGCGCCGAGAAGTGCAGGCCGTCGGCGGCCAGGCCGTCGCCGTTGAGCGCGATCACGGCGGCGCCAGCGTAGTCGGGCTCGGTGAAGCCGTCGATGAACACCGGACCCGTGATCAGCGGCAGCGCGGACGTCGGCGTGATGATATGCCGCGGCGTCGCGCCGCCGTACGGGACGGTCAGCGAGGCGGTGATGTCGAAGGTCACGTGGTCGCGGGTGGCGGGCGTGGCGTTGGCGGCGTTGAGGGCTTCGCGCAGGCTGCAATGCACGGCGTCACATGTCATGTCGTCGGCGTCGTCGGTCGTGTTGACGAGGAACGTGACACCCGTGATGGGCAGGGCGTCGGGGGCGTTCAACGCATCGCCGGGGGCGGCCGCGACCACCCCGGGACGCAGCGCGTCGAGCGCGCCGCGGGCATCGAAGCCGGCGGCGGCGCGCGCGGGTGCTCCCGAGCGAGACGAGGGACGGGATGTGTCGCCCGGCCGCGCCGGCTCGCGCAGCGCGGCCAACACCACGACGACGCACGCGGCCGCGATCCCCAGCGCCGTCATGGAACGCAATCGCACCTGGCTCCCCCTTGCCGCTTTGCGCACGGCGTGCCACGGCCGGCACGCCACTGGTCGGGACGGCCCGGCGCCGCCGGGCGGGCTCCCCCGCGTGCAACGGACCAATGGCCGCTCCCCGATCTCCAAATGACAAATGGCCCGACATCACCGCGCCCCCGCGCGGCGTGCAGCCGCCAAACGGGACACATTAAGCCACGGTGAGTGCCCCTCACATAAGTAACGGAAAAACGGCGTCTGAGATACGATCGGGGTAGAATTGGTCGACGGGCCAGGCCGCCACCGGCACGACCCGCCGGCACGACCCGCCGGGGTTGACTCGCTCCCGGCGCGTGGCTATCGTGTCCCCGCATGTCATCGCCCGTCGATCAGCTGCTCAAGATCCTCGACCTCGAGGCCCACCAGGGGTTCGCCGACCGCGCCGTGTACGGCGGGCTCGAGGCCTTCGTGACCCACTGGCGCGCCCTGGCGGCGGACGTCGGCCTCCCGCCCGACACGGCCGACGCCGTCGCCGACGCCCTGGCGGGGTACGCCGGGCTGGACGCGGACGGCCGCCGCGAACGCGTGGGCGCGGCGCGCGATCTCGTGCGGCCG
>CAYQBA010000072.1:0-21549 GCA_964415605.1 uncultured Anaerolineales bacterium | reverse complement strand
CGTGCCCGCCCACGCCACGGCCACCGCCGCGGCGCCGCGCGACCCGTCGCGGCCGTGACGCGCCGCGCCGACCGCGGCGAGGAAGACGAGGGCGGCGAGCACGGCCCGGCCCTCGATCGGCGCGCTCTCCGGGGTGCGCAGCGCGTACGTGGCCAGCACATCGAAAACCGCCTGCGCGACCGAGACGGGCAGGCCCTGCGCCGGCCAGTCGCGGATGGCGGGCCACGCCACGCGCAGCCACGGCGCAAACAGCAGACCGGCGACGGCGTTGGCCAACCCCCAGGCCGCGAGGAAGCGCGGTCCCGGAGCGGACCCCGCGCGCCAGGCCCGCCCCACCCCCAGCCCGATGACGACGTTGGCCGTCGCCACGGCGCTGGCGCCGGCCAGGTAGTGGGTGTAAAGGGCCGCCGTCGCGCACACCGTCCACTGCGCCCAGGTCAGCCACGCCGGCGCGCCGGCCAGGCGGCCGGATGCGCCGGGCTTGCCCCGCTCCGGAGCGCCCGCCGCGTCCGCGCGAAGTGCCAGCGCCAGCCAGACCAGCGCGGCCCCCCAGGCCGCCGCCAGCATGTACATCCGCACTTCCTGGCTGTACCACACCAGATACGGCGAGATCGCCGCCGACAACCCGGCCAGCAGCGCGACGGCCGGGCCCCACAGGCGCCAGCCGACGGCGATCACCCCACCCACCACGAGCGTGCCCGCGAGCGCCGAGAAGGCCCGCAGGGCCACGACGCCATCGCCGAAGGCGCCCGCCCAGGCGGCGAGGAGCCAGTAGTACAGCGGCGGGTGGATGTCGCCGGCTGCGCCGCGGGCGATCTCGGCCAGCGACCGACGGGCGAGCGCGGCGCTGGTCCCCTCGTCATACCAGAGGCTCTGGGCGTCGGCGTGATAGAGCCGCAATCCCACGGCGAGCAGCAGCACCGCGCCGACCGCGGCCACCGGCGCCGCGCGGCGCGCCCAAGCGGCGCTGCGTCGACGGCCTCCGACACCCAAGACGAGGCCGCGTCAGCTCGGAGCGCCGGCGTCCGGAGTATCGTGCGCGACCGCGATCCCGTACTGATGGCGGGCCGCCTGCAACACCCGCAGCAGGGTCTGAGGCGTGCCGCGGTTGATCCGCCGCTGCATGTCCACGGCCGACATCGGCTGATTGAGGTTTTGGATCAAGAGGCGCAGCACCGCGTTGGTCAGCGGCGTGGCGGGCGTGATGTAGTCCGGTGCATGGGCCTGATCCAACAACACGCGCACCCACAAGGGGTTGAGCTGGCGCACCTCGGCGGTGCCGGGGTCGATGTAGTCGAGCGCCTCGGCGTCGACGGACCGATCGACCTTGGGGTCGCCGAGGATCTCGGCCAGGAATCGATCGAAGTTCCGCCCCTGCTTCGACCACCACTGCATGTCGATGTGGAAGGGCGTGTGGATGTCGGTGCGGGCGTGCAGCATCGGACGGGGCCTCACACGGGCGTGGTCAGGGTCCACAACGGCGCCTCGACGGCGCCGACATTGCGAAACCGACTATCGGCGGACAGCGCCAGCTCGAGCGCCAGCGCGCGCGTCTCGATCGGCACGCTGTCATCGAGGTCGAGGTCCTTCAACAGGTGCTCGGCCGGCAGTGGCTCGCCGGCCAGCATGATGATCGCCTCGGCGAGGTTGCGGTGTCCGGCGTTGACCTCGGGCAAGAGCGATCGCAGCGACCAGCGATCGCCGAGCGACAGCCAGTCGGACTCGCGGGACAACGTGGCGACCAACTGCGGCACGATCACCGGCGCGTAGCGCTCCACCAGCACGTCGGCGTCGAGGTCCTCGTCCGATTGCGAGAGCGCATGGTCCCACGTCAACCCCGCCGCAAACGCGCGCGTCTCGGCGCCCAGGTCGACGTCGATGACGTCGTACTTGCCGTACGCGGGGTTGTTGCCGGCGCGGACCGACCTGACCACGCCGGTCGCACCGTCGAGGGCCGGGAAGACGAGCTTCTGGCCGGCGTCGTAGCGGTCCGCCGGCCGGTAGACCGTGCCGGTGGCGTTGCGGTGCTTCAAGCGGGACGCCAGCGTCGCCTCGACCCGCGCGCGGACCACGCGCTCGGCAAGCACCTCGATGCCAACCGGGTGGTTGACCTCGATCATGAACTCGTAGAGCATGTCCAGGTCGGCCCTGGACGGCTTGAAGCTCTCGATCCAGTACTCTGGCGTGTGGATTCCGGGCGGCATGGGGCGGGAGGTGCCTCGACTGGGCGATGACCGGTGGGCCGACATCGACACGATGCCGGATGGGCGCGCGGTCCATAATCTAGCATCATCCTTCGCGTCGCGTCAAAGTCCAGCACGCTCTAGCCGCCGGGCCACGCAGCAGCGGCCGCAGGCGCTTCGAGTCGCTCGTAGATGGCCGTGAGCACGGCCGCCGCCTGCGCCACGGGGTCGGGCCCGGCGCGCGGCGCGGCCACGACGTGCACGCCCCGAGCCGCGGCGCGGGCCCGCTCGTCGGGGGAGAACCCGCTGGGCGAGGGCAGGAACACGTCGACCGAGAACGGCCGGTCTGCCAGGGCGGTCGCGATGGGGACGCCGGCGACGTCGACGAACAGCACCGTGCTGGCGCGTGCCGCCTGATCCAGGGCGTGGTCGAGGAACAGCGGGCCACCCACCGCCGGACAGCGCCCACGACCCGACGCCTCCGCGGCATCGCGAATCAACCGCTCCCAGGTGGCCACGTCGTCGTCGCCCGCGACGCCGCCCAGGGGGACGATGCTGCCGTCCGCGATCACCGGGAAGAAGGCCACCACGCCCAGCGCGGTGGCGGTGGACAGCAGGCGCCGGAAGTCCGAAGGGTGGAGGAGGCCATGGTAGACGCTCACCTGGGTCCGGCGCTCCGGCGCCAGCCAACGCCCGGTCACGCGCGCGCGGCAGCCATCGCCCTCGGCGTGCTCCACGACGGTGGACCACGCCCAACCCGAGTTGTCCAGCACGACCAACGCGTCGCCAACCCGGACCCCCAAGCGGCGCACGCGGCCGGCATCCGCCGGGCCCAGCTCGATCGCCGCGCCCTGGCAGGTCCCGGGCGCCACGAACAGGCGCGGGGTCGTGAGTGGAGCCGTCACGCCGGTGCCCGCGGCGGCGCCGCGCCGGCGCCGTCCGCGCGCCGCGCGATCAAGACGACCCAGTCGCCGTCGGCACGGCGCTCCGGCGGGTCGAACCCCGCCGCCGCCAGGGCCGCCGCCACGCCATCGGCCTGCTCGTCGAGGATGCCGCTGGCTATCAGCGTGCCCCCCGGATGGAGATGCGAGGCCAGAGCCGGCGCCAGCGCCACGATGGTCGGGGCCAGGATGTTGGCCACCACCACGTCGAACGCCGCGGCGGCCGCGGGCGCAACCCCGCCCGCGTCGAAGCGGATCGCCAGGCCGTTGAGCGCGGCGTTGGCCCGCGCGCTCTCGACGGCACGGGCGTCGATGTCGACGCCCCGCACGTCGGCCGCACCCAGGCGGGCGGCCGCGATGGCCAGGATCCCGCTGCCGGTGCCGGCATCGAGGACACGCATGCCCGGCCGGACGTGCGCGGCCAGGGCGGCCAGGCACAGCTGGGTGGTGGGGTGCAGCCCCGTGCCGAACGCCATGCCGGGATCCAGCCGCACCACGTGCTCGCCGGGGGCGATCTCGGTCTCGGCCGGATCGATCCAGGCCGGAACTACCACGAAGGCGCCCGCCAGGTGCAGCGGCGTGTAGTGGGCCTTCCAGGCCTCGGCCCAGTCGGCTTCGGCCAGGTCCCGCATCACCGCGTCCGGGAGCGGGTGGATCTGGCTCAAGTGCCAGAGGCCCACCTCGACGCGCCGGCGCGCGTCCAGGTCGTCGGCCGGCACGTAGGTGCGCAGCCAGGTGGTGGTGGCGCCGCCGGGATCGCCGCGGGCGGGGTCGGCGACGCGGACCTCGACCACAGCGCCCCCGCCATGCCGCTCGAACAGCTCGTGTACGGCCTCGGCCGCCTCGCCGTCGACCGCGACGCTGATCTCGGTCAGGGCGCCCGTGGCCATGCTTCAGCGGAACCGTTCGCGCAAGCGGTCCCAGAAGCCCGTGTTCCCGTGCTCGACCACCCCCGATCCCGGCAACGTCGCCCGCAGCTGCTCGAGCAGCTGGCGCTGCTCACGGGTCAGCTTGTCGGGGATCGCGACGAACGTCGTCACCACGAGCTTGCCGCGTCCCGAGCGCCGCAGGTGCGGCACCCCCAGCCCCTCGACCTCGAAGGCATCGCCGGTCTGGGTCCCCGGCGGGATGTTGACGGTCACGGTCCGATCGTCGTCGAGCGTCGGCACCACCACCGCGGCGCCGAGCGCCGCGTCGGCCGGGTTCAGCCGCAGCTCAACCACGAGATCGTTGCCGCGACGGTCGAACACCGGGTGCGAATCGACCGAGAGGGCCACGTAGAGGTCTCCGGGCGGGCCGCCCCACAGCCCGTGTTCGCCCTCGCCGCTCAGCCGGATCTGCGTGCCGTCCTCGACGCCGGCCGGGATGTCGACCTCGAGCGTCCGCGACCGTTGGCTTCGCCCTTGGCCCCGACAGGCCTCGCACGGGTCGGCGATGACCTCGCCGCGGCCACGGCACTGCGGGCATGTCTGGACGTTGACGAACGAGCCGAACACGCTCTGCTGGGCCTTGCGCACCTCGCCCGTACCGCGGCACACCGAGCATCGCGCGGGCTGCGTGCCCGGCTTCGCACCGCTGCCCCGGCAGTCCTCGCACGTCTCCCGCCGCACCACCTCGATCTGCCGGCGCGACCCGAACACGCTCTCGGAGAAGCCGAGCTTCACCCGCGTCCGCAGGTCCGCGCCGCGCTCGGCGGCCGGGCCAGACCGGGCGCGGCCCCGCCCACCGAAACCGAAGAACTCCTCGAGGATGTCGCCGAGGTCGCCAAAGTCGGAGCGGATATCCGGAGCGCCGCGCCCCTGGACCCCCGCCGCGCCGAAGCGGTCGTAGAGCGCACGCTTCTGCGGGTCGCGCAGCACCTCGTACGCCTCGTTGATCGCCTTGAACCGCGTGTCGGCCTCCGGGTCGTCGCGGTTGAGATCGGGGTGATGCGCCTTGGCCAGGCGGCGGTAGGCACGGCGCAGGTCGTCGGCGCTCGCATCGCGGCCGACGCCGAGGAGCTCGTAATAGTCCTGGGTCATGGGTTCGCGTACCATCTCACACGGCGGCGTCCGCCATCAGCTGGTTCATCAGGCGGGCCACGTAGCCGACCGTGGGCACCGCCCGCTCATAGGCCAGGCGCGTCGGCCCGACCACCCCGAGCACGCCGCCCGCTTGCGGCGACGGCCCGAACCGCGCCAACACCAGCGCCACGTGCGGCGTGGCCTCCAACGGCGGTTCGCCGCCGATGATGACCTGGACGCCGGTCCGCGGCAGCCGGTCGAGGATCGGCTCGAGGCCGCGGCCGTGTTCGAGGAGCTCGACGACGCCGCGCAGGCGCTCGCCCGTGGCAAACTCCGGGGCGTACAGGATCTGGGTCAGGCCGGCGTGATAGAGCTGCGGGGGCGCGATCGCGCCCCCGGCCTCGCGCCGGGCCACGAGGCCCACGACCCCCGACACGCGGGCCACGACGGCGGCGGCGAGCCGCATCCAACGGTCGAGGCTCTTGCCGGCCTGGTGGAACTGGTGCCGGATGGTCCGGCGCTCGTTGGCCGGGAGCTCCGCGACCCGCATCAAGTGCTCGACGAAGTAGCGATAGCCGGCCACGGTCGGCACGCGTCCGGCCGAGGTGTGGGGCTGCATGAGCAGCCCGAAGCCCTCGAGCGCGGCCAGCTCGCTGCGGATGGTGGCTGTGCCGACCCCGAGGGCATGGCGCCGCGCGAGCGACCCGCTGGCCACCGGCTGGGCGCCCTGCACGTGGTCGTGCACAACCAGGGCCAGTATGCGTTGCTGTCGATCGGTGAGCTGCACGTCCATGGGTCGAACCTGCCTGAGCTGTGCATCGCCGACGGCGGCGCGGGACCGCGCAGGCGGGCCTCGCGACGAGCGTCAATCGTAGCGATCGGCTGGATCGGGGTCAATACGCGTTGGGGTCGCGGAACCCGGAGAGGACGGTCTTGAGGATGATCTTGACGTCGAGGAGCAGCGACCAGTTCTCGATGTAGTAGAGGTCGTATTGGGTGCGAGCCTCGATCGAGGTGTTGCCCCGCAGGCCGTTGACCTGGGCCCAGCCGGTGATGCCGCCCTTCTCGCGGTGGCGCTCCATGTAGCGCGGCATGTGCCGCCGGAACTCCGCGACGAACTCGGGCCGCTCCGGCCGCGGGCCCACGATGCTCATGTGCCCGAGCAGCACGTTGATGAACTGGGGCAGCTCGTCGAGGTTGTGCTCGCGCATGAAGCGCCCGACCCGGGTACGGCGCGGGTCTTCGCGGCGCGCCCACACCGCGCCCGAGTCGGCCTCGGCACCGATGCGCATCGAACGGAACTTCAGCATCGGAAAGGGCCGGGCATCGAGGCCCATGCGCTCCTGGACGTAGAACGCGGGACCCGGCGACTCGAGCTTGATCAGGATGCCCAGGACCACCATAAGCGGCGCGAGGGCGATCAGGATCGCGACGCTCACCACGACGTCGAAGCCCCGCTTGAGAGTCTGGCGCCAGCCGCGCAGGGCCACGTCGCGCACGCTGAGCAACGGCAGCCCGTCGAGCGCGCTGATCTGCATCTCGCCCGCCATGAGCTGGAACACGTCCGGCAGCATGCGGATCGACACGCCTTCGCGATGCACCTGGCTGATCAGCCCGATCAGAGCCTGGCGCGTGGCTTCCGGCATGGCGATGATCACCTCGTCGACGTGGAGGTCGTCGACGAGGTCGCCGAGCTCGGACGTGCGCCCGACGATGGGCACGCCACGGGCCCGTGACCGGGCGGGCGTGTCGTCCACCAGCCCGACGATCGCGTAGCCCAGCTCGGGCCGCCGGTGGATGCGCGTGACGAGGTCCTGACCGGCGGGGCCGGCGCCGACGATCAGGACGCGCGCCCGCGCCAACCCGGCCCGCCACAGCGCCCCCCAGATGGCGCGGTGGGTCAGGCGCAGCCCCATCACGCACGCCAGAGTGGTGGCCCAGTCGTAGAACGGCAGCCGCCGCGCATAGGCCAGGTCCGGGAACAAGAAGCTCGTCAGCGCGAACGTCAGGATGACGCCGATCGACACGGCGCGCAGGACGTAGATCCCGAGATCGACGCGCGACGTGCCGCGGGGCAGGTGATACAGCTGGCCGAGGAAGAACACGATCGCCATCACGCCGACCTGCACGCCGAGCAGCGCCCCGAACGCCGTGAACTGGGGCAGCGTCGCCAGCGAAGGGTCGTCGAAGGTCAACCGGGTGAAGAGCGCGTGCGCCAGCCGCAGGCCGGCGGCGAAGGCCGCGACGTCGAGCGCCACCAGCGACACCCGCTCCGGCCAGCCGTGCCGCTGCCGCAGCACCGGGCCGAGCTCGCGCCAGCCGTGCGCAAGCCGGTCGTCGTGCGGCCGCACCGGGGCGTGGCTCACGCGCCGCTCCGGTCCGACCACATGGCGCGCACCAGGCGCGGGCCGCCGCGGAGCGCCAGGCCCAGCAGGACCAGGGCGTGCGCCCAGCGCGGCGTCGTCGCGGCGTAGTGCTTCTGGTAGAACAGCCACATCGCGCGCTGGAACTCGAAGGCGGCCCGCGCGCTCCGCCGGCTGGCGGCGCGCTTGACGTGGTGGACCACGACCTGCGGGCGATAGGCGACCCGCCAGCCGGCCTGGTGGATCCGCAGAGCCCAATCGAGGTCCTCGCCGTACATCCAGAATCGCTCGTCCAGGAGGCCGACGTCGGCGATGGCGGCGCCGCGCACCAGCATGCAGGCGCCGACCACGCTGTCGACGTCGGTCGGCGCGTCGGGGTGAAGGTAGGTCAGGTTGTAGCGCGCGAAGCGGCGGCTGTTGGGGAACAGGCGCGCCAGGCCGGTAAAACGGTAAAACGAGACCGCCGGCGTCGGGAACGACCGCCGGCATGCCAGGTCGAGCGAGCCGTCCTCGAGGATGAGCTTCGGCCCCACGATGCCGATGTCGGGCTCGGCCTCGATCGCCGCGACCAACCCGGCCACCGCGCCGGTCGGCACCACCGTGTCGGGGTTGAGGAGGAGCGCGTGGCGGGCCGGCGCCGGCCCGCCGTCGCGAGGCGCGGGGCGCGCGCCGTCCCCGGGGCGCGTGGGGAAGCCGGCGGCCTGCAGCGCCCGGTTGTTGGCCCCGGCGAAGCCGAGGTTGACGGGGCTGGCGATGACGCGGGCGGCGGGGTGCCGCGCGCGCACCCGCTCCGCGCTGCCGTCGGTCGAGGCGTTGTCGACGACCCATACGGCGGCCCGGACCCCGTCCAGCCCGCCGTGCTCGAGCGACGCCAGGCACGCGTCGACGAGGTCGACCGTGTTGTGGTTGACGATGATCACCGCGACGTCAAGCATGGCGCGGCTCCCGTGCGCCGGCCTGCGGCCCGCCGTCGCGCGCGGGCGCGGCTGGTTCGGCGCTGCCGGGCGCGCCGAACCGCACCCGCACGTCGCCCACGCGCCGGGTGATCCGGCAGCGGTCGAAGTGCTCGAGCAACGCCAGCGCATACTTGCGGCTGGTCTCGAACCGGTCGCGCAGATCGGCCACCGCGATGGTGCCGTGGGCATCGAGGTGCGCCAGCACGCCGTCGCGCAGGGTCGCGAAGCCGTCGCGATCGAACAAGACGTCGGGACCCACGGCCACGAGATCGCCGCGGGCGATCAGGGCGCCGAGCACCGCCGAACCAACCGCGGCCTCGGCATCCTTGCGCGACGGACCCTTGAACGGGTCCGAGCGGAACCGGGCCAGCAGCTCGGACACCCCCGACGCCTGGTCCGCGGAGAAGCGCACGGCGTGCGACGGCAGGTGCAACCCGTCGCCGGATCGGGCCAGCCAGCCGTCGGCGATGGCCCGGTCGATCACGGCGCCAAACGCGGCGGGCGGAACGCCCGCCTGCTCGCGCAGCTCCTCGATCGGAGGGCCGATGCGCAGCGGGTGGCGGCCGTGGTACCGCGCCAGGACCCGTTCGATCCGCTGCCGGAGCCCGTGCCAGCCCGCATCGGTGATCCAGTGGTCGCCGAGCGCCAGCACACGGCCGTCGGCGGCCAGCGCCGCCAGCGCCGCGTCGCGCGCGTCGGGTTCGACGCCCGAGTCGGCGGCTTCGATCCGGTCCGCCCGGCACGGCTCGCGCTCCGACAGCATGTGCCAGACCACGGCCATCGGATCGCGGGTCGCCAGGTCGCCGAACCGGCCGACGACCGCGGTCCGGAACCGCCGCCGCCGATCGGCGGGATGCGGGTCCAGGACGGTGCCGCCGCCGATCGTGCGCGACGGCGATGGCAGGCGCACGATGAACCGGTCGCCGGCCGCCATCACGGCGGGGCGGGCGAGCCGGATCTGCACCGCGCCCGACGCCCCCGGCGCGATGGCGCCGCGCCCGATGACCCGCACGTGGCCCGCGATCTCGGCGGCGCCGTGGAACATGTGCACCGCCAGGTCGTGGGTCACCGCCGCCGCGTCGGCCAGCACGTCGAGCGTGGCGTCGAAGAGACGGGTCTCGCGATAGCAGCCGGGTTGGCAGACCACCATCCCGCGCTCGATCTGGCCGGCGTCGACGCCGGCCAGGTTGAGCGCGACGCGGGTCCCCGGCCGGGCGCCGGCCACCGGACGGCCGTGGCTCTGAGCGCCGCGCACCCGCGCCTTCAACCCCGGCGGCAGGATCTCGACCCCGTCGCCGGGCGCGATCTCGCCGTCGCGCAGGGTGCCGGTCACGACCGTGCCGAACCCCGCGACGGCGAAGGCGCGATCCACCGCCAGCCGCGCCCGGTGGCGGGATGGCGCCGGCGGCACGTCGGCCAGCGCGGCCGGCAGCGCGGCGACGAGGTCATCCATGCCCGCGCCCGTCGTGCTGCTGACGGGCACGATCGGCGCGCCCGCCAGCCCGGTGCCGGCAATCAGGCCGCGCACGTCGTCCGCCACCAGCGCCCGCCACTCGGCGTCGACGAGGTCCGCCTTGGTCAGCGCGACGATGCCGCGGGTGATGCCGAGCAGGTCGAGGATGGCCAAATGCTCCCGCGTCTGCGGCATCGGCCCCTCGTCGGCCGCGACGACCAGGATGGCGGCGTCGATGCCGCCCGCGCCGGCCAGCATGTTGCGGATGAAGTCCTCGTGCCCCGGCACGTCGACCAGGCTCAGCACCGTGCCATCGGGCAACGTGCGCCAGGCAAAGCCCAGGTCGATCGTCAACCCCCGCGCCTTCTCCTCGGCCAGGCGATCGGGATCGGTGCCGGTCAGCGCGCGCACGAGCGCGCTCTTCCCGTGGTCCACGTGCCCGGCCGTGCCCACGACGACCACGCGGTCGTGTGCCAGCGCGGTGGCCATGCTCAGCCCGCTTGGGAGCCGCGGCGGGCCCGCAGCGCGCGCCGCAGCGCCTGGCGTCGTTCGACCGATACCACCGATGGGTCCGAGGACGGGAGCTCCACCGCCAGGGCTTGGGCCGCCTCGGCGGCGGCATCGCGCCATAGCCGGCTGATCCCCGCCAGGATCTGCTTGAGCTCGGTCAGGTCCCGGCCCATGGCTTCGAAGCCGGCCTCGATGGCGGCCTGAAGGGCCTCGGCCTCGGCCGTCGCGGCGTCGCCCACGCCCGAAAGATCAGCCCGCAGGGCCTGCTCGCGGGCGGAAGTGTCGCGGGCGAGCACGTCCCAGTCGCGCTGCCGCTCGGTCAAGAAGCGCTGCCAACGCGCATCGACCTCCTCGCGCACAGCCTGCAGCGTGGACTCGACCCGGCCCTCCGCCAGGCGCTGCGCCTCGGCCGCGGCCCGCTGGGCCTGCAAGAGGTGCGCCGCATCCTCCCGCAGGCCGTCGGCCAGCTGCCGTGCCTCGCGCGTGAGCTCGACCTGGTGCTCGATCCGCGCCCGCCAGCCCCCGACCTCGGTGCGCATCTCGGCGATGGCTTGGGCCTGCTGCGCCACCGTGGTGCCCACCGCGTGCTCGCTGCGGCGCACCGCCTCGAGCAGCTGCGTGAAGGACGACTCGACGTGATCGAAGCGACCGCTCAGCGCCTGCAACTGCTGGAGCAGGTCGCGCTGCTGGTGCTGCTGGGCGTCGATCTGGCTGGGCAGCCGCTCCACGGCCGCGACCCGCTCGTCCAGCCCGCGCAGCTGGTCGCGCAGCGACGCCGCCTCCGCCTGGCGCTGCAGGACCTGCGCCGACCACTCTGCGCGGGTGGCCCGCTCGCGCTCCTCGAGCAGGTTGGCCAGCTCGAGCCGCAGCTGGGTGATCCGCGTCTCCAGCCGGTCGAAGCGCGTCAGCTCCTGATCGAAGCGCTGCAACCGGCCTTCCGTCTCGACATGGATCTCGCGCAGGGCATCGATCTGGCCGGCGAGGGCATCGAACCGCTGCAGCCGGTCCACGGCCGCCGCGACGTGCTCGAGGCGTTCGGCCGTGCGGCGCTGGATGGTCTGGATCTCCGCCAGGTGGTGGTCGAGGTCGTCGACCCGCCCGCGGACGTGGACGAACTCCGCCCTGACCGTCTCCACGGTCTCCACGGCCTGCCGGACGGCGTCGTCGAGCTGGTCGTGCGTCTCGAGTTCGGGCGGGGTGGGCAGGGTCACGTCAGGGTCTCCAGAGGTGTGCACCGTTTCGCGCGGCCGGGCGATCGGGGCGCGGCCGCGTCAGGCGCGCCGGCCCGCCCGGCTCGAATGCTCGCCGCCAAGGTGCCCACGCCGCCGCCTGACGCGGGACGCTCAGCCGTTGAGCTCGGTGAGCTCGCCGGTCACGAGGAACACGATGCGCTCGCCGATGTTGGTCACGTGATCGCCGGCGCGTTCGATGCTCTTGGCCACCCACAACAGCCGGCTGATGTCCTGGATGGCCTGCGGGCCTCGGCTCATCATGGCGGTGATCAGGCTGTGGTAGATGCCGCTGTAGAGGTCGTCGATCTCGTTGTCGCGGGCGGCGACCACGCGCGCGGCTTCGGCATCGCGGTGCGCGAACGCCGCCATCTCGGCGGCCAGGAGCGAGCGCATCAGCTCGGCCATGCGCAGGATGTTGACCAGGAGGTCCGGATCGGGGGCGCGGTCGATCGCGAGAACGGCCCGGCTGACGCTCTTGGCATGGTCGCCGATGCGTTCGAGGTCGGTGGCGATGGCCGAAACGGCCAGGATCTCGCGCAGGTCGGACGCCATGGGCTGCTGCCGCGCGATGATCTCCATGGTCTCGCGCTCGACGCGCACCCAGAGCTGGTTGAGTCGCTCGTCGTCGGCGATCACGCCGCGCGCCGCCTCCACGTCGTGGGCCTCCAGTGCCTCCACCGCGCGCTGGATCGCGCCCCCCGCCAGGTCCGCCATGGCCATCGCATGGTCGTCCATGGCGAGCATCTCGGTCTTGAACGCGGTTCGGATTGCCAACCTCGGATCCCCCGGCGCGCGGCGTGGTGGATGTGTCCAGGATCGATCCATTATAGGGAGATGCCGAGTGGCGGGCAATCCTATGGATCGGGGTCGCGCTGCCACCCCAGCCACGGAAACACCAGGCGGGGGCGCGCGAAGATCCGCGCCGTGAGGTCCCACCGCCCGCCGGCGTCGTCGGTCAGCACGGCGTGGTTGGCCAAAGCCCCACCGACCCAGGTGGTGACGCGCGCGAAGTACGCCAGCGACGCCGTGCGGCCCGGCGCCAGCTCGGTGCCGCGCCACACGATGCGGCCCTGGTCGTCGACGCGCGCGCTGCCCACCTCGGGCGTCAAGGTGCCGGGCAAGAGGTTGAGGCCGGCCGGGAGCGTGTCGGTCACCGTGAACCCGCCTGCCGGCCGCGTGCCGAGGTTGACCACGTTGATCACGAACCGGGCGGTGGTGCCGAAGTCGCGCACGCGCTGATCGTCGGGCACGCTCTTGCTCGATGCTCCGAGATCCGACGCGTTGACGCGCCAGGCGGCGCGGCGCGTGACCGTGATGCCTTCGCCGGTCAGGCGCGTCTCGGCCGCCATCGCCACGCCGTCGCCCGGGTCTGGGTCGAGGGCAAACGGGACCACGACCACGACCGACTGGTAGGCTGCCAGCCGCCCCGCCCAGCCCAGCTCGCGGCGAGCGGCGTCCCACCGCCAGCCGGCGGGCAAGGTCGTCGTGACGGGCTCGCCGCCGTCGGGCAGGCGCCACGCCACGCGGGCGTCGTCGATCGGCCGCGCCCCGCCGTTGGCGAGCTTCAACCGTAGACGCAGCACGTCGCCGCCGGCGAATGCGCGCCGGATCTCGGGCTGGTCGGCGGCATCGACGATCTCGAGCGTGCTGGGATGCAGCGGGCTGAACCAATCCAGGGCCCGGCCCACCACGGCCGTCGCGCACGGTTGGTCGAGGCCGCCCGCGTCGAAGGCCAGGAACAGCGACTTGAACGCGCCCGCGGCTTCGTGCTGCGTCGCGACCGGCTGGCCATAGATGTCGACGAGCGCCGGCATGGTCAACCGCTCCGGGCGGGGCATCAGCCGATCGCTGAAGTCGTCGTCCGGATCCAGCGGCGGCAGGCGGCAGCCCGTGAGACCGTCGAGCACCGATCCCGCGACCCCCTGCATCGGGCCGGCGGCGGCAGCGCCGCCGTCGTCGAGGAAGTCCCACACGCCCAGGAAGTCCCGATGGAAGAGGCGATCGTCGCGATAGGGAGTGCGCCCCCAGAGGCGCAGGAAATCCTCGGCCGACAGCAGCAACCGGCCGCCGCCTTGCAGGTAGGCCGCGAGCCGGCGCTGGCCCTCGAGGCCCAGGCTGCCGCCGGGCCGCAGGATGTCGTAGCCGGTGAACCAGATCACGGCCGGGTACGCTTGCAAGGTCGTCGTCGTGGGCAGCGCCGGGTTGACGGAGAACAGGCCCAGATCCCAGGCATCGTAGGCCACGCCGTTGGCGTCCAGCGCTGCCAGGTAGCGCCCTTCGCTGTCGCGGTTGTAGTCGCCGTCGACCACCAGGACGGGGGCCGGCGTGCGGGTGCGCACCTCGACGGTTCGGGAGATGCCCGCCTCCCGCGCGGTGATCTCGACGCGGGCGACGTCGGCGGCCCCGCGGGGCGTCCCTTCCGGCACGCGCACCCGCACCACCACCGGCCGCGGGGTGCAAGGCGCGAGCGCCAGCGCGCCGCTCAACGGATGGGTGAGCCCGGCCTCCCAGATCTCGGTCGGCCATCGCTGCCCACGCGAGGCGATCGAAACCGTCGCCGGCAGCGTCCCGGTGTTGTGGAGCGTCAACGTGTAATCGGCCGTGGCGCCAGGGGAACGCGAGAGCGACACGCGGTCGGGCGCGACGTGCAGGCCATGCTCGGCCGGCGCGGTCGTCAACGCATCGATGGCCCGCTGCATGAAGCGGTCGCGCGCGCCGGCGCCGGCCACACCTTCGAGGCCGAAGCCCGCCACGAGCGCCCGATACGGCACGCACGTGTCGACCAGCGCCACGGCGCCGCTCCCGTCGCCATACGTGGCGACCAGGCGGCCGCGAAGCGGATCGGTCACCGCGTACACGTCGGGTGCCACCTGGTTGTCCATGCTGCCGGGTCCGTTCAGGGTGAGGGTGATGCCGTCCATGGGGCCGCCGGCCGCGCCCGTCACGTCGAGGCTGCCGGCGCGGTCGCGCACCACCCGCAGGCCCAGCTTCTGGCGCACGTAGGGCTGCGGTTGCGTGTTCGGCGCGCACGGCTGCACCCCCACGTCGCGCCCGGCGTCGTAGCACAGCGCGTCCTGACCCGTCAGGAACAGGCGGCCACCCTGCTCGAGGAACGCGGCGAGCTCCCACGCCCCCATCACGGTGTTGGGGCTGGACAACGCGTTGGACCAGATCACGACGTCGTAGCGCCCCATCGTGCTGGCCAGCGGCGGCCCGCCGGGCTGCCCCGGCCCGGCCCGGTCGTTCGTCACGCGGTGCTCGTCGTACAGGTAGCCCAGGCGGTCGAGCGAAGCCCGGAAGTAGTCGACGGCGCCGTTGTAGGCCCAGGCGTCGCCGTCGACGAGCAGGATCTTGGGTGCGGGGTCCAGGCGATACACCACGGACAGCGTCTCGCCGGCAAGGATCTTGACCACGTCGGTCTTGCGGCGGTAGCCGAACTTCTCGATCCGCACGCCGTACGTCTGCGGCGGCAGGTTCTGGCTGAAGCCGAGGGTCTCGTCACTGGCGATGGGGAACGGGACGCCGTCGAGTTGGAGCGTGCCCGCCAGCGGTGCCCCGGTCTGGCCGTCGACCAGGCGGCCGCGGAAGACGCCCATGGGCTCGTCGAAGGCGAGCCTGAAGTCCAGCACGAACTCCTGGCGCGCCTGCACCGTGATGCGCTGAGTCTGGCCGCGGAACGCGAACGCGCGCGCGATCACCAGGTAGCGGCCGGGTTCCAGGTCGACGGCGAAGCGACCGTCGGCGGGCTCCACCTGGACCTCCGACAGCGGGTTGCCGACCTCGTCGGCCACGACGACGCGCGCCCACGGGATGGCGCGGCCGTCGGCATCGCGGGTCACCGTCCCCCGCAGCGTCCCGACGTCCGACACCGACGCGACCGCGGCATACGCGTTCACGAGGCCCCACCCGGCGGCGGGATCGGGGCGGGTGGCCGAGAGCGGGGTGGCGGTGCGGGTCAGGATGCCCTTGACGTCCGCCGGCGACAGATCCGGGCGGGCCTGGAGCAGCAGCGCCACCACGCCGCTGACGTGCGGCGTGGCCATGCTGGTGCCGGTGTTGCGCATGAGGCCGCCCCCCGGCACGGTCGACGTGATGCCGGTGCCGGGCGCCACCAGGTCGGGCTTCTGCTGACGCCAGGCCGACACGCCGCGGGCGCTGTCCTGCCAGACGAGGCCGGCGTCGTTGCTGGCACCGACGCCGATGGTGGAGGTGAAGCTCGCCGGCGCCTGGAGGATGCCGGCATGGTTGCCGGTGGCGGCGACGACGACGATCCCGGCCTCGTGCAGGCGGTTGAACACGGGCAGGAAGAGACCAGCCTCGAGCGCGTTGTCGGTGCCGAGGCTGAAGTTGACGATGTCGGGCTGGCGCTCCGGCTTGAGGGTGAGCAGCCACTGGGCGGCGCCGATGATCCAGCCCGCCGGGCAGTTGCGGCCCGCGCAGGCGCGCGCCGCGATCCACCGCGCGCCAGGCGCCACCCCGATGCCGTCGCCGGCCACGATGGTGCCCGCCACGTGCGAGCCATGCCCGAAGCCGTCGACGGGGTAGCGCGGGCCGACGCCGCAGAACACGTCGTCGCGGACGCACCACCAGTTGTCGTCGTTGACCGGCGTCGCGCCCTCGATGTGGCCGCGATAGCGTGCCTGGAGCTGGGGATGAAAGTAGTCGACGCCGGTGTCCACCACCGCGACCGTCACGCCGGCGCCGTCGATCCCCAGGCGCCGCCAGACGTCGTCGGCGTGAACGGCCCGGATGTTCCAGAGCGCGGCGGGCGGGCCGCCGATCGGGCCGCCCGGGTCGGGCGCGTCGCGCGATCCCGAGCGTGGCGGCGCCGAGGGGGCGCCTGGAGGCGAATCGGCGCGAACGACCGGTGCATCTCGATCCCCGCCGGGCGGATCGGCAAGCAGCACGGGCTCGCGGGCGACGCGCCGCACGGCCGGATGTCGGGCGAGATCCCATACCACGTCGGGCGTCGCGGTGAGGACGAGGGCGTCGGCGAGCCACAAGTCGTCCGCGCGGGTGACGCGTCCGGCGCGCCGCTCGCGCGCGACGCGCTCGCGCAAGGGAGCCGCGGCGTCGGTCAGGGCACGGCGCCAGGCCGCCACGCGCGCCGCGCGGTGCAGTTGGCGACCTTCTGACGTGGTGTCCGTCGCCGGCGCCCCCGGCGCCACGGCCGCGTCGAGCACGAGCATCACCGAGATCGGCCGCGTCGGCTCGGCCAGCATGGCGGCGCGGACGTCGGCATCGATGGCCGGCGCCGCCATGCCGGGGATCGCGGGGCCCCAGGCGGCCGCGGGCTCCACCGCAGACCCCGCCAGGCCACCGACCGCCACGGTCACGCCAAGCACCGCCGAGCCCACGGCGACGACCAGGCGGGTGGCGCGTCGACGCCGGTGGCCGCCCGCCGCGGCCGGCGCTCGAACCTTGAGGTTTGGCGGGGGCGACGCGGTCATCGCCGCGTCGGCTCAGGGTTCGGTGGTGCCGGCATCGGCGTCCCGCGCCGCGGAGTCCGCCGCCACCGGCCGCGGCAGCAAGAGGCCGTCCCGGACGGCGGCCACGACGGTGGCGCCGCGCTCCGAGGCGAGCGTGATCAGGGTGTCGGGCGGCACGACCAGCATCTGGCTGCCCGCGACGTCGCCGCCGTCGGCGACGGCCGTGAAGTCCACGAGGCCCCGATAGACCAGCAGCACGAGCGACCCGGCCGGCACCCTGTACGGCTCGCTGCGGCCCCAGAGCCGGGTAGCCGCGATGGCGCAGCCGCCGGCGGTGCCGAGCGCCAGCCAGCTGAACAGGCCCTGCCCGTGCACCTCGGCCGCCACGTTGACCTTCCGGATCTCGCCGCGTGGCGCCTCCGGGGGCACCTGGTGCCCGTTGGCATTGACGCTGATGGGGGTCTCGCGGAACAGCACGACGACGGACCGCATGCCGGCGCCGAGGTTGTGGCCGGTCTGGCCGGGGATCAGCACCGCCTCGCCCTCGTTGGCGACGTGCCGCCCGCCGGGCCCGTCGATGGTGATCACGCCCTCCAGCACCACGAGCACCTGATCCTTGGGCTCGGAGCGGTGCCAGGTGTGCTTGTCGTGGCAAACGAACAGCGACGCCTCGAACGCGCCGGACGCGGCCAATCGCACGGGGCGATAGGGCTGCTCGATCTCGTCGGCCAATGCCGCCAGGTCCAGCTTCTCGATCATCGCGAGGGCTCCCAACCAGCCCGTGTGGGTTGGCGTGGCCGAACGGCCCCCCATGAGGGCCGGGACTGACACGGACGATTGCAGGATGAAGGCTTCACATTATAGGTGCCCCATCCAGGGCCCGCAAGGACCTTGCCGCCGCGAGCACTTGCGCCGGGTCGATGACGCGCACGCACGGATGCTCGCTCGGATCCGGCCAGTCGAGCCGCCCGCACGGCACGCACGGGATGTCGGCACGGACGACGGCATGCCGCGCCGGCGGCCCCCACGGGCCGAAGCGCCGGGCATCGGCCGGGCCGAACAGGTGAACGGTCGGCGTCCCGACGGCGACGGCCAGGTGCAGCGGACCGCTGTCGGGCCCCAGCACCAGGCGGCAGCGGGCGAACAGCGCCCCCAGCGCGCCGACGTCGGTCCGCGACGTGACGTCGCGGACGGGGCGGCTCTCGATGCCCGCGGCGATGACGGCCGCCAGCGCCTGCTCGCCCGCCGAGCCGGTGATCACGACCGCCTCGCCCGGCGCGGCAAGCATCGAGATGACCGACGCCCATGCCTCGCTGCGCCACCGCTTGACCGCCGCGCCGGCGCCGGGATGAATGGCGATGGGGCGCACGGCATCGCCGAGCAGCGCGACGGCCGCGGCGTGATCGGCGGCGTCGATCCGAAACCGGAGCGGGTCGGACAGGGGCGTCGCGGGCAAGGCCGCGGGCGTCGCCACGGTCGCACCCGGCGTCCCGGGCGTCGCGCCGGCATGCCCGAGCGCCGCGACGAGCGCAACGCCCGCGGCCACCGCATGGTCCGGGCGCAGCGCGGCCGGCAGACCATGGGTGATGAACGGACGCACGCCCGCATCGGCGTGGCCGGCGCGAACGGGGATCCCGGCCAGCGCGGCCAGCCAGGCGCTCCAGCCATCGTCGTCGCGCAAGACAATGGCGATGTCGAACCGCCCGCGCAGGCGGCGTGCCGCGCGCACCAGGCGGGCGTAGGGCCGCCACACCGGCCCGCGCGGCTGGCGGTCGAACCACGGGAAGGCCACCGTCTCGACCGCGTCCACCCCCGGCAAGCGCGCCGCGACGGGCGCCGACCACGGGCCGACGAGCAGGGTCACGCGGGCGTCGGGCCACGCGTCCCGCAGCCGGCGGATGGACGGGCCGACGAACAGCACGTCGCCGAGGTGGTCGGGGCGGATCAGCACCACCCGCGGCCGCGGGGGACGGGCGACCGGCGCCGGGAGCCACGTGACGCCGCGCGTGGCGCCGGGCGCCACGCGCATGAGCCGGGCCCGCCAGCGCGCCCGCCGGTCGCTCACGGCGAGCCGCCGTACAGCGCCTCGATGGCCGGCACGAGCCGTTCCCAGCGGAAGTCGGCCACGGCCCGCTCCCGGGCGCGCCGGCCGAGGTCGCGCCGGCGGTCGGGGTCGCCGATCAGGCGCCCGATGGCGGCGGCGAGGTCGGCCGGCGCGTCGCGGACGTCGGCCTCGCGCCCGTCGATCAGGTCCAGGCCCTCGACCGCCAGCGACGTCGCGGCGATGGCCTTGCCCATCGCCATGGCCTCGAGGACCTTCAGGCGCGTCCCGCCGCCGACGCGCAGCGGCACGACGACGACGCCGGCGCGCCCGATCCACGGGCGAACGTCCGGCACGGCGCCGACGACCTCGACGCCCGCCGACGGGTCCGCCAGCCCGGTCACCCGCGGGGCCGGGTCGCGCCCCACGATCGCCAGCCGGGCGCCAGGTCGAGCGGACCGCACGCGCGGCCAGACCTCGGCGCACAGCCACGCGACGGCGTCGATGTTCGGCCGGAAGTCCATCTTGCCGGTGAAGACGCACAGCTCCGGCGCGACGGCATCCGGATCCGCCACGGCGTAGTGGCCGGTGTCGACACCGTTGGGGACGATGGCGAGCGGCGGGCGCGCGCGCCCCGCGACCGCCCGCAGCGCGGCGGCGTCGGCGGCGCTGACGGCCACCACCGCGTCGCTCGCGCCGAGCAGGCGCCGCTCGAAGCGCCGGAGCTTCCAGGTCTGCACCACCGAGTACAGCGCGCCCGGCCACGTCCGCGGCCGGCGCAGGTCGGTCTGCCAGGCCCGGTGCTGCAGCACCCACTCCGCGTTGTGGCCGTCGTAGACCAGCCGCGGCCGCCGCATCTGGCGCCGGGTCAAGGCGGCATGGGCCGCCAGGCCGTGCAGCGCCATCTCGAGGCCCTCGATCTGCACGACGTCGAACACGGCCTTGCCGCCCACGGCGCCGGCCAGCGCCGCGATGGCGGCCTCCATGGCGGGCGACGCCAGCCGGCGCGCCAGGTCGGGCACGGGCGTGGCGAACAGGTCGAGAGCGCGGACCGTGAGCGGGCGGCGCGGCGGCAGCGGGACCGCGATCACCGCGATGCCGAGGTCGGGCAGTGGACCGAGCGGCGCCCCCGGGTCGCCGAACGCCAGCACGGTGATCGTATGGCGCTGCGCCAGCACCCGGAGGATGTTGAAGTTGCGCAGGCTGGTGCCCTGGTGGGGCGGCCACGGCACCTGCGGGGCGACGACGAGGACGTTCACGGCCGCCCCCGCCGGACTCGATCCGCCGCGTGCATCCGGAGCGCCGCCGCGTAGGCGGCCAGCGTGCCGCGCGCCTGGATCTCGGGGGTGAAGCGCGCGGCGCGCGCCCGGCCGGCAGCGCGCAGCCGGCCGGCGAGGGCGGGATCGCCGAGCACCCGCGCCAGCGCGGTGGCCCACGCCGCGGCATCGGCCGGCGGCACGCGCAGCCCGGCGTCGCCGACGACCTCGGGCAGGCTGCCCGCATCGCTGACAACCACCGGCGTCCCCGCGGCCATCGCCTCGGCCGGCGTGAACCCGAAGCCCTCGTCATGCGCCGGGTGGGCCAGGACGGCGGCCCGCCGGTAAAGCGCGGCGAGCGTGTCGTCGGGCACGAAGCCGAGGAAGCGGGCACGGCCGCCGAGGTCGAGGTCGCGCGCGGTCGCGTAGACCGCCTTGCTGTGCCAGCCGTCGGCGCCGGCCAGCACCAGGTCGACGGCGGCGCCGCCGTCGAGCAGGCGGCGGAACGCGCCCAGCAGCGTCACGACGTTCTTGCGCGGCTCGATGGTGCTGACGAACAGGATGAACGGCCGGGCGAGCCCCAGGTCGGCCGCCACGGCGGCATCGGCGGCCGGGTCGCCAGCCGCGCCGTAGCGCGGGTGCACTGCGTTGGGCACGACGTGGATCCGCGCGGGGTCGACATCGGTCAGCGCCACGAGCTCGCGGCGGGTATGGTCGGACACGACCACGATCGCGTCGGCGCGGCGCACGGCCCGGAAGACGCCGCCGGCGGGCGGGCGTCCCCGGTTGCCGCCATCGCCACCGCCACCGGCGGCGCCGGGAGACGCCGCGCCGGCCACGCGGGCGTCCCGTGCCCGGACCCAGCCCTCGATCCATGCGCGGTCGGCCGTGCCGGCGTAGTACCGCAGGCTGTCCGCGGTCAGAAACTCGGGGCGCCGGAGGAAGGCGACGTCGTGGATGGTCACGACGCTGGCGCCCCGCCAGGCGCGCGGCGGGACGACGTCGGGCGAGTGCAGGAGGTCGAGCCGCAGCAGCCACAGCTCGATCGGCAGCGACCAGCCTTCCAGCCGGTGGTGCGGCGGCGTGAAGAGGCGATGGCGTTCGAGCGCGCGGCCGGCGGCCGCCGGGCCCGCCGCGCCGCCCGCGGGCGGCGCGCGCCGATGGGCGAGCACGACGAAGGCG
>CAYQBA010000071.1:0-21714 GCA_964415605.1 uncultured Anaerolineales bacterium | reverse complement strand
TACTTCACCGGCGACGGCTGCCGGCGCGACGAGGACGGCTACTACTGGATCACCGGGCGCGTGGACGACGTGCTGAACGTGTCGGGCCATCGGCTCGGCACGGCGGAGATCGAAAGCGCGCTGGTGGAGCACGACGCCGTGGCCGAGGCGGCGGTGGTGGGTTTCCCGCATGACATCAAGGGTCAGGGCATCTACGCGTACGTCATCGTCACGCCGGAGTACGAGGCCACGGACCGCGCGGCGCTGGTCGGCATGCTGAAGGACCAGGTGCGCGAGGCGATCGGCGCGATCGCGCGGCCGGACGAGATCCAGATCACGCCGGGGCTGCCCAAGACGCGCTCCGGCAAGATCATGCGCCGCATCCTGCGCAAGATCGCCGCCGGTGAGTACTCGGCGCTGGGCGACGTGTCGACGCTGGCGGACCCGGAGGTGGTGGACCGGCTGATCGCGGATCGCGAGATGCTGCGGGCGGCGGGGCGGTAGCGGCGCCCGTCAACCTAGCCCGCCGGCGGCCGCCGCGTCCAGCACCGCAAGCACCTCGCCGATCGCTCCCGCCGCCGGCGGTGGGCTGCCGAGATCGCGGCGGAGGGCGCGGCGCGCGGCGGCCGCGCGGCGGTAGGCAACGAGCTTCCCGAGGTCGCGCGCCGGCTGACCGTCGGGCGCGAGGCGGTACGTCGCGGCGAGCCCGCGGGAGCGGACGTCGCTCGCAAGCCGGGCATCGTCCAGCCGGGCATCGAGCAGCGCGGCGAACGCTGCGTCGCCGGCCCCGTCAACGCCGCTCGCGTCGCCGGCGGCGTCGTCCGCGAAGAACGCCGCGATGAGGTCGTCGCGCGCCGCGCCATCGAGCCCGTGCTCGCCCGCCAGGATTGCCAGGTTCTGGGCCGCGTAGCGGTCGGCCATGGCCAGCGACCACGCCACGAGGTCCCGCAGGCGGTCGAGCGTCCCCGAGGCGAGCGCGCCGGGCCGCTGGAAGTAGAACGGATCGGCCGCGCTCAGCCGGATCTCGATGGCCAGGCGCTCCCACAGCGGCCGCACGATGGCCCCCTTGGCGTTCATGTCCCAGTGGACGCGCGCCCCGCTGTGCCGCCACACGCCTTCCATCAGGTCGGGATCGAGCAGCCCTTCCTCGTACGTCGTCCCGGTGTCGGCCAGCTTGATCACCGCCCCCGCGAGGGTGTAGGGCACGTCCGGGTCCGTCGCCACCGCCCGCAGCTCGTCATACTGCCCGACGTTGTAGCGGTCGTCGGCCAGGACGAGGCTTGGCTCGGCCCGGAACGCCGCGGCCTTGGCCGGGCCGTCGGACTTCGTGATCGAGTCGGTGACCTCGGCGACGAGCGCGGCCAGCGGCGCGCCGAAGCGCGTGGCAAACAGCTCGAGCGACTGGTCGTAGCCGGTCACGGCGGTGCCCCCGTCCTCGACGACGTCGTGACAGTCGCCCCCGGCGATGATCGGGACCCGGCGCCGGCCCTCAAGGACCTCCGCGGCGCGCGACGACACGATGAACGAGTGCCCGGCCCCCGTGCCCACGCCCTTGCGCCGGACGTTGTGGAGGTAGCGCGTCACCTCGAGCCCGGTGAGGTGCAGCGTGCCGAGCGCGTAGGGGCCTTCGACGTCGTGCGGCGAGCCGCCCGGCGCCGCCACGACCCGCCGGTTGGCCGGGTTGTAGCGGTACAGCAGCGGCAGCGCCATGTGGAAGTGGTGGACGGCGGCCCCGTAGCGCCCGACGAGGTGGCCGGGCGGCACGGCGCCGTCGAGCACGTAGGCCACGTTGCGCAGGAGCTGCTCGCGGACCGGCGTCGCGATGGTCTCGTGGTCCACGCCCGGTAGGTCGACCGCCGCGCGCGCGGCGGCATGATCGCGGGCCAGGTAGGGATGCTCGGGGAACGGCGCGCCGGGCGCGGCGGCGTCGATGCCACGCGCCGCCAGCTCGGCGTGCTTGGCGGGGTCGAGCAGCCCGAAGATGCCGTCGCCGGCGGCGCGGGCTGTCAGCCGCAGGTGGGCCGCGGTCAGCGCGGCGATAGCGCTGGCGTAGGCGGGCGGGATGGCCGCCGGCGGGGTGGCGCCGGCGCGTCGGGCGCCTTCGAAGGCGGCGAGATGGCCGCGCAAGGCTTCGACGTGCCGGGCGACGCCTGGGCCGAGCCGCTCGGCGATCGCCTCGGCATCGACGGCGCGCCGATCGCCGGGCAGCGGTGCCGACAGGCGGTCGGCATGCCCGAGGGTGGGCAGCACCATGGCCGCGACGATGAGGTCGTTTTCGATCTCGCGGCACCCGATGCCTTCGGCGGGGTCGGGGGTGCCGTCGCCGTACAGCCGCGCGCCGTACAGGATCGCGCCGGCCAGGATGGCGGCATTGATCAGCGGCTCGAGCTTGGGGACCCGGTTGGTGTTCAGGCGGGCATCCGGCGCGAGCCCGGCGGGGCCGACCACGGCCGGGTGATGGTGAAGGGCCTCGGGAACGTGGCGGAGGGCCGTCCGGCGCTCGGTCTCGCTCCGGATCCACGCGCGCGACACGCGGCCGACGATGGCGCGGTGATCGTCGAGCGTGGAAGCGAGCAGGTAGCGGGCGCGCACGAGCCTGGCGACGTCGTCCATGGACGCGTAGGATAGGCGGGCCCGTGGGGGGGGTCAACCGGGTGCCTCACGTGGTAAGATTGCCCGGTCCGGATCATCGATCCGCCGTCTCCCTCAGCCACCAGGAGCTGCACCACCATGGGACGTGCCGTCCACTTCGAGATCCACGCTTCCGACCCCGAGCGCCTTGCCGCCTTCTACCGGGAGCTGTTCGGCTGGCAGATCGCCCGCTGGGATGGCCCGCTGCCGTACTGGGTCGTCACGACCGGCGACGCGACCGCGCCGGGCATCGACGGCGGCATCGTTCAGCGCCACGGGGACGCGCCGGCGCAGGGCCAGTCCGTCAACGCCTTCATCTGCACCGTCGACGTCGCCGACGTCGACGGCGACGTGGCCAGGGCATTGGGGCTCGGCGCGACCGTCGCGCTGCCGAAGATGGCGGTGCCGGGCGTCGGCTGGCTGGCCTACATCTTGGACCCGGATCAGAACATCTTGGGGCTGATGCAGAACGACCCGGCCGCGGCCTGAGCCCGCCCTCTACCGGCATGATCGACCCGGCCATCGTCGACCGCATCGCCGAGCTGGCGCGTCTGGGGCTCACGGACGCCGAGCGCCGGCTGCTGGCGGGCCAGCTCGGCGCCATCGTGGCGTACGTCGACCAGCTCCAGGCGATCGACCTCGGCGACGACGACGGCGTGGACCCCCTGCCCGGCGGCCCCGGCGCCGACCGCCTCGCCTTGCGCCCCGACGTCCCAGGCCCGTCGCTCCCGCGCGACGCCGCGCTCGCCGGGGCTTCCGATGTCGTCGACGGCCACCTCCGCGTGCCGCCGGTGCTCGGGGACGCTTCGTGACGCCCGCGCCGGACATGCCGGCCGGCGATGCGGACCGATCCGCCGATCCCGGCGCCCCGGCCGGCGACCCCGCCAGGCTGACGGCCGCCGCGGCCGCGCGCGCCATGCGGGCGGGGACCCTGACCTCGGCGGCGCTCACCGAGGCGTACCTCGGCCGGATCGCCGCGCTGGATCCTCGGTTCGGCGCCTACCTGACCGTCACCGCCGACGTGGCCCGGGCGCAGGCCGCCGCGGCCGACCGCCGCCGGGCAGCCGGCGAGGACGGCCCGCTGCTCGGCGTGCCGTTCGCGCTCAAGGACCTGTTCACCACGGCCGGCGTGCGCACCACCGCCGGCTCGCGCATGCTCGAGCACTACGTGCCGCCCGACGACGCCGAAGCGTATCGCCGGCTGCGCGCGGGCGGCGCCGTCCTGCTCGGCAAGCTCAACATGGACGAGTTCGCCATGGGCTCGAGCAACGAGAGCTCCGCGTTCGGGCCCGTGCGCAACCCGTGGGACCTCGCCCGCTCGCCCGGCGGGTCCAGCGGCGGCGCCGCGGCCGCGGTGGCCGCCGACCTGTGCGCGTTTGCGCTCGGCACCGACACGGGCGGGTCGATCCGCCAGCCCGCGGCGTTCTCGGGCGTCGTCGGGCTCAAGCCGACCTATGGGCGCGTGTCGCGCCGCGGCATCGTCGCGTTCGCCAGTAGCCTCGACCAGGCCGGGCCGCTGGCCAAGGATGTTCTCGACGCCGCCCTGGTGCTCGACGCCATCGCCGGCCACGACCCCGCCGACGCCACCAGCTCCGAGCGCCCCGTGCCGGACCACGCCGCGGCCGTGGCGGCCGCCGGTGCCGATCTCGGCGGCATCCGAATCGGCGTGCCGGCCGAGTACTTCGCCGACGGCCTCGACCCCGCGGTCGGCGCCGTGGTCGAGGCCGCGCTCGCCGTGCTCGAGGCGGCCGGCGCCCGGCGCGTGGCGGTCGCGCTCCCGCACTCCGTGTACGCCGTCGCCGTGTACTACCTCGTGGCCACCGCCGAGGCCAGCGCCAACCTCGCCCGCTACGACGGGTTGCGCTACGGCCGGCGCGCCGACGGCGGCGACCTGTGGACACGCGTGTCCCGCGCCCGCGGCGAGGGGTTCGGTATCGAGGTCAAGCGCCGCATCGTCTTGGGGACCTTCGCGCTCTCGAGCGGCTACCACGATGCCTATTACGGCCGGGCCACGCGCGTGCGCCAGCGCATCCGGGCCGACTTCGACGCCGCCCTCGACCGGTGCGACGTCATCGTCGGCCCGACGTCGCCGACCGTGGCCTTCCCGCTCGGGGAGAAGGTCGCGGACCCGCTGGCGATGTATCTCAGCGACGTCTACACGATCGCGCTCAACCTGGCCGGCTACCCGGGCATCTCGATCCCATGCGGGCTTGCCGGCGGGTTGCCGGTGGGCCTCCAGATCATGGGTCGGCCATGGGATGAGCCCACGGTGTTGCGGGTAGCACGCGCGTACGAGCTCGCGACGCAACCGGCGCCGCGTCGCGCCTGAGTCGACGCCTGGCCGTCCGCCGGCCGACCCCCGTCCCGCGCTCATCCCGCGCCGCCGGCGGAGGCGGTATCCGCATCGCGCGGCCGTCGTCTGAAGTCTTTGACGCCCCCTGGCGTTCCCCCCATAGCCCCTGGCATTGCCAGTGCTCCGAGGTGACGGTGCGCACCGCCGCGTGGCCTAGTCGGCTGCCGCGGACCCGGTTTCATCCGGCGGTCGCGCGCCATCGGCGATCCATGCCCCAGTCCCAAGGAGTGCTCAGAGATGCTCGCGATCAAGCCCATCGCCCGCCGGCTCGGCCGGTTGGCGGCCATAGCGGCCGGCCTGTTGCCGGCGCTGTCGATCGGCCTGTTGGCCACGATGTCGATATCGCACCGCGACGACGCCGGCCGAAGCCCGGCATCCGCGTCGGACGACCCGCCGGCAGTCGTCTCGGAGGCCGTGCCGACCGCCGGCGGCGCCGCCTCCGAGACGACCGCGGCCACGCCGGCCGACGGCCCTCCCCCGCCGGGACCGGGTGATGCTCCCCCGGCCGCCGGCGAGCCCGCGCGCGACGTCGGCGACGCCGGCGCCGAGCGGCTCAAGCTCGACCGCCCCGGCGCCGCCCGGTCGCACTTCGCCGCTCGGGCCCTGATCGGCGACATGGCGCGCCCCGACCGGCGAGCGGGCGCCGCCGAGAGCGGTGTGGCCTGGCTGGAGCGGCTGGTCGGCACGGAAGGCGACCCCGGCGACATGGCGCCGACCGGCGCCGACGCCGCGGCCGATGGCCCTGCGGTGACCGGCGCCACCGACGCCGCGCCGGCCGGCTCCCGCCTGGGGCTGGACGCGAACACCAACACGATCACGCTCGCGCCCACCGCCGACGTCTTCGTGATCTCGGGCGCCGACGCCGGGAAGAACTTCGGCGCATCGAAGTCGCTCAAGGCCATGAAGGCGGCCAAGGCCGGCGGCGAGGCCACGCAGTCCTACCTGCGCTTCGACGTCGGCGCGGTGGGGACCATCACGCGCGCCACGCTGCGCGTCTACTGTGTCAACGACTCGCGCGACAGCTTCGACGTCGTGCCCAGCCCGCTCGACTGGGACGAGAAGACGATGACTTGGAACACACGGCCGGCGGTCGGCGGCGACGTCGTGGCGTCCGCCAAGGCGACCCGGCAGAACACGTGGGTCGAGGTCGACGTCACCGCCGCGGTGCGCGCGTCGGCGCCGGTCGCGTTCGCCCTCGTGCCGCGGTCGACCGACGCCTTCGCCGCCAGCTCGCGCGACAGCGCCACCAACCCGCCGGTTCTGGTCATCGAGTCGTCGCCCGGCGCGCCGGCGGCGCCGCCGGCGCCGCCGACGCCCGCCGCCGGCGGCCCGATCACGGCCGAGGCGGACACCTACGTGCGGTCATCGCGACCAACCGCCAACTTCGGCGCGGAGCGTCAGGTGCTGGTAGACCGCGACGACGAGAACGAGGCGCATGGGCTCGTGCGCTTCCGGATCGGCGACGTCGGGATCATCGCCCGGGCCACGGTGCGCCTGTTCGTCGAGGAGCGGTCGGAAGCCGGCGCCGAGATCCACCTCGTGTCGGCGAACGACTGGGACGAGGCCACGGTCACCTGGAACACCCGGCCGGCCGTCGACGGCCCGGTCGTCAGCCTCGTCGGCGAGACCCGCGCGGGCCGGTGGGTCGAGGTCGACGTCAGCACGCTGGCCACACCGAACAGCCGCCTGTCGTTGGCGGTGGTCCCGCGCTCGGGGGACGACTTCGCGTTTTCGTCGCGCGACGGCCAGAACCCGCCGCAGCTCGTGCTGACGACCGTCGCCGTCGACGCCGTGAACCTCGACTGCACGCTGGTCGTGCCCGACAAGCCCCTCACGCCGGAAGGGCTGGCCACCCCCTATGAGCTCGTCGCCACCGATCCGGCGCAAGGCGCCTGCCACCAGTACGTCGTCGACCAACGCGCGTTCGTCGAGGCGGCGATCCTGGACCCGGCGACCGGGCAGGTCTCGTTGTACCATCCGCTGGTCATCGACAAGGGCACCGTCCCGGTGATCCCGCCCGTGGTGCCCCAGCTGCCGCCCAAGGCCGTGGTGGCCGTGTGGCTCGGGTTCAACGGGGACTTCCTGCGCCAGCGCGGGGCGACGGACAACGCTCTGTCGCGCGGGCGCTGCATGGGCGGCATCGACGGCGACGCCATGGGACAGTTCTCGCACTGCAACGCCGAGGCGTTCTTCGCCGCCGCCAACCGCGCCATCGCGGCCGGGCAGCTCGTCCCGCCGCCGCTCGGCACCGGCGCCGACGGCCTGCCGTGCCCGACGGTCCGCGACTTCTTCACGGTCGATCAGGACCAGAGCGACAATGTCCTGACCACCTACCTCCTGACCGCCGACGGCCGTCTGGCGCAGAACACCACGGCCAACCGGGCCCGCCTGGGGGCGTCCGCCAAGGTCATCGCCAACCCCAGCGACAACCGCGTGACGGCCGTCCTCCTGGACGGCGCGCTCGGCTGTACGCCGTGGAACGCACCGAGCGTCGACAACCCCGGGGAAATGGTGCCGTCGCTCGCGCTCAACGAGCTCTCGGCGGCCAAGTGGCAGGTCGAGCCTCAGGCCACCGTCCCGCTCCTGGATCCGTTTGCGCGCCTCGAGGACGGCAAGCCCAGCCTGGCCAAGCTCAACGTGCACCGCGCCGGGGTCAGCCACCCGCGGATCACGTCGATGGACAAGGCGATCAGCCATCAGGTCGCCTACTGCCGCAACCTCCGGGAGGTCCAGCCGGCGCGGCTCTTCCGCAACCGCGAGCGACTGGCGGCCCGGCCCTCGCCGTTCCCCGACATCGGCGACAGTGCCTTCACGTTCCTGGTGACGCGCTTCAACGTGTCGTGGGAGCTCCTCCAGTGCGAGCAGGTGATCGGGCTGGCGAGCCCGATCACGCTGCAGCAGAACGCGGCCGGCATCACGGTCGGCGCGACGCTCGGCCGCTAGCCGACGACCCGGCGTCCGGCGGCCCGCACCACGGCGGCCAGCCCCACCGCGGGCGGGCCGTCGCGGCGCGTGCGTCGCCAGCCGCGGACCTGCCGGCCGGCACGCGCTGGTCGGTGCGTGATCGCACCCTGGATGGCATCAAGGAGGAACTCGGTGAGCAGCTTCGTCAACGACGTCCCGGCCGGCACGCCGGGCCGTGTCCGCTGGATGCGCGCCGCGGCGGTGGTCGTGTATCTCGGCGTGATCGGACTGTGCTTCACGACGGCGTGGGGGCCGCGGGTGCTGTGGTCGGTGCTGGTGCCGCTCCTGCCGCTGTGGATCATCGTCGTCGGCTTCCACACATGGCGCCTGACGTGCCCGCTGGCGGCGCTGGGCTCGGTGGGGCCGCGCCTCTCGGCCCGCGCCGACGCCGCCCGGCGGGCGTTGGGCGGCCCTGCGGCCCCCGCGACCCGCACGCCGCGCCGCGCGCCCGCCTGGCTCGAACGATGGTCGTTCGTCGTGTCGCTCGGTGGCCTCATGGCGATGCTCGTGCTGCGGCTCGTCGCGTTGAACGGCGACGGGCCATGGCTGGGCGTGGCGCTGATCGGCCTGGCCGTGCTGGCGGCGGGTGTCAACGTGGTGTTCAGCGGCAAGACGTGGTGCAACTTCGTTTGCCCGGTCGGGGTGGTGGAGCGGATCTTCACCGACCCGAAGCTGCGGGAGACCGCCACGTCGCGGTGCGGGGCGTGCACGGCATGCAAGAAGAACTGCCCGGACATCGATCAGGAGAACGCGTACTGGAAGGACGTCCGCCACCCGGCGCGGCGCGCGGCGTTCTACGCTTATCCCGGCGTGGTCCTGGCGTTCTACGCGTACTACTGGCTGCGCGAGGGGCGGTGGCAGGGCTTCCTGGACGGAACGTGGCTGCGCACCGGCGCCAGCGCGCGGCTGCTCTGGGGGCCGGGGTTCTTCTTCCTGCCGCGCGTCCCGGCGTTCGCGGCGGCGGCCGTGACGATGGCGGCCCTGGCGGTGGCGAGCTACACGCTGTTCGACGTCGTCGAAGACCTGGCGACCCGCTGGGTGCCCGACACCGAGCACCGCCGGCACGTCGTGCTCACGCTGGCGGCGTTCGCGGCGTTCAACCTGTACTATGTGTTTGCGGGGCCGCCCGCGCTGCGGGGCATTCCCGGTGCGGCCCCCGCGCTGGCGTTTGCGGTCCCGGTGATCTCGACGTGGGCGGCGGCACGGCGGTGGCGTCAGACGAGCGAGGGCTTCGTGCAGGCCCGCAGCGCGCGGCGGCTCGTGCCGCTGTGGCCGCTCGACGTGCCGCCGCCGCGGGACCCGGCGGCGCTCCTGGCGTTCTTCAAGGGCCAGGAGATCGCGCGGGAGGCGCAGCTGGCGGCGTACCGCGAGGCGCTGCAGAAGGTGGTGCTGGAGTGGCCGGTCCGCTCACGCGACGTGCGGCTGCTCGAGCACCTCCGATCGGACCTCGGCATCGGCGAGGCAGACCACCGGCGGGCGGTGGCGGCGCTGCCGGACGCGCAGCGCCGGCTGTTCGAGGTCAAGGAGGCGGCCTACGCCGAGAAGCAGCGGGCGCGGGCGGCCGCGGCGGTTGGGTCGGCGCCGGCCGATCGTGCGGCTGGCGGGGCGACCGTGGTTTCGGCGACGACGACCGCGGGCGCGGCGGCCGTGGCGCGGCCAGATGGCGATCGGCACCCGGGGCGGGATGACGGGTCGATGCGCCAGCTGGTCAGCCCACTGGGCCGAGCTGGGCGGTGAGCCTGGCGGCAGCGGGTGGCGCGAGGCGCCCGGGGCAGCAACTGTAGGGGCGAGCTGGCGAGGTCGCGGCGAGGCCGGGTCTGGATGGGTCTGGTCGCGAGGATGTCGGGCCGTGGTTGCGGCGCGGCTTGTGGCGAGTCGGCGTCGAGCCGCCTGGGAGACGGCGGGTGTTCGCCCCCCAGGCGGCTCCAATATTTCGGCGGGCGGGACGTTATCTATGCAGATATCCGAACGCCGGCGGCGCGCAGCCATGCGGGGGATCCCCGGGGCGCCGCCGGCACCCACCGAAAGGAGTCGTGACATGGCTAAGTTGGTCCAGGCGGTCGTGCGGTATGGTCCGCGGGTGGTGCGCCCGCGGTCGGTGCGCGACAGCGAGCTGTCGGAGTGGCTGGCGGGTCGGACGGGGCTCACGCGGGCCCAGGTGGCGGCGGTGCTCTACGAGCTGAGCGCGGCGATCTCGTTCTTCAACCGGGCGGGGATGACGCTGCGGCTGGCGGGGGTCGGCATCTTCAAGCCGTCGATCCGCAACTCGGGGCGGCTGCGCATCCGCTACTTCATGGCGCCGGAGCTGCGCCGTGAGATGAACGCCACGGGCGCCTTTGGGGGCGAGGTCGTCAACCGTGAGAACATCGGCGTGGACCCGGCGGGCTACAAGGCGCTGTGGGACGCGGAGTTCCCGGACGATCCGTTGGACCTGCCGACGTGAGTCGGCGTGCCGGCCTGGCCGCGTCGGGGCTCGTGACCGGCGGCGGTTGGGGCGGATCGCGCGGTGGCGGGTCGGGCTGAGGGGGGTCGGGTGCGGGTGCGGTTGGTCGGCGTGACAACGGAACAGGTTGGAAAGCGGGGCGGTTCTTCGGGGCCGCCCCGCTTTGTGTTGTCCGCCGCGTGCCTGCGGCTGGCGGTCTGCCGCGGGATGAACGGTGATCGGGCGCGGTGATCACGGTGATGCGGGGTCGAGATATCGGTGACTCGGGATCGAGATCACGGTTGCGGCGGCCCGGGATCACGGTGATTGGGCGGCTGGTGGACGGTGACGGTGATGACGGGCGGGCGTGACGATGGCGGTCACCGTCGCGGGCGCGCAGCGCCGAGCTAGTCCGAGTAGAGGCGCGACACGACGTACCCCACGACGAGCAACGCCACGAGCCAGACCGTGAGCATCATCGACGACAACGAGGCCGGGAGGAAGCCCATGGCGCCGAAGTTGACGTGATTGAGCGCTGCGGGTGCCCACACGAGAAGTCCGGCGATCAGCCCGGTCTTCGGACCGGCGCCGAAGTGGGGCCGGATGACGGCGTACAGGAACGCGGTCAGCAAGCCGTACAAGAGGTCCATCGCCAGGAACACCGGCACGGCGCCCTCCAGCGCTGCCAGGTCGAGGTTGCGGGCCTTGAGCGCCTCCTCCATCGGGCTGCTGAACAGCGTGGCGCCGGTGGCGACGTCGATGACCAGCATCACGACCCCGGCCACGAGGCCGGCAACGATCCACTTCCGAACATTGATGGCACCCATGATCTCACTCGCTCCGTGTGTTGGCGGACCGTCCTTTCCGCCGGGCGGACTGTCACGATGGCTCGGAGTCTATCGAGCGGGCGCATGGGCGTCAAGGCGCGCTGGTTCCTGATCGTGTCGGCGCTTGAGGGCGGACGCGCCAGCGTCGACACGGGTTGACGGGTGCCTGTCCGTCCAGGTACCATCCCGCCCTCATGACCCCGCAAGCCTTCGTCGACAAGTGGCGCGACATGGCGCTCAAGGAGCGCTCGGCCTCGCAGTCGCACTTCAACGACCTGTGCCGGCTGCTCGGGAAGCCGACGCCGCTCGACGTCGACAAGACCGGTGAGTGGTACACGTTCGAGCGCGGCGTGGAGAAGTCGACCGGCGCCAAGGCCGGCGGCTCTGGCTGGGCCGACGTGTGGAAGAAGGGCTGCTTCGCCTGGGAGTACAAGGGCCCGAAGAAGGACCTCCGCGCTGCCTACGACCAGCTCCAGCAGTACCGCGAGTCGCTGGAGAACCCGCCGCTCCTCATCGTCTCCGACATGGCGGTGATCGAGGTGCACACCAACTTCACGGACTCGGTGAAGAAGGTGTACCGGTTCGCGCTCGACGACCTCCTGGAGCCGAGGAAGCTCGAGCTGCTGGCGAAGATCTTCGACGAGCCGACGGCGTTTCGCATCGCCATCACGCCGGCGGACGTCACGCGCGACGCGGCGGTGGAGTTCGCCAAGCTGTCCGACATCCTGCGCGACCAGGGCGTGGACGCCCACCGCGCCGTGCACTACCTGATCCGGCTGCTCTTCTGCCTCTTCGCCGAGGACAGCGGGCTCTTGCCGAACAACGCGTTCACGCGGCTGGTGGACGCGACCAAGGACGCGCCGGAGCAGTTCACGCTCGGGATGCGGCAGCTCTTCGCGGCGGGACTAGTGGGTCAACCGTCTCGTTCACAGCCATCCTCATCAAAGGTAGCAATGGCCATGTGCAAGCCATATGACCCACTAGGCACATGATCGACCACCTTGTCGCAGGTCGTCGCGATCTGCAGAGAGAAACGCCGTCTCTGTCAACCCGGGTGGCCGAAGTCATGGCTGTACACGATGCGGCGACCGTAGTTCGCCAGCTCGGGATTACGCGACCGACGGTGTGTGCGCGGGTCATAATCACCGGATTTGCGTGCGACGCTGACGGGCAGTTGCCTCGGCTTGGAGCTGCACAGACAAGCTGATGAGGGAGTGAGGGGAGATAGCCAAGTGATCACCAGAATTCATGCTGCCTTTACACTGCTGACTATCGTGATTGCAACAGTCGCAGATGCCGGAACGATGTGCCCCGGACTACTGCCTATTGGGACACCTGCTCCCTACTGCCTGTACCTCCCTCATTCCCGCGGACCGGTGGCGGGGCGATGTTCACCTGTTATTGGTGATGATGGATTCGAGAACATGAATGCATGGCGGATCCCTGGAAGACCTTCACTTGGAACTCATGTGGAAGTGTCCTCCACAGCTGCCCGGACAGGTGCTCTTGGCTTGCTCTTAGAGAACAAGTCTGAGTTTACGCAGGGGGTCGGAGTGGATTCGGAAGCCACCGTTCATCGAAAGACCACGGATAGGTACATACTCCAATTCTGGTATCGCTATCAGGGTGTTCCGTCAAACTCAAGTGCATCAGTCTTACGAATGTGCGTTCGACCCGATGGGGCGTCCTGGGATTGTGTGAATTGGGATCCATCAGAGACCTGGCTGAAACGAGCATTTCAGGCTTCTGCAGAGTGGAGACAAGAAACTGTCGACATCACTCTATGGCGAAGAACGAGTATAGATGTCTTCAGATTGCGCATAGATACTAGTGCGGTTGGGCCAGGGGAGACTTGGCATGTGGATGATGTTGTTCTCTGGTCGTGCCCGCCTGGATCTACACTGTGAGACAGGATACAAAGGTCAATTCCGGCGCGTAATGACTCTAGCCATCGCAAGCAGCAAGAACGGGACCAGGAAGACGATGACAGCGCATACCCTTACTACTGCTCAGGCGGCGGTTGGTGTGTGTGCACTGGTCGTCGACGCGGGCCAACAAGACTCGGCGATGGCTCGGCTAGAATCATAGCGACAAGTCAACATAACAACGCAACTCTCGAATGATTCGTCAGGACCGCAACCTGACGGCGTGACAGAACAAAGGTTCAACAACCAGCAGGCATGCGAGCAAGACTTCAGGTGAAGCGACCGAACAGGCGGAAAGGCAAGCCGTAGGGCGCGATGGGATCGGGATCAGGGCCATGGGACGAGGGCGAGTTGAAGGCGGAGGCGACGGCCATGACTGAGGCAGTGTTGGAAGCTGCGCAGACCGATCTGGAAGTCGCTCGGCCTGCGACCATCGTGCGGGTCGAGCTCGTCGCGGTGGCCGTGATCGACGACGAGGAGGTGCTGGAGCGATTGTAGACGCATGACAACGAACGAGCCGTCACGATGTGATCGATCACGCGGAGGACAGCATGGCCAAGTGGGAATACCTATTCATCACCTGTTCCTTTACAAATGATCAATGGCGCCCGCAATATGTCAACGGCGTGCAAATCACGAACTGGGAGATGGGAGCTGATGCTTATAGCGTCAGCAATCACGTCGGAGAGTTCGGATGGGAGCTGGTCGGACTGGCGATCACAGGCTCAGATCAGGATAAGTTTCGCCTGACATTCAAACGACCGCGCTGACAGCATCTCACGATCCGCAAGGATAGGAGGCCGAGCATGTTTTGCCATCGATGCGAGGTGAGTCTGCCTGATGATGCGTTGTTCTGCTACAACTGCGGGCTGGTGTTCGATTCCGTTGCCGCTGGCGCTCCATCACAAGATCCCCCAGAGTATCTCCATTTTGTGCGTGTCTTCAGAGAAGGCAATACGACCAAGGGTCTTCTCGGCGGCGAGCGTCACGGATTTGCAGTCCTTATAGCCTTGCGCAACGCAAAGGGCCATAACGTGGCAGCCGACGGCACGTTGATCATCGAGCTCGGGAACGAGTGGAGAGGGAAGGTGGCCGTGAAAAGAGAGGAGTTTTCATCGTTCAAAGTATGGAGTAATGTCGCCGCGGGTATCGACCAGTTTGGCTATCGGTACATGCATATCGCCCCAGATGTGCGCGCAGGCGCTTCAGGCAAAATCAAGGTGTGGTTCCAGACGCCGAATGGGAAGAAGTTATATAAGAGTGATTCCTTCTCACTTTAAACGAAGGGCATGGTTCAGAACGGCATGAGCGGCCTCGTCATAACATGAGACAACGCCTCAGCGCTCTGACAGAGGTCGCGGCCTCGCTGCGCGAGGTCGGGTGTCTCAGCTTATGACTATGTCCTCACGGTTCGATTCTGACAAGCCCGGAAACGCGATCGAATCCGGCGTCGTACGACAGTACCCGGTGCCCCTCCCGCTTCTCAACGAGCGCCGCATGGTAGCAGCCCACGAAGCCCGGTGACAGGCTCATATACAGCGCGAACACGCGATGGAAGAGCCGCTTCTGCGGCAGGTGCAGCCCGGGCAGCCCCAGGATTGGCAGCAGCGCGTCGGCGGTCTCCTGACGCGTGAACTTGTAGATACGGTCGAGCACAAACACCGCTTCGGCGACCACCAGGTGCGTCGTCCACGCCTCCACCGTGCCAGACTCAAGGCCGGCGATCAGTGCCTTGCACTTGGGAGACTGCTGTGGACGATCCTCCGTCAGGTGCCGCAGGAAGATGTTGGTGTCCAGACACGGCGCGTCAGCGGCCCTCACGGTTGTCACTGTGGCGAGGGAAGCCCGGCCATCGCCTCCTCGGCCATGCCCTCCTCAAACTGTTCCCGCCATGCTGCAATATCCTCCGCCCGCCCTGCCGTAGCCGCCACGCCGTGGGTTGCTTCGGCAACCGACTTGACAGCGCGGATGGTAACTTCGCCGCTGGCGTCCTTGCGCAGGGAGAGCGCCAGCTTGTCGCCCTGCTTGATGTTGAGGGCCTGGCGGATGGATGCCGGCACGGTGATCTGCCCCTTGCGGGTGACCACGGTGAGCAACTCTTGTGTCATGTCAGCCCCTCCGGCTTGTCGGTGTAACGCGCATGGTAGTACCATGTTAACACGCGCACTACCTGCACGTCAAAGGCTGCAACGCCACCACCAGTGAAGAAACCAACCGCAGCGACCGGGAGGGGATCCCCGCCTCATAGGGCGAGCCGACCGCGAGCGAAGGGCGGTAGTGCGGCCGAAGGTCGCCTGGCGCCTCTCGACCGCCGGCCAATCCGACGCAATCGCAGATGCTACCGCCCGCCCGCTGACGGTCGTCGGGCGGTGAACACGTTGTCCTGAGCCTGCCCGCTCGGTCAATCGGCGAGCAAGATTCCCGCGGTCCCGGGCATGTCCAAGGCTCTGACGGTGGTCCAACGGATGCGCCAGAATCGCGCGCGGATCGGAGGCGGCGGACGAGACGACAGCACGAACCTTGACGCCCACCAGCCCCACACTACCATCCGTCGCCATGCCCCCGCGTCTCGCCCTACCCGTCGCCACGCCCGCCGCCCTCCTCGCTGGCGCGGCCCTCGGCGCCCTGTGGGGCGTCGTCGCCCGCGGCTGGATGCGCTTCATCTCCGCCGAGCACGAGTTCACCTGGAAGGGCACGCTGGCGATCGTGCTGATCTTCGCGATCTTCGGCCTCGGCCAGACCGTCGCCGCCGGCCTGCGCCGCTCGAGCCGCGGCCCGCGCTGGCAGATCGCCGGTCGCATCGTCGCCGTCGCCACCACCGTCCCGCTCGGCATGGCCGCCGGCGCGATGATGCTGCCGTCGACGATCGTCGGCGCCGTCGCCCTCGGCCGCACGACGCTGGCGCAGCGCTGGCGGATCATCCTCGCGGCGCTCGCCGTCCTGCCGACGCTGGTAGTGCTCCGCGACCTGGCGGGCGACCTCGAGCTCTGGCGCGCAGTCGCCGGCTGGGCGCTGATGTACGCGGTGTACCTGCCCCTGACCTGGGCGTTGTCGCGGTCGCTGCGGGCGGGCGACGGGGCCGTCCCCGCTGCCGACCCTTGACGTTTGCCGTCCGTGCATCCACACTGTTGGCTCCCGCTGCCGGTCGCCCGAGGCCGCCCACGCCGCCATCGGCGCGACAACCGGCGCGGCCCTGGCCGCGACCACCGGCTTGCGGCGGCTCCGACCGCTCTCGGGTGCACCGACACCGCCCGCGGTCGACGCGTAGCCGCCGGGGGCAGGGGAGCTGCCTCGGCCTGGCCGGGCCCCGCACGCTTCCACACACCCAGCATGCCCGGCCCCATCCCGCCGCCCTCTCCGAGCCCCCACACTCGCCACACGCTGAACCGCACACCCAACCCCTCACACGCCACCCCACACCCACACCGCACACCCATCGCACACCCACCCCAACCCCCACACCATGAACATCATCCTCCCCGTCGCCGGCCTCGGCCTTCGCATGCGCCCCCACACCCTCCACCGCCCCAAGGCGCTGCTGCACGTCGCCGGCGACACCGTCCTCGGCCACGTCCTGGACGACCTCGCCGCGGCCATCACCGCCGACCGGTGGGTGTTCGTCGTCGGCCACCTCGGCGCCCAGGTCGAGGCGTGGGTCCGCGCCCGCTACCCGTTCGAGGCCCGGTTCGTCACCCAGCCCCAGCCGCGCGGCCAGGCCGACGCCATCGCCCTGGCGCGCGAGCACCTCGCCGGGCCCGTCCTGATCGTGTTCGCCGCCGACACCGTCTTCGACATCGACCTCGCCGGCCTGGCCGACCAGACCGCCGACGTCGACGGCGCCGTCCACCTCATGCCCGTCGACGACCCCCGGCGCTTCGGCGTCGCCGTGCTCGACGCCGCCGGCCACGTCGCCCGCTTCGTCGAGAAGCCGGCCACGCCCGTGTCCGACCTCGCCGTCGTCGGCGTGTACTTCGTGCGCGACGGCGCGTGGCTCGCCCACGCCATCGACCGCCTCGTCGCCGAGCGGCCGCCGACCGCCGGCGAGCACTACCTCGCCGACGCCCTGCAGATCATGGTCGACGAGGGCGCCCGCCTTGCCGCGCGCCCGGTGCGGGCGTGGGTGGACTGCGGGACCGTGCCGGCGACGCTCGCCGCGCAGCGCTACCTGTTCGAGTGCCGGGCGGGCCGCGTCTCGCCAGCCGCCCCCCCGGCGCCGACGTCCCGCGTGATCCCGCCCGTCTGGATCGCCCCCGACGCCGTCGTCGAGGGCAGCGTCGTCGGCCCGTTCGTCCACCTCGGACCCGGCTGCCGCGTCGAAGGCAGCGTGGTCGGCCCCTATGTGAGCCTCGAGGGCGGCGCCCGCGTCACCGGCGCGGTCGTGCGCGACGTCGCGGCCGCCGCCGGCGCGACGATCCGCGACGCCGCTGTCGCCGACAGCCTGCTCGGGGCCGGGACGACGGTCGCCGGCACGGCGGCGCGCTACAATATCGGCGACGGATCCACCGTTCATCCCCGGGGAGAAGCGCCATGACTCAGGTCGCCGCCCGCGAGGCCGTGCTGCCCGGCCTCAGCCGGCGCGTGCACGACGTCCCGCCGTCGGGCATCCGCAAGTTCTTCGACATCATCGCCACCATGCCGGACGTCATCTCGCTCGGCATCGGCGAGCCCGACTTCGTGTCGCCCGACGCGATCCTGCGCGCCGGGCAGGACTCGCTGGCGCGCGGCCTGACCGGCTACACGTCCAACAGCGGCATCCTGGCGTTGCGCCAGGCCATCGCGGCGCACATCGACCGCCGCTACGGCGTGGCCTACGACCCCGAGACCGAGATCCTCGTGACGGTCGGCGTCAGCGAGGCGCTGCACCTGGCCGCGCTGGCCTTGATCGAGGTCGGCGACGAGGTGCTCGTGCCGGAGCCGAGCTACGTGGCCTACCCGGCGGTGGTGACGTTCGCCGGCGGCCGGCCCGTGCCGGTGCCGACGCACGTCGCGAGCGGGTTCCAGCTCGACGCCGACGACCTCGACCGGGCGGTGACGCCCCGGACGCGCGGGCTCCTGTTCGGCTCGCCCAACAACCCCACCGGGGCCGTCATCAACCGCGAGCGGCTCGGGGCCATTGCCGACCGCGTGCTGCGCCACAACCTGTTCGTGCTGTCCGACGAGATCTACGACCGCCTGGTGTACGGCGTCGACCACGTCTGCTTCGCCGGCCTCCCCGGGATGCGCGAGCGGACCATCACGCTCGGCGGCTTCAGCAAGGACTACGCGATGACCGGCTGGCGGGTGGGCTACGCCTGCGGGCCAGCCGAGCTCATCGCGGGCCTGCGCAAGATCCACCAGTACATCATCATGTCGGCCCCGACGGCCGGCCAGCATGCCGCCCTGGCGGCGTTGACCGATCCAGCCGCCGAGGAGGCGGTGCGGGCGATGGTGGCGGCCTACGACCGGCGCCGGCGGACGATCGTCGACGGCCTGAACGCCATCGGCCTGCCGACGTTCGAGCCGCACGGCGCGTTCTACGCGTTTCCGGACATCCGCCCGACCGGATTGGACGGCGACACGTTCAGCACCCGCTTGCTGTACGACTACAAGGTCGCCGTCGTCCCCGGCGAGGCGTTCGGGGCATCCGGCCGCGGCTACGTGCGCTGCAGCTACGCGACGTCGCTCGAGCGCATCGAGCAGGCGCTCGAGCGCATCCACGACTTCGTCCGGCCGCGGCTGTAGCCGTCCATCTCGACCGGGCCTGCCTGCCCGTCGCGACCGTCCACCGCTGCGACGACGCTGTTCCAGTTCTATCCGCGCGGTGCGAGGACGACCCCCCGGCGTCGCTCGGCGGACGCCAGGTCATTGGGGCCGGCGTCATCCCCCCGGCGCCGCGCCGCCCGCCAGCGCGACGATCCGCGCGCTCGCCGCGGCGGTGCTGAAGTAGCCGAAGTGGTCGCACGGGACCTCGGACACCGTCACGCGGCCGGCCGGGCGCAGGCGCTCGAGCGCGCGCGCGCTGTGCACCGCGATCACGAGGTCGTTGTCGCCCCTCAGCACGAGGTCGAGCAGCGCGTCGGTGCGGTCGCCGAGCCGGCGGGCGACGCGCGCCCAGGCCGTCTGCGCCTCTGGCCGCAGCTCGTTGCGGCCGATCACGACGTGGTACGCGCCCGGCCCCGGCAGCGCCGGGTCGTTGAGCCGATTGTAGAACGGCGACCCCGGCGCCAGGTCGTCGAGGCCGGCCACGTGGTCAGCCACGTGCCCGAGCGCCCAGTTGGCCAGCAGCGCCGGCGGCGTGGGGCCGGCCTGGTTGAGGAGCAGCGTCGCCAGCCACACCACCGGCCGCTTGACCCGCGCGATGGCCGTGCCGTCGTTGGGCGGGCCGGCCAGGAACGCCCGGTCGACGAACGCCGCGCCGCCGAACAGCTCGATCATCGCGCGCACCACCTGGGTGCCCATGCTGTGTGCGAACACGTCGACGCGCGCGCCGTCGTCCGGCCCCAGGCCGGCCAGGTGCAGCGCGTCGGCCAGCGCCTCGCCGTTGGCGGCGATCCCGGTGCGCACCGTCTCGTAGTCGAAGCTCAGGACGTGGTCGTAGGCGATGCCGTGGCGGCGCAGGAGCTCGACGCCGGTGGCGATCAGCCAATGCGTGTCCGACGTGAAGCCGTGGACGAAGACCGCCACGCGGCCCCCGCGCGCCAGCTCGCCCGGCCGCACGGCCCGATAGCGCAGCTCGCCGCCCTCGACCGCGTCGACCCGCTCGCCGTCGCCCGCGGGGTTGCCCGCCGCCGCGGCCGCCTCGACGAACCGGGCGTGGTGCAGGCCGAGCGTCGGCGTCGACAGGCCGAACGTCTTGTAGAGGTAGAGCCGGATCGCGCCGCCGAGGTCGCGCCGCCCGGTCACCGCCGGCGCGGGCTCGGGCAGCCAAGAGACCTCGACGCCGGCCGGGTCGCCGTCGGCCAGGCGGCCCACCGGGTAGTAGAGGTCGCCGTCGAAGGCCACCGCCAGCACGCCCGCGCCGGGCTCGACGGCGGCGGGGAGCCCGATGCGCAAGGGGGACTCCGGTTGGACGGCGATCCAGGGCGCTTGGTCGGAGGAGATCTCGATGACCGCTCCGGGCGCGCCGACGGCGCCCGACTCGGTCAGGCTGCGCGTGGCCAGCGTGCCGAGACCGAGCGGGGCGAACGCCGCGGGGTGCGGCGCCAGCCCCGGCGGCGGCTGGAGATCGCTGCCGTCGCCGCCGAGCGCGCGGGTGCCCTGCGCGGCCGTCAGCACGCGCACCCGCCCGCTGAAGCCCGGCGGGGCGGTCACGGTGACGCCGTGACCGACGTCCACCGCGCCGCCGGCGGCGACGGCCCGGCCGGTCGTGTCCGCCCGTGGCGTGGTCACCGTCGTCAGCTCGGCCGTCGTCCAGTCGTCGCCGCTGCCCGCGGGCGGGCCGAAGCTGCGCGTCCGGCTGCCGTTGGCGGCCGATGCGAGGAGATCGTCGAGGGCGGATCGCTCGCCGAGGCCCCGATCCACGCTGCGCGGGGACCGCGTCTGGAACGCCGTCTTGAGCGCCGACTGCGTCAACAGCCCAAAGTCGACGGGCTTGAGGGTCGCGATCAGCTTGGCGGTGTCGCGGCCTTCGGGCATGCCCGCGGGCAGGTTGACGGCGAGCTGCTCAGTCGGGACCAGCGACCGCCCGCGGAAGACCGAGCGGCCGGGATCGAGCGCTTCCTCGGCGCCCACGGGGAACGGATAGAGGACGTCGACGGCCCACGACGGGGCGAAGTCGATCAGCGCCACGTTCACCGGGGCCGAGTGGTCGTTCTTGATCTCGAAGGCCACGAGATCGCCTTCGGTCAGCTCGATCATGCCGCCCGGTCCCGGTGCCAGCGGTTCGAGGACGGGCAGGCCGTCGGGGCCCGCCACCGCCTTCCCGTTGGCGTCGGTGCGCAGGCGGTGCAGCGCCAGCGTGACCTTGCCGGCCAGCGTGCTCGGCGCCGGGTTGGCGATGCGCAGGCCGTTGCGGAAGCGCGCGATGTGCGCCAGGTCGCGCGCGAGGCCGTCGAGGTCGGCGGCCGCGAACGGCGCGACGAGTGGGTCGCCCGCGGCGTCCTGGACCACCAGCCGGGCGGCGGCGTCGGCGACGATGCGCAGGTCGGCGGTGATGTCGCCGTCGACGACTTCGACGCAGGGATCCTGCATCGCTTCCAGCTGCGGACCTTTCAGAACGTAGCGGTCGCCTTTCTCGTGATGGAAAAAGCCGATCCGGGACAGCTCGCTGTTTCGCGGTTCGATGCGGCCGGCGATAATCCGTTCGCCGTTCCACACGAACTCCTGGGCGATGTTGTAGACATCGTTTTCCCGGCGCCAAGCAGTTCGAGTCTGGCGGTTTCGATGATGTTGGGTTGTTTGCGATGCCGTTCGATCAGGACGTCGAGCGGCGTCGGCGCGTTCACATAGTTTGGTTTCATCCCTTGATTCCGACCCCCGCGGCGCTTTCCATGAATTGTTTTTGCATGAAGCTGAACAGCAAGACCTCCGGCACCATCGCGATCAAGCTCGCGACGGAGACGTAGTTCCACGGCACGAGATAACTGCTCGAGCCGCTGCGGAACAAGTTCTCGAAGATGCTGATGGAGTTGGCCA
>CAYQBA010000070.1:20749-22046 GCA_964415605.1 uncultured Anaerolineales bacterium | reverse complement strand
GACCGCGCGCGCGCGCCGGCCGGCCCCGGCGCCGGCGACGCCGCCCGCGGCCGAACGGCCACCCGATGCGATCGCGGGCACGGCCACCCCGGGATTGCCCGAGAGCGCGGATCGCCCCGGCCGCGCCGGCCCGTTCGAGTCTCCCGGCAACGCGGACGCGAGCGCCGAGCCCACCGATCGGCCGACCCGCCGCGTCACCGCCACGCCCGAGCCGCCCCGCCGCGGGCCGACCCTGCCCAGCGCCGTCGACTGGCCCAAGCTGGCCGAGGTCGGCACGCGCGAGCCGCTGACGGCCACCACGCACTTCCACGTGTTCGCCGAGGACCCCGGCGACCCGGTGCTGGCCGGCGCGGCGGATCGCTGGGCGCCCGAGGTCGAGGAGCTCCTGGCCGACGTGACCGAACGGCTCGCCGGCCGCGGGCTGCCCCAGGCGCCGGTGCAGCTGGTGTTCAGCCGCGCCTACGCCGCCCGCTGCCCGGCGCGCGGCCTGGCGTCGACGGGGCACGACCCGCCGCTGATTATGATCTTTGTCGACGACGACACGACCGACGTGCAGGTGCGCGCGGTGCTGGCCCACGAGATCACCCACCACGTGACGCTCGACGACCGGTTCGTCGGCGACGGCATCCTCACCGAGGGCATCGCCAACTGGGGCGCCGGCCGGCAGATGCTGGCGTGGCAGGGCGTCCGGTCGTGGGAGGCGGCGGTGCGCGGATACCTCGTGCACGGCGACTACGTCTCGATCGCCGACGCGACCGCGCTCAACCCGCGGCCCGGCGAGGATTGCATCGCCCGGCGCGACCGGGTCTACAACATCCGGACCGCCTTCGTCGACTGGCTGATTGTGCGCGTCGGCCTCGACCGCGTGCTGGCCATGCCGTACGTCGAGATCGAGACGCCCGCCCGCGACGACGCGGCGGCCGACGTGCAGCGGGTGCCCGACTATGCCGCCGCCACGGGCGCCGACCTGGCGATGCTCGAGCGCCTCTGGCTGCGCGACCTCGCCGCGCCGGCGCGTCCCGAAGCCCGCGTGGTCCCCGACCGACGGGGCGAGCCGATGCCGCGTGCCGGGCTGTGGCTGGCGCAGGCGGCGCCCGCGGGCCCGGGACCGGCGGTGCTCCCGGCCCTCTCGGGCTGGGGCTCCCCGGGTGTGCGCGCCGCATCCGGGCGCCCCGCCGCCGGCCGCCCGTCCGCCCACTGGAGCCAGCCATGATCGACGCCGCCCCCCCGCCGCGCCCGCCGCGCGCCGGCCGGGGCCAGCGCAACCCCCGGGGGGGCGGCGGGGCCCGGGACCCGG
>CAYQBA010000070.1:0-20739 GCA_964415605.1 uncultured Anaerolineales bacterium | reverse complement strand
CACGCTGCGCGTGCTCCTGGCCCAGCTCAACCCCGTGGTCGGCGACGTCGACGGGAACGCGCGGCGCATCGTCGAGGTGCTCGGCACGGCGCGCGACCAGGGCGTCGACGTCGCCGTCTTCCCCGAGCTGGCGCTGAGCGGCTACCCGCCCGAAGACCTGCTGGTCCGGCCCGCGTTCGTCGCGGCCAACCAGGCCGCCATCGCGGCCATCGCGGCCGAGAGCCGCGGGCTGACGGCGCTCGTCGGGTTCCCGCACCGCGCCGACGACCTCTACAACGCCGCGGCGGTGCTCCACGACGGCGTGCTGGTCGACGTGTACCACAAGGCTTACCTGCCGAACTACGGCGTGTTCGACGAGGTGCGCTATTTCGGCGAGGGCCGGCGCTTCCCGGTGTACGACCGGGGCGGCGTGGCCATCGGCGTCAGCATCTGCGAGGATATCTGGTACGCCGCCGGCCCGCCGCAGATCCAGGCCCTGGCCGGCGCCGAGGTGCTCATCAACCTCTCGGCGTCGCCCTACCATGCCGGCAAGGCGGCCGACCGCGCGCGCATGCTTGCCACGCGGGCCGGCGACACCGGCGCGTTCGTGGTGTACTGCAACCTCGTCGGCGGCCAGGACGAGCTGTTGTTCGACGGCAACAGCCTCGTGCTGGACCCCGACGGCCGCGTGCTGGCGCGCGGCGCGTCGCTGGCCGAAGACCTCGTCGTCGTCGACCTCCAGCCCGACGCGGTGTTCCGCGAGCGGCTGCTCGACCCCCGGATCCGCAAGGCGCGCCTGCTGCGCCGCGACCCGGCCCGGACGCCGCGGATCGTGCTGCCGGCCGTCGAGCGCCCGGCGCCACCGCCGCCGCTCCCGCCCGCCGCGCCGCCGGCGGTGCTCGACGGCCCGGCCGAGGTGTACGCCGCGCTCGTGCTCGGCACGCGCGACTACACCCGCAAGAACGGCTTCACCGGCGTGGTCCTCGGCCTCTCGGGCGGGATCGACTCGGCGCTCGCCGCGGCGGTGGCCGTCGACGCGCTCGGGCCGGAGCACGTCGTCGGCGTGGCCATGCCGACACGCTACACGTCGCCGGCCAGCGCGGCCGACGCGGCCGACCTGGCGGCGCTGCTCGGGATCCGCTGCCTGACCATCCCCATCGACGACGTGTTCCAGGCCTACCTCGACATGCTGGCGCCGGTGTTCGGCGATCGCCCCGCGGACGTGACCGAGGAGAACATCCAGCCCCGCGTGCGCGGCAACATCTTGATGGCGCTGTCCAACAAGCTCGGCTGGATGGTCCTCACCACCGGCAACAAGAGCGAGCTCAGCGTCGGCTACGCCACGCTGTACGGCGACATGGCCGGCGGCTTCGCGCCGCTCAAGGACGTGCCCAAGCTGCTGGTCTACACCCTGGCGCGCTGGCGCAACGCCGAGCCCGATGGCCCGCGCATCCCCGAGCACTCGATCACCCGCGCCCCATCGGCGGAGCTCCGGCCGGGCCAGCTCGACAGCGACAGCCTCCCGCCGTACGAGGTGCTCGACCCGATCGTCGAGGCCTACGTCGAGCGCGAGCAGAGCGTGGCCGAGATCACGGCCCTGGGCTTCGAGCGGGCGCTGGTCGAGCGCGTGGCGCGCATGATCGACACCGCCGAGTACAAGCGACGGCAGGCCGCGCCCGGCATCAAGATCACGTCGCGCGCCTTCGGGCGCGAGCGGCGCATGCCGATCACCAAGCGCGACAGCAGCCGTGGGTGAGGTCCATTCCCGATGAAGCTCGCGACCCTGTGCTACGTCCGCCGCGATGGCCACACCCTGATGGTGCACCGCAACAAGAAGGCCGGCGACCTGCACGCCGGCAAGTGGAATGGCCTGGGCGGCAAGTTCGAGGCCGGCGAGAGCCCCGAGGCGTGCGCGATCCGCGAGATCCACGAGGAGAGCGGGCTGGTGGTCCGCGACCCCGAGCTGCGCGGGTTCCTCACCTTCCCGGGCTTCCAGGGCGACGACGACTGGTACGCGTTCGTCTTCGTCGTCACCGATTTCGAGGGCGCGCTCATCGACTCCCCCGAAGGCGACCTGGCGTGGGTGCCGGACGACCGCCTGTTCGACCTGCCGCTGTGGGAGGGCGACCGCATCTTCCTGCCCTGGCTGGATCAGCCGGGCTTCTTTTCGGGCACGTTCGCCTACGCCGGGGAACGGCTCGCGGCGCACCACGTGGCGTGGCACCACCCGGACGTCGTCGGCCCGCGCGCGGCGCCGGCGGCCGATTGACGCGCCGTTCAAACGTCTGTATACCTTACGCCGGATGTGCGCCGCCGCCGCGCGGGCATCGCGACCCCGTCATCGCTGGCCCCCCCGTTCCGCTCGGCGGCGGCGATCGACGACCCTGTCCGCGACCGTTCGCGGCTGATCTTGGGAGGTCCTGACGATGGCTGATCGACTTCGGCGCGGCGCGCTCGGCGTGCTCTGCGCGGCATTCCTGGCGCCCATGGTGGCGAGCGTGCCGGCCCGGGCGGCGGCGACCGATCTCGACAAGCTGGATCGGACGGTGATGGACGACCCGCAGTGGGGGGTGCCGAACGCCGACGGCAAGCTGTACGTCGTGCTGCACCTCGACCAGCCGACCGTGCTGGACCTCTACCTCGGCACGGGCTACCCCGTCGGCGATCCCCGGCCGGCCGCTCGCCGGGCGCTCGAGCGCGTGGCTGCGGTGGTGGCCAAGCGACAGGCGCCGGCACGCGCCTACGTCGACGCCACCGGCGCCGTGGTCCTCAGCACGTATGTGGCGGCGACCAACGGCTTCATGGTCGAGGCGACGCGCCCGCAGGTCGAGGCCTTGACCCGCACCCCCGGCCTGGCCCGGATCTACCGCGCGCCCGAGCTCTACCCGATGCTCGGCAACGCCGTCCCGACCATCGGCGCCAACCGCGTGCTGCAGGAGCTCGGGGTCAGCGGCAAGGGCTCGCACGTGGCGGTCATCGACACCGGCATCGACTACGACCACGTGTCGCTCGGCGGCAAGGGCGGCGACAGCTACCAGAGGAACGATCCCGCCACCGTCGAGCTCAACAGCTTCCCCACCGACAAGGTGATCGGCGGCTACGACTTCGCCGGCCGCAACTACACCGGCGGCAACCGCCCGGTCCCGGACGGCGACCCGCTCGACGAGGCCGGCCACGGCTCGCACGTCGGCGGCATCGTCGGCGGCCTGCTCGGCAACCCCATCGTGCCGCACGGGGTGGCGCCCGACGCCGGCCTGGTCGCGCTCAAGGTCTTCGGCGCCCGCGGCGGCACCAACATCTACGCCGACGCCATCGAGTGGGCGGTCAAGGCCAACACCGGCCTGCCCGTGCTGGGGCACAAGGTGCGGGTCGACGTCATCAACATGAGCCTCGGCAGCTCGTGGGCGCTCGGCGTCGACACCGCCATCGGCGTCACGCTGAGCGCGGTGCGCGCCGGCATCGTCGTCGTCGCCTCGGCCGGCAACAGCGGCAATGCCGCCTTCGTGACCGGCTCGCCGGCGGCGTCGCAGTTCGCCGTCAGCGTGGCCAGCACGTATGCCAGCGGGCAGCGCACCGACAAGATCCAGGTGATCCGCGGCGGCGAGACCGAGGACATCGAGGCCGTCGAGGCCGACCCGAGCCTGACCGTGCAGATCACCGCCATCGGCGAGCGGCGCGCCCCGCTGGCGGTGTTCGGGACGGGCTGCAACGACGCGGCGCCGCACCCGGACATCACCGGCAAGCTCGCCCTGGCGGAGTACGGCGGCTGCAACGAGTGGGAAAAGCTCGACAACATCGCCAAGAGCGGCGGGGTCGGCGCCGTGGTGTACAACCCGGCGGGCGGCCTGACGACGCTCGGGGTGGATTGGAAGGACGTGCCGGCGACCATCCCGGCGTTCATGATCCCGGGCCCCGATGGCCAGCGCTTGCGCCAGCGCCTCGACGGCGGCCAGGCGGTCGAGGTCGTGTTCTCGCCCGACTTCAAGGGCAGCCTCGAGCGCGATCGGCTGGCCGACGTGATCTCGCCGTTCAGCAGCCGCGGCCCGAGCCGCGGCGGGCAGTTCAAGCCGGACGTGGCCGCGCCGGGCTCCAACATCGTGGCGCCGGCGATGGGCAGCGGCAACAAGCCGGTGACGCTCTCCGGCACCTCGATGGCCGGCCCGATGGTGGCCGGCGTGGCGGCGCTCCTCATCGAGCGGCTGCGCAAGGACGGCCTCATCCCGGTCGACCAGCCCATGTCGCCGGCGGTCGGGCTCGGCGCCCAGGAAGTGGCGGCGATGCTCGTCAACTACGCCGACGCCACGGTCTGGCAGGACAGCAACGGCGGCACCATGGCACCGCTGGCGTGGGGCGGCAGCGGCCGGGTCAACGCCTACCGCACGGTGCGCTCCAACACGATCGTCACCGCGGGCGACATCGCCAGCTTCAACTACGGCATCGACGCGTTCGACATGGTCACCGAGGACCAGCGCGAGTTCAACGTCAAGAACCTCGGCGGCGCGCCCAAGCACTACAAGACCAGCGTGCGGTTCACGGACCCCGCGGATCAGGGCAAGGGCGTGGAGTTCTGGGCGTCCAAGGAGGTGTTCACGGTCCAGCCCAAGGACTACGCCACGCTCAACCTGCACCTGCGCGTCACCCCGGACAAGCTCAAGCCCTTCACGGCCACCGGCGGGCAGCGGGTGATGGTGCCGGGCGCGGGCCTCAACAACGCCGAGTACGACGCCCACCTGGTCGTGACCGAGGTCGACGAGAACGGCGAGCCGGTGCCCAACGGCGACGTGGCGCGCGTGCCGATCTACATCCTGCCGCGCGCGGCGTCCGACCTCCGTCTCGAGCCCGACCCCATCAAGGTCAGCCCTTCCACCGGCAAGGGGCAGGTGGCGGTGATCAACGACGGCGAGGGGCAGGGCAACGCCGAGCTGTTCGCGCTCGTGGGCCAGGATCCGGTCGAGCAGCTCGTCGACCCGCGGCTCAACGTCGAGAACGTCGGCGCCCGCGTGATCACCGGCGCCGGCGGGGCGCGCAGCATCGAGTTCGCCATCGTCACGCGCCGCAAGCGCATGACGCCGTTCGACAGCCGGGCGCACGTCCTCATCGACACCGACCGCAACGGCTCGCTGGACTGGGAGGTGTACAACGACGATCCGGACTTCCTGCTGACCGGCGGCCGGCGCGCGAGCGGCGAGCAGTGGAACATCCTCCGCCGCATCGCCGGCACCACGCCGATCCAGTACACCAACGTGATCTACCTGCAGGGCGCGACGTCGCGCTACACCGACGCCAACCTCAACACGCGCATCATCATCCTGCGCGCCGACGCGGCGCAGCTGGGCTACGCCGCCGGGCAGCCGATCGCGTTCAACGCCGTGGTGATCCACGACACGAACTTCACCGACATCCGCGGCGCCACCCGCAACGAGCCGTTCGACGTGGTGCCGGACGGCGCCGTCGGGATCGTGAACAACAGCGTGCACGTGGTGGGCGCCGCGCGCCTGGCCTTCGACGAGGCGACCCTGGGCTTCGGCCTGGATCGGTGGAGCGTGCCGCTCGGCGGGCGGTCCAGCACGAACGTGACGCTGACCCGCCGCGAGGGCGGGACGCTCGGCAAGGTCCTGGCGGTGTTCCCGATGAACCTGCCGGTCCTCGGCGACAACCAGGTGTCGACGATCGAGGTCGGCGAGTTCGTCCCGCCCCCGACCACCGTGCCCACCGACACGCCGGAGCCGACCGCGCCGTCGACGAACACCCCGGGCCCGACGGTGCCGCCGACCCGCACGCCGATCGTGATCCCGACGATCCGCCCGTCCCCGACGCCGACGACCGGCACGGGCCCGACGTGGCGCAAGATCTACCTGCCGAAAGCGGTCAAGAGCGACAACTGAGGCGGCGCGCGGGTCGGGGACGGGCGGGCGGATCCGCCCGTGCCGAGCCGCCCGCCGCCGGGCCCGGCGATGCGGGCAGGGGATTCGACGGCGGTTCCGGCGTGGAACGACGCGGGGGGCGGACCTTCTGGGTCCGCCCCCCGCTGCTCGTCCCGATCGGGCGCCTGGCCATCGCAACGCCCGCGCGGCCTCCGACGCCGTCGCGCCGGGGCCGCGGGCGCTGCAGGGATCGGTCAGACCGCGGCCAGCGCCGGCAGCGGCGTGCCGAGGGTCGCGCCGACGGCGGCCGCGAGCAGCCCGGCGCGGTCCGTCCGCTCCCACGGCAGGTCGAGGTCCGCGCGGCCGAAGTGGCCGTAGGCGGCCGTCTGGCGGAAGATCGGGCGGCGCAGGTCGAGGTCGCGGATGATCGCGCCCGGGCGCAGGTCGAAGTGCTCGCGGACGAGCTGCAGGATGCGCGCCGGGTCGACCTTCTCGGTGCCGAACGTGTCGACGTTCACCGAGAGCGGCTCGGCCACGCCGATGGCATAGGCCAGCTGGATCTCGACCCGATCCGCCAGGCCGGCCGCCACGACGTTCTTGGCCACCCAGCGCGCGGCATACGCGCCGCTGCGGTCGACCTTGGTGCTGTCCTTGCCGCTGAACGCCCCGCCGCCGTGGCCGGCCATGCCGCCGTAGGTGTCGACGATGATCTTGCGCCCGGTCAGGCCGCAGTCGCCCTGCGGGCCGCCGATGACGAACCGGCCGGTGGGGTTGACCAGCACGCGGGTCTGGTGGAACAGGTCCGACGGGATGACGTGCTTGATCACGTGCTCGACGACGTCGGCCTCGATCTGGGCGTGGCTGACGTCGGGATCGTGCTGCGTGCTGATCAGCACCGTCGGCACGCGCATCGGCTTGCCGTGGCTGTACTCGACCGTCACCTGGCTCTTGCCGTCGGGGCGCAGGTACTTCAACGTGCTGTTCTTGCGGACGTACGCCAGGCGGCGCACGAGGCGGTGCGCGAGGTAGATCGGCAGCGGCATCAGCTCGTCGGTCTCGCGGCACGCGAAGCCGATCATCATCCCCTGGTCGCCGGCGCCGATCGCCTCGACCTCGGCATCGGTCATCGTGCCCTGCTTGTGCTCGAGCGCGTCGTCGACGCCCATGGCGATGTCGGCCGACTGCTTTTTGATGGCGGTCAGCACGCAGCAGTGGTCGGCGTCGATGCCGTACTCGGCGCGGGTGTAGCCGATCGAGCGGATGGCGTCGCGGGCGATCTCGGCGTAGTCGACGTGCGCATGGGTGGTGATCTCGCCGGTGATCACCAGCATGCCGGTGGAGGCCAGGCACTCGCAGGCCACGCGGCCGCGCGGGTCCTGGGTCAGGATGGCGTCGAGGACCGCGTCGCTGACCTGGTCGCACAGCTTGTCGGGGTGGCCTTCGGTCACCGATTCGCTGGTGAAGAGGAATCGCGGCGAGGTCATGAAGGATGTGGTCATGGGGCTGAGCTCCTGTCTCAGAGGTCGTCGAGGAATCGTCAGGTGGACGCCGCGGTCGCCTGCGCGGCGGGGGCGTCGGTGGTGGCCGGCGCCGGGCCGAGCGCCTGTACCAGCTCGGCGGGCGGCGCGCCGAAGCTCGCCGCGTAGCGCGCCAGGAAGGCCGGCGCGGTGTAGTGGTGCCCCTGGGTGCCGAGCACCTCGAGGGCATACGTGGCGCACAGCGCGCCGACCCGCCCGGCCACGGGCCACGCCAGGCCGCGCAACAGGCCGAACATCACGCCGGCGCGGTAGGCGTCGCCCACGCCGGTGGGGTCGACCTCGGCGGTCGTGGGCACGGCGGGGATCCAGTCGACGTGGTGCCCGGCGCGGATCACGCTGCCGTGCTCGCCGCGCGTGACGATGAGAATGTCGGTCATGGTGAGCACGTCTTCCACGCCCAGCCCGGTCTTCTCCTCCACCAGCGCGAACTCGTACTCGTTGGCGATGAACACGCGGCTGCCCTGGATGCCGTCGATCAGCGCGGCGGCGTCCAGGCGGACGATCTGCTGGCTGGGGTCGTAGACGTAGGGGATGCCGAGGGCCTTGCACTCGCGCACGTACTTCAGCATGGCGTCCGGCGCGTTGGGCGCGATGATCGCCAGCCGCACGTCGCGCGCCGACAGGTCGTGGAACGTCAGCCGGTCGGCGTGGCCCATGGCGCCGACGTAGAAGCTGGCGATCTGCCGGTTCTGGCGGTCGGTGGACACAAAGAAGCTGGCCGTGGACTCGTCGGGCACCGTGCGCATCAGCGACACGTCGATGCCGGCGGCGGCCAGCCGCGCCTCGTCGGCGGCGAAGTCGGCGCCCACCGTGGCCATGATCGTCGGCCGCTCGCCGAGCAGCGCGAGGTTGTAGGCGATGTTGGCCGCGCAGCCGCCCGGCACGCGCCGCAGGCTGTCGACGAGGAAGCTGACCGACAGGACGTCGATCTTGTCGGGCAGGATGTGCTCGCTGAAGTCGCCGGGGAACGACATGATGTAGTCGTAGGCGATCGAGCCGGTGACGATGATGCGCACGGCCAGGCTGCTCCTGGGCATGATGAGCCCCGCGCGGGACGCCGGGCGGGGCGCCCGGCATGTGCGCGGTGGCACGGCACAAAAAAACGCTCTTCGCAGGCGAAGAGCGGTCGAAGCCTCTCATCTTCCAGCCCGCGACGGACTGCCGGATTTGGCACCTGGGCTTGCGCCTGGTTGCCGGGGTTTCGTCGGGCCGGTCCCTCCACCCCTCTCGATAAGACGTCAGGGTCTTCGGTTGTCGGCGGAAGATGATATGGATATCGCCCCGGCGGGGCAAATGGGGCGCGCTGCCCGTTGACGGCGGCGGGTCTGCGCGGACCGCGGCGTCCGCGGCGGGCGCCGCGCCTCACGCCAGCCGCTGGTCGCAGGCATCGCGCAGGCCGCAGCCGGCGCAACGCCCCGGCCGGTCGTGGCTGCGCGCGACGTCCGTCGCCGCGGCGTCGGCCGCCATCGCATCGAGCACGGCCAGCACGTGCGCGCGGGCGTCGGCGTCGAACGCGACATCCCAGCTCCGGTCCGCGTAGCGCAGGATGCCGAAGGCCGGCCGCTGGCCGAGCACGTCCTCGACGAGCAGGCAATAGGCCATCAGCTGGAGGACGTCGCCTGGCAGGGGCGTGGTTGCCGTGCGCGTCGGTTTGGCCTCCACCGGGATGATCTGGCCGCGCTGCGCCAGCAGGAAGTCGGGCCGCCCGGCGAGGCGGTGGCGGTGCGAGACCAGCGGCGCCTCGACCGGCCGGCCCGGCGACGCGTCGTCGTAGCGCACGCGTGCTCGCGGCAGCCGCGCGACGGCCGGCTCGGCGGCGGCCAGGCGCCACAGCCAGAGCGCCGCCACGAGGAGGACGAAGCCGGCGAGGATGGGCGTCATCGGGGCCGCGCGGCGGGGGCGATCGAAGCGTTCATGGCGTGCCGCACATCGCGGTCCCGTCGGATCCGGCGCCCGTCAACGGGCGGGCCATCCACGGGGCACGCCGTCAGCGCAGCAGCCCGGCGACGATCAGCCCGATCGCGACGAGGGCAAGGCCGAACGCGATCCGCCGCAGCCGAAGCGCCCGGTGCACGCTCCGCCCGAACCGGGCATGCGCGGCGGTGCCCGCCCGGCGGGCCGCGGTGTTGGTCGACGGCCGGCCCCGGACGTGCTCGAGCCACCAGGCGCGCCGGCAGTAGACGTAGGCGCCGATCTCGCTGGCGCGGCGGTAGGGGGTGGGGCTCACGGCACGGCGGCCGCCCACAGCGGCGACGGGTACTCGCCGGCCTCGACGAGCGCGCGGATGCCGGCGACCGCCGCGGGCACGTCGGCGGGGTACGTGACGCCGAGCCAACGGGCACCCGCGCTGACCACGCGGACGCGCGCGGCGCCGGCGCGGACCGCGGCGTCGACGACCGCCGGCAGGTGCAGCTCGGCGGCGTCGTCCCGGCCGTGGGCGCGGAGGAACGCCGCGAAGGCGTGCTCGAGATGGGGGAAGATGCTTGGGGTGAAGCCCCAGAGGTTCATCGACACCGGCGTGTCGCCGGCGAGTCGATGCCAGGCACCGTCGTCGTCGAGGTATTGGGCGTCGACCCCGTCGGGCTCGATGCGCAGCCGCTCCGCGACCCGGGCGAGATGCCCGCCGCCGTCCACGGTGCAGATGCCGCGCGAGACCGAGCCGTGCTCGGACAGCGTCGCGCGCAGCGGATAGCTGACGAGGAAGTAGGTGTCGACGGCGTCGGGGCCGCGGTCGATGCCGAGCGGCGGCGCGGCCCCGCGCAGTGCGTCGCCGAGGCGCGCGAAAGCGGCGCGGCCATAGAAGTCGTCGGCGTTGACGACGGCAAACGGGCCGTCGACGGCATGGCGGCAGGCCCGCACGGCATGCGCCGTGCCCCATGGCTTGTGGCGGGTCGGCGGGACGGTGAACGGCGGCGGGACGTCGTCGAGATCCTGGAACGCGTAGGCGACGTCGATCGCGCCGCCAAGGCGCGGCTCGACCAAGCTCCGGAAGTCGGCCTCGATGTCGCGCCGGATGACGAAGACGACGCGCCCGAAGCCGGCGCGCCGGGCGTCGAAGGCGGCGTACTCCAGCACGATCTCGCCGGCCGGGCCGACCGGCTCGATCTGCTTGAGCCCGCCGTAGCGGCTGCCGACGCCGGCGGCCAGGACGACGAGGGTGGGGGCGGCGGTCATGGGGCGGAATGGTAGCACCGCGCAGGAGGCCGTCGGGTGCGCGTCAGGCGGCGGGGCCTCTCCCGGCTGATCGACGCTCGACCGCCAGCCCGCCCTACCGGCAGCCGCAGCGATACTCCGGCGGGTTCCCAAGCACGTCGTACGGCTCGTTCGGGTTCCGCAGGCCGAGCGACGTCCGGTACCCGTTGTTGACCGGGTGGAACGGCGCGTTCGGGTTACAGAGCTGGCCCCAGCCCGCCACCGCCGCCGGATCGGCCAGCGCAGCCCGCACCACGGTTGCCGGGGCCCTGAGGTTCGGGCAGGCCGTCGGGCTCGGGCACGTCGAGGCGTTGCCCCGGATCGTGAAGTCCACCTGCGTGCTGTCGTGGAAGAAATCGTCCTTCGGGTCGAGCATGAGGTACACCTCCTCACCCGGCACCACCGCCGACGTCGTCGTGAACGACAACGGCCCGGTGCCGTTCTGCAGCCCGCCCGAGCCGAGCCGGGTCACGCCCTGGGCCAGGTACCACAGCACCCCGTCGCCGCCGCCGGCGTCCGCGTCGCGCACCGTGAGCGCGATCCGAATGCCGTCGCGGACCGGGCTCCGCCAGCGCACCACCATCAACCGGCCGTCGCCCGGATGGGCCACCGCGCGCCCGCTCGGGTACACGATCGGCGGCCGGGTCGCGAAGCACGTGCGGTTGACGGCCGCGCGGTTGAACACGATCGACGGCGCGCCGAGGTCGGGGCGCCCCGACACCCAGGCCTCCAGGCCGCTCTGGCCGCACACCGACGTCTCGAACGCCGCGCCCGGCAGGAGCGAGAACGTGCCCGGGTCGCGCGCGAGCGACGCGCCCTCCAGGTAGGCCCACACACCGGCCCGGCCGGCGCGATCCGGCCCGGGATTCGCCTGGCCGGGCCACGGCCGGTAGTCGGCCGCCAGGTCCCACGCCGGCAGGCACTGGGCTCCGCCCGTCACGCCGGCGCCGCTCACGGCCAGGTCGTACTCCGCCACGAACCCGCGCGAGTAGTTGGCCACCCGCAGCCGGGCCGGCCGGCCGGTGGCCACGAACGACAACCCCTGCCGGCACGCGGCCTGCTCCACGCTCGGGCCGGCGCGCCCCGGCTGGAGATCCGCCTCGACGTACAGGTCGCCGCGGTTCTCGCCGTCCTTGCGCCCGACGAGGCACGGGGCGTTGGTCTGACGGAGCACGACCGTCACGCGTGCGCCCGCCGGCGCCGCGATGTCGTGCGTCGCGAACGCGCCCGCGGGGCTGCCGATCACCGCGCCGGTGAAGCGCGCCGCCGCATCCTGGGCGGCCGGGGCGCCCCGGGCCGGCTGAGGACGGGCCGCGGCGAGCGCCGGGACCATGACGGCGAGCGATGCGGCAAGCGACACGACTCGGCGGGCTGTCAGCATCGGAACCTCCTGTGGGGCCGGCGGGCCGGCGTCGGGATCAGGGCCTAGTGTAACACACTGCGTCCGTGCCGCCGTTCCCCCGCCCCGCGCCGGTCTGGACGCCGCCGCAGCACTCCCCCCGCCGTGTTGTCCCGCCCCCAGCGCACCGTATAATTGGCTGGCGGCCGAGGCGCGGCCCGATCCACCACGGACCCCAGGAGGTGAGGCGAATGGCGTACGAGAGCACGGCGACCAGCCCAAGCGCGGTCATCGACGTGACCGAGGCGGCGTTCGAGGCCGAGGTGATCGATCGTTCGTACGATACGCCGGTCCTGGTGGACTTCTGGGCCCCGTGGTGCGGCCCGTGCCGGGCGCTCAGCCCGGTCCTCGAGCGGCTGGCCAACGAAGCCGGCGGGCAATGGGTGCTGGCCAAGGTCAACACCGACGAGAACCCCGGCATCTCCGCCGGCTTCCGCATCACCAGCATCCCGACCGTCATCGCCTTCGTCGAAGGCGAGCCCGTCAACGCCTTCATGGGCGCCCTGCCCGAGGCCAAGATCCGCGCGTTCATCGACGACGTCGTGCCCGGCGAAGCCGACCGCCTGGCCGAGGACGCCATGGCCAGCGAGGCCTCCGAAGACCTGGCGGCGGCCGAGGCGGGCTACCGCGCCGCGCTGGCGCTGGAGGCCGAGCACCCGCGGGCCCTGCTCGGCCTCGGGCGCGTCCTCTTCAACACGCGCCGCACGCACGAGGCCATCGGCTTCCTCGACCGCGTGCCCCACGGTACCCCCGAGCGCGAGAAGGCCGAGTCGTGGGCGGCCAAGGCCCGCTTCCAGGCCGAGAGCGGCGTGTCGGGGGGCGAGACCGAGGCCCGCCGGCGCGTCGCCGACAACCCCGACGACATGGACGCCCGCCTCGAGCTCACCGCCGCCCTCACCGCCCGCGAGCAGTACCGCGAGGCGCTCGAAGGGTTGCTCGAGATCATGAAGCTCGACCGCGACGCCTACCACGACCGCGCGCACGAGCGCATGTTGGCGATCTTCAAGGCGCTCGGCGACGAGCACGACCTCACGCGCGAGTATCGCCCCCAGCTGGCCGCGTTGTTGTGGTAGCGCCGCCCCGCCAGATCGCCTTGCCGACGAAGAACGGGCCGAGGCTCGTCAGGTAAAGCGCCGTCTGCTGCGTGCCGCGCATCGACTGCACGACGGCCGACAGCGGGTGCAGGTCGCGCCCCAGCAGCCCGACGACGAAGTCGTTGTCGTGCGGGTCCAGCCCGTGGCAGGCGAGGCGGATGTCGTGCGCCAGGTCCGCGCGCCCGTACGTCATCCCGATGACGCCGTGCTCCTTGAGGATCGCCCGCTGCTCGTCGTCCGGCAGGCGCGCGAAGGCCCCGCTGCGCCGCAGCGGGTACCAGACCGCCCACGGCCACGCGGGGTTGAGCACGTTGCGGACCGGCCGGTGCAGCAGCACGTCCTCGAGGTCGGGCTCGTAGCCCAGGGCGTACGTCCGGCCGAGCATCGTCAGGTCCGGCTTCTGCGTGAGGTCCCCAAACGGCCCGCCGGCGAGCACCGGCCGCAGGGTGTCGACGAAGAAGCTCGGGTCGTCGCTGTACGTCACGAGCGCGATGCCGCGCGGGTCGTGGACGTCGGCGTACAGCACGCCCGGGATCCCCGCGCCGGCCAGGGCGTCGATCAGCGGCCCGGCGCCGCGGCACCCGCCGAACGCCTGGAGCTGCATGAACAGCCGCCGGTCGAGCGACTGGCGCCGGCCGTCTTTGATGCCGCCCTTCTCGCTGAGGTCGGGGACCTCGAACGGCGTCGCTGTGCGTTCGGCGCGGCTGGGCTCTGCGGTCATCGGGCGGGCCTCCGGGAGCGGGTGGGGTGAGACGATGGCGACTGGGTGGCCATCGTGGCCCCCGGCAGCACTGATAGCACACGCGCATGGGCGGGGTGAAATCCAGCCGATGACATCGCATCAACCCCGACTGTCTGAAAGACCGTCGGTGGGCCGAGCATGCCCGCGGGTGGCGGATTCCCTTGCACCATCCCGAAGTGGACGTTAGGATCGGTGCATCGCGTTGGCCGCCCCCGCCCCGTCTCGAGCGCCCCTGCCCCTCACCGCCACGCCAGCCACCACGCGCCCGCCACCAGGCCGGCGGCAAGTGCGCCGAGCGCCACCTGGCCGCGCGCGCCCAGCGCCGCCACGCGCGCCCGCCGCGCCGCGACCCCCACGCCCAGCCCCGCGCCGAAGCCCAAGACGTGCGCCAGGACGTCGGTCTCCGGTCCGAAGCCCAGCAGCGTCAGGAGCAGCACGCCGGCCAGCACCGGCAGCCATGGCCAGCGCCGGCCGCCGCGGCGCCGCAGCCGGGCGAACTGGGCGCCCGCCAGGATGCCGACGGCCCCGAACACCGCCGTCGACGCGCCGACGCCGCTGTAGGCGGTCGCGTGCAGCGTGGCGTTGGCGGCGTTGCCGAGCGCACCGGCCACGACGATGGCCGCCAGGCCGGCGCCGGGCCCGAGCGTGAGACAAACCGCCGTGAAGAACAGCGCACCGCTCAGCACGTTGGCCGCCAGGTGCGACGCGTCGGCGTGGAGCGTCAGGGCCGTTACGGCGCGCCAGACCTCGCCTGCCCCGAAATCCGCCGCGTCTAGCGCGCCGCGCGCGAACCACGCCGACCGACCCGCGCGCGGGCCGGACAGCGCGTGCAACCCGGCCAGACCGACGACCGACCCGAGGCCGGCGGCCCACGCCGGCCACCGGGGCGACGGCGGCGTGGGATCGTCCACGCCGCCGGTGGCGATGCTGGCGGGGTCGAAGTTTTCGGTCTCGTAGGCGCCGAGCGCGGCCACCGTCCGGGCCGCGTCGCCCGGCAGCACGACGAGCCGCCAGCCGCCGTCGGCCTCCGGCGCCAGCTGGTAGGGGATGCCCTCGGCGTCCAGGACAAGCGCCCACTCGCGCACCTTGGCATGATCCATCGCGCCGCTGATGGTAGCGCGGGTATCATTGAACGGCGAACGACCCGCTCACAGGGAGTCCCCATTGGCCCGCTCGACCCGGATCCCATCGACCGCCGCCTCCCCAACCCCGGCGGCCGGCATCGAGCCGGCGGCCGGGCCGCCCGCGGCCACGCCTGCCGCCGGCCCGCCGCCCGACCGTGGGCTCTACTGCAACCGCACGCTCAACCTGCGGTCGATCCGCGCCATCGGCTACGACATGGACTATACGCTGATCCACTACCGGGTGGACGCCTGGGAAGGGCGGGCCTATGCCCACGTCCAGCGGATGCTGCGGTCGCGCGGCTGGCCGGTCGGCGACCTCGCGTTCGACCCGACCGCCGTCATCCAGGGGTTGATCATCGACCGCGAGCTGGGCAACGTCGTCAAGGCCAACCGCCACGGCTACATCACCCAGGCGGCCCACGGCACGCGGATGCTGGACTTCGACGCGCAGCGCCGGACCTATGGCAACACGCTGGTCGACCTGTCGGCGCCGCGCTGGGTGTTCCTGAACACGCTGTTCTCGCTGTCGGAGACCACGCTCTACGCCCAGCTCGTCGACCTGCTCGACGATGGCGCGCTGCCGCCGGGCATCGGCTACGCCGAGCTGTACGACGTCGTCCGCTACAGCATCGACGCGGCGCATGTCGAGGGCGAGCTCAAGGCCGAGATCATCGCGGACCCCGACCGGTTCGTCGAGCTCGACCCGGACACGCCGCTGACCCTGCTGGACCAGCGGGCCGCCGGCAAGAAGCTGCTGCTCATCACCAACTCGGAGTGGCACTACACGCGCGCCATGATGGCCTACGCGTTCGACCGCTTCCTGCCGGCGGGGATGACCTGGCGCGACGTGTTCGACGTCACGATCGTCGCCGCCCGCAAGCCCGCCTTTTTCCACGAGCGCATGCCGCTGTTCGAGGTCGTCGATGACAGCGGGCTCCTGCGGCCCGTCGGCCCCGACGTTGGCCGGCACCGCGTGTTCCTCGGCGGCAACGCCAGCCTCATCGAGGCCGCCCTCGGCGTGTCCGGGGGCGATATCCTGTACGTCGGCGACCACATGTTTGGCGACGTGCACGCGCCCAAGGGCATACAGCGCTGGCGCACGGCCCTCGTCCTCCGCGAGCTCGAGGCCGACCTCGCCGCCGAGGTCGCCTTCGCGCCGCGCCAGGCCGAGCTGTCGGCGCTGATGGAGGCCAAGATCCAGCTCGAGTTCGCGTACTCCCAGCTCCGGCTCGACCTGGCGCGCCAGCAGGCCTCCCCGCCCTACGGCCCGTCGAGCAGCACGCCCCCCGACGCGCTGCAGGCGGAGATGGCGGCGCTGCGCGCCCGGCTGGTCGCGCTCGACGAGCGGATCGCGCCGCTGGCCATCGCCGCCGGCGGGCTCAACAACCCGCGCTGGGGCCTCGTGATGCGGGCCGGCAACGACAAGAGCTACCTGGCGCATCAGGTCGAGCGCCACGCCGACGTGTACCTGTCGCGCGTGTCCAACTTCTTGTTCGAGACGCCGTACGTCTACCTGCGCGCCCGCCGGGGCAACCTGCCGCACGACCGGCCCGGCCTCGCGCCGCCGCTCGGGTGAACCCGTAACGCCGGGCCGGCGCCGGGCGTTAATTCAAACGGACGTATCCATCGAACCGAGCTCGGCCGCTCCCTGGCGGCCCGCCCCTGCACCCCGATCATCGTCCGTCCCTGGTTTTGTCTCGTGTAGAGAGGAGAGTCCAACACATGCGATCGCGAAGATGGATGGCCGCCGGCGCGCTCACCGCGCTCGTGGTCGCGCTCGCCGGGGTCAGCCTCGGCACGCTCGCCGGCCCGCAGCCGGCGCGCGCCGCGCCCTTGCCGGCTCCGCTGCGGCAAGGCGTCACCGTCAGCGGCATCGTCACCACCGGCAGCGGCACGTGCTTCCCGGACGCCGTGCTGATGGACTGCAGCGGCACCGTGACCCACCAGCTCAAGGGGCCGGGCGGCGCCGGCTTCTTCACGCCGTACTACAACAAGTGGGTCAGCGTCAACGGCGCCCAGCAGAACTGCACGACCGGCGATCCCTACCTCCAGGTCGTCAACGTCACGCCTGGCCAGAACCCGTGCGGCGGCGGCGGACAGCCCACGCCGCCCGGCCCGCCCGGCGCCACGGCCACGCCCGTCCCGACGGCCGGGCCGACCCCGCTCCCGGGCGCCGCGGTGAACCTGGCGCTCGGCAAGGCCGTCAAGGCCTCGTCGGCGCAGGCCGGCTACCCGCCGGAGAACGCCGTCGACGGCAACACGGCCACCTTCTGGGCGTCCAACGCCGGCTTCGATCCCTGGGCCACCGCGCAAAACGTCCAGTGGATCTACGTCGACCTCGGCGCGCCGCAGCACATTGAGAGCATGCGGGTGCTGTGGGGCAATCAGCGGCATGCCCGCACGTACGGCGTGTACGTCTGGGCCGAGCGCTGCCGCGGGTGGTGCTACCTCGGCGCCACGAGCTACGGCGACGGCGGCGAGGACATGTGGTACACGCGCGGCACCGTCGAGGGCCAGCAGTTCATGCTCTACCTGCAGAACCCGTACCTGCGCGGGCAGCACTACGAGCTCTTGGAGTGGGAGCTGTTCGGCACGGGCACGACGCCGTCCACCGCCACCAACGTCGCGGCCGGGAAGCCGGCGACGGCGTACAACCAGGCGGCCGGCAACGAGTCCGGCAAGGCCACCGATGGCGACGTCAACACCGAGTGGCGCTCGCAGGGCGGCGTGCCGACGTGGATCTACGCCGACCTCGGCACGGCGACCGAGATCGACCGCGCCGTGCTGCGCTGGTCCGCCGGCGCGCATGCGACGCGCTACACGGCCTACGCCTGGGACGAGCGGTACGTGCCGGCCCGGTGGGTGGCGATCTACAACCAGGCGGCCGGCACCGGCGGCGACGAGACGCTGACGTTCTGGACGATCCGCACGCGGTACTTCCTGGTGTACATCACCGGCGCCGCCGCGGCCGAGGTCGGCCTGCGCGAGCTCGAGGTCTACAACCGGACCAGCAGCACGGTGCCCAATCCGCCGTCCCCGCCCGGCCCGCCGCCGCTGCCGCGCCCGTTCCTGTTCGAGAACGACCCCGCGCGGTCGGGCGCCACGCTGTCTGGCCGCCCGCGGGTGACCATGCCGCTGCCGCCGGTGCAGCGGGCCGTCCAGCCGCCGGCCGTCGTCGACGGCGCGACGCGGCTTGGCCCGCTCGCCGTCCCGGCCGCTCCGGGTGGCCTCGCGCTGCCCAATCCCGCGACGGCGCGCGACTGAGCCGGTCGGCCACCGAACATCGCCCGGGGGCGGCGCACCGCGCCGCCCCCGGTGTCGTTCAGGCCGCGGATCCCGCCTCGGGGCCTTCGACGTTGACCGCGGCGCCCAGCGCCGCGAGCGCCGCCGCGAACCCGGGGTAGGAGTCCGCCGTGCGGCCGGCGTCCGACACGGCCGTCGTGCCCCGGGCGACCAGCCCCGCGACCGCCAGGGCCATGACGATGCGGTGGTCGGCGTGGCCTTCGACCGGCGCGCCGCGCAGCGGCGTGGGGCCGTCGACGACGAACCCGTCCGGCCGCGCCGCGATGCGCGCGCCGAGGCGCCCGAGGCCGTCGACGATGGCCGCGATCCGATCGCACTCCTTGACGCGCAGCTCGGCCGCGCCGGCCACCACGGTCCGGCCGTGGGCCTGGGTGCCGAGAACGGCCACCAGCGGCAGCTCGTCGATGGCCCGCGGCACGAGCGGGCCGTCGACGGTGATGCCGCGGAGCGGCGCTGCGCCTGCCGTGAGGGTCGCGATCGGCTCGCCGGCGCGCTCCGACCGCTCGATCACGTCCACCGGAGCCCCCATCGCGCCCAGGATGTCGAGGAGGCCCGTCCGGCCCGGGTTGACGCCGACGCCCGGGAGGCGCACGGCCGACCCCGGCACCAGCGCGGCCGCGCACAGCAGGAACGCGGCCGCCGAGACGTCGTCCGGGATCCGGTAGGCGCCGGAGCCGTCGTCGAGCGGCCGGAGACGGGCCGCCGGTCCGCGCAAGCGCGACGTCACGCCGTCCCACGCGATCGGCGCGCCCATCGCGGCCAGCATCCGCTCGGTGTGGTCGCGCACCGGCGCGGGGTAGTGGACCCGCGTCTCGCCGTCGGCGTTGAGCGCCGCCAGCAGCACGGCGCTCCCGACCTGGGCGCTCGCCTGCGTCAGGCCGGCATCCACGGCCCGGAGGGGGCGATGGCCGCGGCCGCGGATCGGCGGCCGGCCATCCTCCACCTCGATCTGCGCGCCCATCGCGCGCAGCGGGGCGATGACGCGGGTCATCGGGCGCCGGCGCAGGCCCGGATCGCCGTCCAGCGTGAAGGCGCGCGCCTGGCCGGTCAGGAGCCCCGCCAGCAGCCGCAGGGTCGTGCCCGAGTCGCCGCAGGCGAGGGTGACCGCGCCGCCCCCGAGCCCGCCGACGCCGCGGCCGCGCACGACGACCGCCGCCGGATCGGCGCCGCCCCGCCGAATCTCGACCCCGAGCACGGCCAGCGCATCCAGGGTGCGGCGGACGTCGCGGCACGGCGACAGGTTGCGCAACGTCGCCGGCCCGTCGGCGAGCGCGCTCAGGATGAGGGCCCGGTGCGAGATCGACTTGTCGCCGACCAGGGGCGCCGTGCCTTGCAGTGGGCCGGATGGCCCGTGGATGATCAGCCGGTCGTGGTGCATCGGGATCCCCCTGTCGCCGCGGCGCGAACGCCGCCTGCCCGCTGCCGGTGGGTCGCCATGCCCCCATCACGGGAGCACGAGCCGCCGGCACGCCGCCGCCACCGCGTCGACCGGCACGCCGAGGATGGCGTCCGAGGCCGCCGCCGCCGCGAGGTCGTCGGTGGGCGCCGGGCCATCCACCGGCGCCACCGCGATCCCGGCGCCGGGGAGCGGGCCATAGCGGTCCGGCCGCGTCGGCCCGAAGACCGCCACCACCGGCGTCCCCACTGCCGCGGCGAGGTGGGTGACGCCGGTGTCGTTGCCGAGGTAAAGGTCGCACCGCTCGATGACGGCGCCGACCTCACCCAGGCTGAGCCGCCCCGCGCCGTCGATCAGCCGGTCGCGCGTCGCCGGCGCCGCCGCCGCCAGCACGGCGGCGACGGCGGCTTGGTCGCCGGGGCCGCCCAGGAGGACGATCCTGGCGCCCGCCGCCGCGAGCCCGTCGGCGACTGCGGCGAAGCGCTCCGCCGGCCAGCGCTTGCCGAGCATGGCCATGCCGGGGTTGACGCCACCGCCGGGATGGATGGCGACCCGCGGGCCGGTCCGCCCGCCGGCGTCGTTCCCGAGCAGCGCGCCGGCGCGGGCCCGGTCGGCCGCCGCGGGCACGAACACCGGCCGCGGCTGGTCCGGGACCGGGAGACCCACCGCGCGCGCCAGGTCGAGGTAGAGCTCGATCTCGTGCCGTCCCGGCGGGACCGGCACCCGGATGGTGTGCCAGCGGCCCCGGCCACCGCTGTCGAGGCCGACGCGCACCGGGATGCCGGCCAGGCGCGCAACGACGGCGGTGATGGGCGAGCGGTCGGGGACGAAGGCCATCCCGTAGCGGCGGCGACGCAGGCGCCACGCCAGGCGCGGCGCGGCGATGGCCGGGCGCTCGCCGCGCAGGCACCCCGAGGCGTCGACCAGCGCCCGGATGTCCGGGTTGCCGGCCAGCGCCGGTCGGCTGTGATCGCCGACCGCGAAGTCGAGTTCGGTCGCCGGCCAGGCGGCCTTGATCGCCCTCGCCAGCGCCGTGGCCATGAGGACGTCGCCGAGGCAGCACGGCTTGAGGATCACGGCGCGGGCCGGGGCGACCGCCGCGCGCGGC
>CAYQBA010000069.1:0-22701 GCA_964415605.1 uncultured Anaerolineales bacterium | reverse complement strand
CCGACAGCCAGCTCCGCGCGTGGGCCTTCGAGGCCGCAGCGCCGTGGCCCGGTCGGCCGCTGGGCCGCGTCGGCCTGCCCGCGGCCGGCATGCTGATCACCCGCGATCTGCCCCCCGCCGCGCCCGGCGCCGTCCCCGCCGACCTCGTCCTGTGGCGCGAGCGGGGGCTGGCGGTCATCGGACGCCTGCAGCGCGTCCGCCTCGGCGCGGACCTCCTCTTCCAGCCGCTGCCGGCCGAGGAGGTGCTGGACATGCGCTTCGGCCTGCGCGCGGCCGGCGACCTCCTGTGGGTGCCCGGCGCGGGGCGGATGTGGCGCTACGGCGCGTCCGGCACGGCGCCGCTGACGCTGCCGGGCATCGACGACAGCGTGCAAGACGTCGCGGTCGCCGTCGCGGGCGACCTGCGCTACCTGGCCGCGGGCAGCGACGGCCTCGTGGTCCTCGGCGCCGGCGACCAGGTGCTCGGCCGCCTGCCCCTGCCGGGCCCTGCCAGCGCCGTCGCGGTCGACGCGGCGAATGCCGCCACCGCGTGGGTGGCCACCGGCGGCCGGCCCGGCCTGGATCCCGGCCCGCGCGGCGCCGCGGCCCTGCACGCCATCGACGTCACGCAGCCCGAGACGCCGCGCCTCGTTGCCAGCGTCGATCTGCCGGGCGACCGCGTGGACCGGTTGCGGGCGGCGGGCGGCCGGGTGGCCGGCAGCGGCTGGCAGCGGCGCGCGGAGGGCGTGGCGGGCATCGACGACCCGCTGCTGTTCCTCGTCGATGCCCGCGACCGCGCCCTCCCGCGCGTCGAGGGCGCGACGGCGTGGAACCGGCCTCCCGACTTCCTGGCGCCGCCGTACGCCGAGCCGCGCCTCGGCTGGGACCTCGCGCCGGACGGGCGGCGGCTGTACGCCGCGCGCGACGGGCTGGCGGTGTACGCGCTCGTCGTGGCGCCGTAGCCGGCGCCGTCGCCTGTGGACCGGGAGCGCCGGCCATCCCGGGCCCGGGGACATCCGGCCCGCACGGCGGCTCGGCGGGCAGGATGCCCACCGCTCGAAGGGCGCCCGAAGCTCTGACCGTTGCCCGATCTACGAAGCCAGGTGGTCCAGATAGTTCTCGCGGTTCACCATGTGCGCGACCGCGCCAGGATAGGCGGCGGTGAAGGCGCCCGGCACGCGCCAGCCCTTGGCCATCCACTTGCACTCGAACCCGACCAGCTGGCCTTCCGCCTCCTCGAGGTAGTCGATCTCGGCGCCGTCGTAAGTGCGCCAGAAGTAGGTGTTGACGTGGCGGCGCCGGTTGCGATTGTGCTTGATCCGCTCGCTGATGAAGAAGTTCTCCCACAGGGCGCCGGCATCGGCGCGCAGCTCCAGAGGGTTGAAGTTGTTGATCACGGCGTTGCGCACGCCGAGGTCGTAGAAGTAGATCTTGCGCAGTTTCGCCAGCTCCTTGCGCAGGTTGCGGCTGAACGGCGGCAGGTGGAAGATGATGTACGCCTGCTCCAACAGCGCCACGTAGCGGTTGACCGTGGCCTTGTCGATCCCGATGAGCTGCGCGAGCTCGTTGTACGAGACCTCGCCACCGACTTGCAGGGCCAGGGCCTGCAGCAGGCGGCGCAACTGGTCGGGGTTCCTGACCGTCTGGTACTCCAGCACGTCCCGATAGAGGTAGCTGCTGGCGATCTCCAGGATCGTGGATGCCGGATCTTCGGAGGTCAGGACGCCCGGATAGGTCCCGAAGCGGAGGCGCTGTTCCAGCAGCCGCTTCGACTCCAAGGCGGATTCCTGGCTCGCCAGCTCCTCGACCGACAGCGGGAACAACTGGAACTCCACCTTGCGCCCCGTCAGCGGCTCGGCGATGGTGTTGGAGAGCTCGAAGGACGACGAACCCGTGGCGATCACCTGCACGTCGGGAGCGTTGTCCACCAGCAGCTTCAGCGTGAGGCCGATGTTGCGCACGCGCTGCGCCTCGTCGATCGCCACCAGCTTGCTCCGGCCGACGAGCGCGCGCAGCTCGGTGGACGTGCGATCGGTCAAGCCGGCGCGGATGTCCGGCTCGTCGCAGTTGAGGTACAATGTGCCTGATGGGTGGCGAGCCAGGATGTCGCGCACCAGGGTCGTCTTGCCGACCTGACGCGCCCCGTAGATCACCACCGCCTTGCCTTTGAACAACGCGGCTTCCACGGCCGACTGGATGACGCGCGGATACTTGGTCACCTGATTCCGCCTAATTGGGAGAGCTTACTCGCCGAGTTTAGGCCGACTTAGGGGAATTGTCAATCGCCCCACCCCTCCGCCCACCCTCAACCCGCCCGCGACGACCCTGGCCCAGCCCGGCGCACGTCCTTTGACCGCCGCCCTGCGCCGCCCTATCCTCAGCGCCCCTCGTCGCCCCGGCCGAGGTCCCGCCTGGCGCCAGACCGCGAGCAACCCACATGAAGATCCTGATCCACACCCTTGGCACCCACGGTGACGTCCAGCCTTTTGTCGCCCTGGGCCAGGGACTGCGGGCGGCCGGGCACCACGTGGCGATCTGCACGGCCGAAGGCTTCCGCCCCTTCATCGAGGCCCATGGGATCGACTACGCCTACCTGAACAACGGCATCCTCGACTTCATGCAGGCGCAAGCCGGCCAGGCCGCGCTCGAGGGCCGGGGCAACGTGCTCGCGCTGGTGCGCGCGGCGCGGCCGATCATGCGGCGTTCGATGGCGGAGGAGTGGCAGGCGGCGCAGGCCTTCCGGCCGGACTTGATGGTCTTTCACCCCAAGGCGCTGGGGGCCCCTCACATCGCCGAGCGACTCGGCATCCCGGCCTTCCTCTCTCTGGCGCTGCCGTTCTACACGCCGACCGCGGCCTTCCCCCACCCGCTCTTCGACGCGCCGAGGCTCGGCGCGTGGTTCAACCGGTTGAGCTACAAGCCGATGGCCTGGGCAACCGCGATGTACGCCGGCGACATCAACGCCTTCCGCGCGCAGTGCCTCGGGCTGCCGAAGCGCCCGCGGTTCGCCAGCCTGGCCACGACCTCGGACGGGCGGCCCGTGCCGATCCTGTACGCCTACAGCCCCAGCGTGCTGCCCGTCCCCGCGGACTTCCCGCCGCATGCCCACGTGACGGGCTACTGGTTCCTGGCGCGCGACGAAGCGTGGCGGCCCCCGCCCGAGCTGCTGCGCTTTATCGAGGCCGGCCCGCCGCCGGTCTACATCGGCTTCGGCAGCATGGGCGGGAGCGAGGCCGCGCGCCGCACCGCGATCGCGCTCGGTGCGCTCGAGCGGGCCGGCCGGCGCGGGCTGATCGCGAGCGGGTGGGGCGGCCTGCGGGCGGCGGATGTGCCGGAGTCGGTGTTCGTCATCGAGTCCGCGCCCCACGACTGGCTCTTCGGGCGGGTGGCCGCCGTCGTGCATCACGGCGGCGCCGGCACCACCGCGGCGGGCCTGCGCGCCGGGCGGCCGACCGTCATCTGCCCCTTCATCGCGGACCAGCCCTTCTGGGGCCGGATCGTCCACGCCTCGGGGTTCGGGCCGCCACCGATCCCGCAGAAGAAGCTGACGGTCGAGGGCCTGGCCGCGGCGATCACCGTCGCCGCCACCGATCCCGGCATGGCCGCGCGGGCCGCGAGCGTTGGCGCCAGCATCCGCGGAGAGGACGGGGTCGGACGCGCCGTCGAGATCATCGGCGCTGGTCTGGCGCGCCACCGCCCCAACGTTGACAACCCCAAGACCACGCGGTAGCCTACGGCCCTCGCGCCATCCCGCCGATCGGGCACGCATGTGCCCCACGCGTCACAGGACCGGCCCATGCCCACGCAGATGTCCGTCGAGGATTACCTGGCCGCGCGCGTGCAGGATCAGATCGACTGGCACGATGCCAGGAGCCGTTGGAACAAGGCCTGGTTCGGTCGACTCCAAGGCGCCGTGATCGTGCTGAGCGCGCTCCTGCCGTTCCTCGCCGGCTACCAGGGCCAGGGGCGGTCGCCGTCGCTTGGCCTGCTCATCGGTGCGGTCGGCGTGGCCATCGCGGCGCTCTCCGGCTGGATCACCCTGCATCGGTTTCAGGAGACCTGGATCGAGTATCGCCTCACCGCCGAGCGCCTGACCCACGAGAAGTACCGGTTCCTGACGAGCGCCGCGCCGTACGACGGCGACGAAGCCTTCGGCCATCTGGTCGAGCGGGTCGAGGCCATCCTCGGCGAGCAGAACGAAGGCTGGCGGAGGCAGGCGGAGCACGGCAGCTTGCCGATGCGCGACGACCGGCTGGGTGGCTGAGGCGGTGGCCAGCGCTGCCGAGCGCGCTCGAAGCGGGGCGGACCGCGGATTCGCCGCGCCCGCGGGCCCGGCGCACCCGTTCCCCGCATCACCCGATTCGCTCGCCGGGGCCGCCGCCGATGCGTCGCCAGGGTCGCCGGACCCTGAACCGCTCCCGCTGCGCCTGTCGGCGGCGCACGGCAGCCTCGAGCACGCTGCCCACCCCGTGATCGTCGGGCATTACGCCGGCGACGCGATCACCGGCGCCGAGGCGGTGGTCGACCGGTGGCTCGGCGGAGCGCTCACCCGGCGGCATGCCATGGGGCTCTACCCCGGCGCCGCCGGCACCGCCGAGGTCATCGTCGTGCCCGGATCGACCCCGCCGGGCTGCCTGGTGGTCGGGCTGGGGCCGGTGGGTCCCATTGCGCCGGGCGTGCTCACCGACGGCGTCGCGGGGGCGGCCCTGCGGTACGCGCTGGCCGTCGCCGAGCGGGCTCCAGCGGCCAGCGATCCGCCCGGCTGGCGATCCGCCGGTCTGAGCGCGCTCCTGGTCGGCAGCAACACGCTGACCTTTACCGTCCAGAACTCCGTCGCCGCCATCGTCGCCGGCGCCATCCTGGCCAACCGCATCCTGCGCCAGCGCGGCCTGTGGGATCGCGTGCGCATCGACGCGGTCCAGTTCGTCGAGCTGTACGAGGACATCGCCACGGTCGCCGCGGCCGCCGTCCGCGACATCCACCAGCACCTGCGCGTCCGGCTCGAGCCGTGGGAGCACGTCGAACCGGCCCCGTATCTCAGGCTGCTCAGCGGCGGGCTGCTCCGCCGCCCGGTCAACATCTACGCCGACAACTGGTGGCGCCGCCTCGAGGTGCGGGAGCGGGCCGATGGCGACGGCGCCGAAGCGGATGCGGCCGGCGGCATCGCGCGGCTCGAGTTCCTGCTGCTGACCGATCGCGCCGGAGCGGACATGACCCTCCAGCCCGCGCAGCGCCGGCTCGTCGACCAGCTCATCGCGCAGACCATCGATCGCGCCGACGACCTCGACGTGCCGGCGACGCTCTACGAGATGATCCTGCCGAACGCGCTCAAGGAACGCGCCTACGAGCTGGCCGGCCTGCAGCTCATCCTCGATTCGGCGGCGGCGCAGTACCCCTGGGAGATGCTGGCCGAGCGGGGGCGCGAGGGCCGACCGGCGCCGCTCGCCACCCGCATGGGCATCCTGCGCCAGCTCACCACGGCGAGCTTCCGGCCCCGGCTCCATCCGCCGGCCGGGCACCATGCCCTGGTGATCGGCGATCCGCATCTCGGCGACGGGTCCCCGTTCGCCCCGCTGCCGGGCGCGGCCCGGGAAGCGGCCGCCGTGGCGGAGCGGCTGCGATCGTTTGGCTATGCCGTCACCGAGCTGATCGGCGAGCAGGCCACCGCGATCGCCATCGTCAACGCGCTGTATGCGCGCGACTACCGGATCCTGCACATCGCGGCGCACGGCGGGTTCGAGCCGGGCCGTCCGGATCGGACCGGGGTCGTCATCGGCCGCGACATGTACCTCACGTCCGGCGAGGTCGCCCAGATGCGCACGGCGCCGGAGCTGGTCTTCCTGAACTGCTGCCACTCCGGCCGGCTGGCGGATGGCGAGGGCGGCGGGGGCGCCGAGGACGACTCGCCGGACGACGACGCGGGTGGCGCCCGACCGGCTCGCCTGCCGTGGCATCGGCTGGCCTCCAACGTGTCAGAGGCGCTGATCCGCCAGGGCGTGAACGCGGTGGTGGCGGCCGGCTGGGCGGTGAACGACGCCGCTGCCGTCGCCTTCGCGGTGGAGCTCTACCGTCATCTGCTCGACGACGGTGGACGGTCGTTCGGCGACGCGGTGTTCCGCGCGCGCAGGCATGTCTTCGATCACCCGGAGCATGGGCGGACGAACACCTGGGGCGCCTACCAGTGCTACGGCGATCCGGGGTTCCGATTGCGCACCGGCGCCGCCGCGCCGACGCGCGAGCCGCCGCGGGCCGTGGCCGTGCACGAGGCCATCCGAGACCTCGATGAGATCGCCCGCGGGAGCGGCGGCATGGACGAGGCGGCCCGCCGGCGCAGCCTGGATCGGGTGAACGCCATCACGGAGCTGGCGGAGCAGGCTGGGTGGCGTCAGCAAGGGCGCTTCCAGTATCGACTGGCCAACACCCTGTCCGACCTCGGCGCGTTCGAAGCGGCCATCGCCGAGTACGAGCGGGCGCTGGGAGCCTCGAGCGCCGACGAGGATGTCCCGATTCGGGCCTTGGAGCAGCTGGCCAACCTCGAGGCGCGCCAGGGCGAGCGGCTCGGCGGGCTCGGCGATGGCGCCGGCGAGCCCGATCGAGGCACGACAAGCGGGGATCGCGGTGAGAGCCGTGCCCTCCTCCAGAGCGCGGCCAGGCACATCGCGACGGCCCTGGCCATCCACCGCACGCCTGAGCGCCTGGCGATCGCCGGCGCCATCCAGCGCCGGCTCGCCGCGGTGATCGACGCGGTCGGCGATCCCGCCGCGCGCGAGAGAGCGCTGCGCAAGGCGGCGGACGCATACCGCGAGGCCTACCGCCTCGGCGCCGAGGCGCAGCACATCGACCCCTATCATGGCCTGGCATGGATCGACCTGGAGATCCTCCTCAGGGACCGTTCGACCCCCCCGCGCCTGCAGGTCGTCCGGAGCTGTCGCAGCCGGGCCGAGGCCCTGTGTGACGAACAACTGACGTACTGGCACCGCGTCTCTCTGCCCGATGCCGACAAGAGCCTCGCGCTCGCCGAGGGCAAGCTCGCGCAGCGGAAGGACGCGATCGTCCGCGGCTATGCGGACGCCTTTTCCCTGGGCGCGACCCGACGCGAGCGCGACAGCACGCTTGGCTACCTGCGCTGGCTGGCGGCGATGCTGGCATGGCGTGGGCAGGCGGAGAACGCCGCGGTGTTGCGCGAGATCGCCGGCGACCTCGACGGCGCGTGACGCTGCCACCCGAGACCATCGACGCCCCGAGAGGAGATCTCACCGTGGACGAACCCGACGACACGCCGTACCGGCCCCGCCCCCTCGACACGTCGGCCGTGGTCATGCCGCCCGAGCTGGAGGACCTGGTCGAGCGCCTGGCCGAGCACGTCCACGAGGTCTATGCCGCCGGGCGCATCGCCGAAGGCTGGCGCCACGGGCCACGCCGCGACGACGCGCGCTGCGAGAACCCGACGCTGGTGCCATACGCGGCGCTGCCAGAATCCGAAAAGGCATATGACCGCGCCACGGTCACCGCGACCATCAAGGCGATCCTGGCGATGGGGTATCGGATCGAGAAAGGGTGACGGGGGGCGGAGGGCATCCGTGGTGCAGTCGCGGTCGCGCCGATCAGCGGCACTCCGACCGGCTGAGCGCCGCTTGGAGCGCGACGACCGGAACACGATCGGGGCCGCGGATCGCCGGTCCCGCGCCGCGAGTGGCGTCACCCATCATCCGACCGCGGCCGCTGGCGGCGTGACCCGCCGTGCACCACCGCCAGGTGCGCGGCCCCGCGGGTTCCACTGCCGTCGTCGACGGACAGGAACACCCGACCGCCGGCCTGCAACGCGGTCCACTGCCCGGGCCCCCAGCGCACCCAGGCGTCGCTGCCGCCAATGACCTGGACTTCGACCAGGTCGCCGCGCTTGAGCTCGCCGACCGAAGAGAAGTCCGGACCCGGCCCCCCGCGAAGGCCAAGGCCGGTGCCGAGCACGTGGGCCTGCACACGCCCGTCGGGCGCGACCTCGACGCGGCAGAGCGGCCCGCCGGGGGCGGAGCAGGCCACCCAGCGGTTGGCGGCGATGCGAATCCACGCATCGCTGCCGCCGATGTCGTGGACAGGCAGCAGCCGGCCCACGTCGGCCGCCGTGAGCATCCCTACCCGGTCGAACTTGATGCTCGGCCCCGAGCGCACGTTCACCGGGGCGTCCACTCTCGCCTGCAGCAAGGGTGTGACGGGCGCCGGGCCGGCGGCGCGACCGGCGTAGGCCAGCAGGTCGGCTTCGGTGCCCGGGAGCCTATTGACGTCGGTGTTCCCGTCCACGCCCGGCACTTGGCCCTGGCTCGTGAACTGCCAGAACCGCCAGGATCGCCAATCCAGGGGCAGCCTTGGCTGGGCGGCCGCGGTGTAGTGCGCCACCCAGAGATCGTGACCGGACCACCGCTCCGATCGCTCCAGGTTTGCGTTCCAGAAGGCGCCTGCCGTGTAGAGGATCGGCCTGCGGTGCCCGGCCGCCTCGATCCGGTCGAGGCATTCCACCGTCCACTGGGTCCACGCCGCGCGTGACAGCGGCGCGTCTTCGGCCGGGAACGGATCGGCCTCCACATCCAGGGCGAGCGGCAAGTCCGGTTTGCGGTCGCCGAGGACGTCGAGGAAGAAGTCGACCTGCTCGGCGACGGGATTCGAGGTGCGCATGAAATGGTAGGCCGAGACGAGCAGGCCTGCCGCCGTGGCACCGGACCAATGCTCGCTGAACCGCCGGTCTTTCAGCTTGCTGCCGTAGCTGGCCCGGACGAACGCATAGCGGTAGCCTGCGGTGGCCACGCGCTGCCAGTCGATCGGCTTCTGGTGATGAGATACATCGATCCCCGCGATGAAGTCCGCCATGGTGCTCCAATCACTCCTTGTGCGTGCTGGCCGAGGCTCTGTCGGACAACGGCGTCGCCGTCGCGAGGCGCGGCAGGCTGATCGCCACGACCCGGTTGGTGCAGTATATGCGGGTCGGCGGGTCGAGCGCAATCGAAATCGGACAGGTTTTTAGGGCCCCGTGACGCCGCAGTGGCGTGTCGCCGCCACCTCCGCTTCGCTCAAGCCCCCGGTTGCCCCCGCCGCGAAAGCGGCGCATACTCCGCCCCATACCGAGCCAGCCCTGCCCGGGGTCCGAAGCGTCGTGGTGCCCCATGCCCGCACGGAACAACCTCCCGGCCCAGCTCACCCCCCTGATCGGCCGCGACCGCGACGTCGCGGCGCTCACCCGCCGGCTGGCGGACGCCCGCCTGGTCACGCTCACCGGCGCCGGCGGCAGCGGCAAGACCCGGCTGGCGCTGGCGGTCGCCGAAGACCTGGCGCGCGGCGCGTCGCCGTACGACGGCGGTGTGTGGCTCGTCGAGCTGGCCGGCCTCGCCGATCCCGACCTCGTGCCCCAGGCCATCGCCGACGCCGTCGGCGTGCGCGAGACCGCCGACCGCGCCGTCGTCGACGGGCTCCTGGCCGGGCTTGGCGCGTGCGCGGTGCTTCTCGTGCTCGACAACTGCGAGCACCTGATCGATGATTGCGCCGCCATCGCCGCGTCGATCCTGCGCGCCTGCCCCGCCGTCCGGATCATGGCCACCAGCCAGGTGCCGCTCGGCGTTCCCGGCGAGGCCAGCTGGCCCGTGCCGCTCCTGGACCTGCCGGCCGACGCCGACGCCGCGGAGCCCGAGGCCTTGGTCCGCTTCGGCGCCGCCCAGCTTTTCGCCGAGCGGGCCCACGCCGCCGACCCCGCCTTCCGCGTCGATGCCGGCAACGCGCGCGCCATCGCCGAGATCTGCCGCCGCCTCGACGGCATGCCGCTGGCCATCGAGCTGGCCGCGGCGCGCGTGCGCGCCCTCGGCGTGGCCCAGATCGCGGCACGCCTCGACGACGCCTTCCAACTGCTCACCCGCGGCGGCCGCGTGGCCGCCCCCCGTCACCAGACGCTCGAGGCCGTCGTCGACTGGAGCCACGCCCTGCTCGGGGACGCCGAGCGCGTCGTCTTCCGGCGCCTCGCCGCATTCGCCGGCGGCTTCACGCTCGCCGCCGCCGAGGTGGTCGTCCCCGACGCGGAGCTCGGAGATGCCTCGTCCGCCACCGCCATCGCGCGCCCCGCCGTCGTCGACCACCTCGGCGACCTCGTCGACCGCTCGCTCGTGGTGGCCGAGCCGGGCGGGTCGGCCGATGGCGGACGGCGCTACCGCCTTCTCGAGACGCTGCGGCAATACGCCGCCGCACGGCTCGCCGCCGCCGGCGAAGGGCCGGCCGTCCAGGCCCGCCTGGTCGCGTGGTGCCGCGATCTCGCCGAGGCCGCCGCGCCCGAGCTGCGCGGCGAGCGCCAGAGCGAGTGGCTGGACCGCCTCGCCGCCGAGCACGACAACCTGCGCCAGGCGCTGCGCTGGGCGCTGGCGGACCCCGCCCATGCCGCCGACGGGGCCGCGCTCGCGGCGGCGCTCGGGCACTTCTGGCGCACCCGCAGCCACATCACCGAAGGCCGTGCCTGGACCGAGGCCGCACTGGCCGCCGTGCCCGAGCCCGGCGCGTCGCGCGCCGACCTCCTCCATCAAGCCGGCGACTTCGCGCTGCTCCAGGCCGACCACGGCCGCGCCCGCGCGTGCTACGACGAGGGCCTCGCGCTCCGCCGCCGGCTGGGCGACGCGGCCGGAACGGCCCGCCTGCTCAACGATCTCGGCACGCTGGCATCGGCGCAGGCCGACTTCGCGGCCGCTCAGGCGCTGCGCGAGCAGAGCTTGGCCCTCCTCCGTGAGCACGGCGACCGCTGGGCCATGGCCGACGTCCTCAACAGCCTCGGCGGCGACAGCCTCATCCAGGGCGATCACGGGCGGGCCCGGCGCTTCTTCGACGAGAGCCTGGCGCTGTGCCGCGACCTCGGCGACCGCCAGGGCGCGGCACGCGCGCTGCGCAACCTCGGGCTCGTGGCCATGCACGCGGGCGCCGACGCCGAGGCGCAGGCGTGCTACGCCGAGAGCCTCGCGCTGTCGGAGGCCATCGGCGACCGGCGCGCCGCCGCCCACTGCCTGCACACGATGTCCAACCTGGCCATCAACACCGGCGACCTGGCGGCCGCGCGCGACCACCTCGAGCGCAGCCAGGCCATCTGGCAGGCCATCGGCGACCCCCACAACTACGCCTACGGGCTGCAGATGGCGGCGTCGATCGCGCTGCTCGACGGCGCGTTCGGCGTGGCGCGGGCTGCGGCCGCCGAGAGCCTGCGGCTGCTCCTCGGCCTGACCGACCCGTGGGGCACGGCGATGAGCATCGGCAAGATGGCCGACATCGCGGTCCGCTCCGGCGACATCCCGATGGGCCTGCGGCTCTTCACGGCCGCCGAACGGATGCTCGAGGCCACGGGCGCCGCCATGCCGCCGGCCGCGCGCGCGGGGTACGAGGCGCACCTGGCGGAACTGAGGGCGCGCGTCGGCGCCGCGGCCTACGACGCGGCCGTCGCCGCTGGCCAAGCGCTGTCGGACGACGCGGCGTGCATGCTGGCGATGGACTATGGGGCGGCGCCCGCCGCGCCACTGGCGGACGTGTCGGCGGCGGTGGATGCCTCGAGGCGCGACGCCGTCCCGCACGACGTCCCGGCCATCGCCGCGACCACGGGATCCGCGACCGCCGCCGTGGGGTCCCCCCGCGCCATCGCGGGCCCCGCCCCCGCCATCGCGCTGCCCGCGCCCGCCCTGCGCATCGAGGCGCTCGGCCCCGCGCGCGTCGTCCGCGACGGCACGCCGATCGGGGCGTCGGCGTGGACGTACGCCAAGGCGCGCGAGCTGTTGTTCTTCCTGCTCGAGCACACCGACCGGACCCGCGAGCAGATCGGCGTCGCGTTCTGGCCGGACGCCGATGCCGGTCAGCTGCGCAGCAGCCTCGGCACCGTGCTGAAGCACCTCCGGCGCGCCCTCGGCGACCCCGGCTGGATCGTGTTCGAGGGCGACCGCTACCGGTTCGACCGCGCGCGGGCCCATGCCTACGACGTCGAGACGTTCGAGGCCCACCTGGCGCGGGCCGGCGATGGGCGCGCCTCCGGCGCGCTCGACCGTGACGCCGAGGCCGCCCGCGACGCGGCGGCGGCCGACCACCTGGCGGCCGGGCTGGCACTGTGGCGCGGCGAGTACCTCGAGGATCTGACCGTCGACTGGGCCGTCGAGCGGCGCGCCGCCCTCGAGCGCCGCTTCCTCGACGCCGCCACGCGGCTGGGCGAGCTGCGGCTGGCCGCGGGCGATCCGGCCGCGGCCGGCGACGCGTTCCACCGCGCCCTGGGCCGGGACCCCTACCTCGAAACGGCCCACCGCGGCGTCATGCGCGCCCTCGCCGCCGGCGGCGAGCGCAACCGCGCGCTCCGCCACTACCAGGCTCTCGTCGAGCGCCTCCGCGACGAGCTGGGCGTGGACCCGGATGCCGCCACGGCGGCGCTGGCGGAGCGGCTGCGGATGGGCCTGGGCTGAGGCCCGATCGGGCCGACCGCCAACCCGCGCCGAGCGCCACCTCACGCCGAGCGGCGACGATCCGTCCCCCCTTCGTCCCGCTTCGGCGCTTGCCCTCATCCCTTCAAGACGTCCCCAGCCCGCCGCCACACGCGTCCGCTGTCATCGAGATATCAACGCGCTACCCACGCCGCATCCCCCCGCCTGCCAACGCCGCCCCGTAGACTGGTGCCCGTCGACCGCACCCGGACACGTCGACCGCTTGAACGAACGGAACGGCTGGCTTGAACGAACGGCTTGAACGCGCCTTGAACCCGACCCACACGCATCAGACCACGCACCACGAGGGGACCACAGACATGAACACATGGATGGAGGCGCGCGTACAGCGCGCCCGGTTGGACGACCTGCGCCGCGAGGCGGACTGCTGGCGCATGGTCCACGCGGCCGACAGGGCGGCGCGCCCCGCGGCCGAGCTCGGGCTCGACCTCGCGCGCCTGCGGCGCTGGGCCGGCTGGCGGCGGATCGTCGTGCGCGCCGCCTTCGGGCTCGGCAAGTGAGAGCGGGAGGCATCGACATGCGCCAGCCCCGGCAGCTCCACCTCGTCCGCTCCGTCGGCGCCCTGTTGTTCGGCGTCGCGCTCGCCTCCGTGCAGCCGTCCCCCGCGCCGGATGCCGCGGCCGGCGGCGGCCCGCGCGCGGCGTCGCCCTTCCCGGCGGCGGGCGCCGCGCCCGCCTACGCCGCGCCCGCATACGGCCATCTCCCGCTCTACTTCATCGAGAACCCGCCGGGCACCGGGCCGGACTACACCGTGCTCGGCCGCGACACCCGCATCGAGTTCCAACCGGGCGGCCTGACGATCGCGCTGGCCGGCGCCGCCCCCGGCGCGGATCGGACCGCGCCGCTCGGCGGTGGGGCGACCGAAGGCGCCAACGGGCTGCGGCCCGCGGATCTCTTCGCGCCCCCGGCCGCCGGGCCCGCCGGCGAGTCGCTGTCCGACGTCGCCCAGGCCGGCGCGGGGCGGCCCGAGCACCGCCTCGATCTCGAGCTCGTCGGCGCCGATCCCGCCGTGCGGCCGGTGGGCATCGACCCCGCGCCCGGCGTCTTCAGCCGCTTCCACGGCCCGCCCGAGACGTGGCAGACAGGGCTGCGGATGTACCACGGCCTGCGCTACCGCGATGTGTGGCCGGGCATCGACCTCGTCTACGCCGGCACCGCCGACCGGCTCAAGTACACCTTCGTCGTCCATCCCGGCGCCGACCCGGCGCGCATCCGGCTCGCCTACCGCGGCGCCACGCGGGTCGGCGTCAACGCGGCGGGCGAGCTCGAGATCGACACGCCCGTCGGCACGTTCCGCGACGACGCGCCGTACGTCTACCAGGACGCCGGCGGCGCGCGCGTCGAGGTCGCCTCCGCCTACGCCACGGACGGTTGTGGGCCCGCGCCGGTCGACGGCGGCACGCTCACCTGCACCTACGGCTTCCGGATCGGTGCGTACGACCGCACGCGGACGCTCGTCGTCGACCCCGCCGTCCTGCTCTACGCCGGCTTCATCGGCAGCCGCGGCGTGGAGCGCGGCCTGGGCATCACGGTCGACCGGGCCGGCAGCGCGTACGTCGTGGGCCAAAGCGGGAGCGCCGCGGGCACCGACGCGTTCATCGCCAAGCTCACGCCCGACGGTACCCAGGTGGCCTACCTCGCCGCGCTTGGCGGCGACCGCGGCGACGCCGCGTTCGACGTGGCCGTGGACCCCAAGGGCAACGCCTACATGATCGGCGGCACGGCCTCCGACGAGGCGTCGTTCCCGGCCTTCGTCGGGCCGGACCTGACATACAGCCCCGGCATCCGCACCGTCGACGGCTTCATCGCCAAGGTCAACGCCACCGGCACGGGCCTGCTGTACGCCGGCTTCGTCGGCGGCACCGCCAACGACTTCATGGAGGGCGTCGCCGTCGACGCGCAGGGGCAGGCCTACATCACCGGCATCGCGCAGTCGCGGCCCGACCAGGGCTTCCCGGTCCGCGTCGGACCTGACCTGACGCACAACGGCGGCTACGACGCGTTCGTGGCCAAGCTCAAGGCCGTGCCCGGCAGCAGCATCGCCGAGGAGAACTACGTCTTCAGCGGCTACATCGGCGGCGCGGGCGACGACATCGGCGTGCTCGAGGGCGGCTTCCTGACCAGCGGCCACGTCGCCGTAGACCGGACCGGCAGCGCCTACATCAGCGGCATGACCACGTCCGACGAGGCGACGTTCCCCGACGGCGACGGCTTCGGCGATCTCGTCGGCCCCGACCGCACGCACAACGGCGAGTACGACGCCTTCGTGGCCAAGCTCAAGCCCGACGGCAGCGGGCTGGCCTACGCCGGCTACATCGGCGGCGACGACCACGAGCTCGGCTTCGGGATGGCCGTCGACCGGGCCGGTCACGCCTACCTCACGGGGCACGCCTACTCGTCGGAGGCGACGTTCCCCGACGGTGACGGCTTCGGCGACCTCGGCGGCCCCGACCGGACGCACAACGGCGGCGTCGACGCCTTCGTCGCCAAGGTCGCGCCCGACGGCGCGCGCCTGGACTATGCCGGCTATATCGGCGGCGCCCTCGACGACCAGGGGCTGGGCGTGGCGCTGGACTCGGCAGGCCACCTGTACGTCGTCGGGCGCGCCGAGTCCGACGAGACGACGTTCCCGACGGCCGGCGGGCTCGACGCCACCCACAACAGCTTCGAAGCCGGCGCCGACGCGTTCGTCGCGCGGCTGGCGCTCGACCCGACCCGCCCCGACGTCGCGGCCAACTACGACTTCATCGGCTACATCGGCGGCGACGGCGAGGACGGCGCATACTGGCTTGCCGTCGATGCCGAGGACGACGTCTACGTGGTCGGCGACACCGGCTCAGGTGAGGCGACGTTCCCCGACGGCCAGGGCCTTGCCGTTGAGCTGCCGAGCTTCGCTCCGTACTATGCCGGCGAGCAGGACGCGTTCGTCGTCAAGATCGACGCCCCGGCCGACGTCATCGACATCGCGACGGTGGCCCCGCCCACGGCGGCGCCGACGGAGATCCCGACGCAAGCACCGACGCTGCTGCCGACGGCGACCCCGACATCGCCCCCGCCCCCGACCGCGACGGCGGTGCCCCCGACGCCCATGGCCGCCGTCCCGGCGCGTGTGTTCCTGCCGCTCGCGGCGAGCCACGGATCGATCGACGGGCAGGACGGCTAGCCCATTTTATCCCCCCACAGCCCGGAAGCTGGGGAGACCGCCGGCACGGCGGTCTCCCCAGTGCGCTTCAGACAGGCGCGCGGCGCGCACCACGGGGGCCGTCGGCCGCGCCCTGCCGCTATTCCCGCAACCGGGCGATCGGCAGATACACGTGCAGCCGCGTCCCACCGGGCACCGTCGTCACGGTCGGCACCGGCGTGGGTTCGGGGCCCACGGGCGTGGCCGTGGCGCGCGGGGGCGCCGTCGGCGGGGTGGTCGGCGGGGTCGTCGCGGTGGCGGTCGGCGGGACCTCGCCGGCCTCGATGACCAGCGCCTCGGCCACGGCGAAGTCCGCGTCGTCGGGGCCGGCCACGTACGGGATGATGCCGCACGACATCTGCCGCCGGCCGCCCCGCAGGCCCTGGACGCTTGTCCGGATCGCGTGCGTGCCGGTGGCGAGCTCCTCGAGCTTGGTGCGCGGGAGCTGGGTGAACGAGTAGCCGTTGGCAATGGCCGCCAGGGCGTGCAGCTCGCGGCCCGGCGTGAGGCTGCACGTGCCCTCGTTGAGCGAGGCGTCCGAGTTGCCGCCGCCATCCATGCGGATCTCGACGTCGACCGCCGCGCCGTTTTGCGTCAGCGTGGCCGTCCCGCTGACCCCCGAGCCCATGATCTCGACCATCTTGACCCGCACCGGCTGCGGCTCGGGCTTCACCGACGTGTCGCGCTCGTCGTAGGCCAGCACCGCGACCGGCTGGCTCGCGACGACGACGGCCCGCCCCATGCCCACGGGGAACGACGGCACGTCGCCCAGGCCGAGCCGGCTCACGCCGCCCTCTGGCACGTCAAGCTCATGGCTCCCGGTCGACCGACCTTCGGCGTCCAGGAGGTCGATTGTCACGCGGGCGGGTTCCGGGCCGGGGTTGAACACCACGAGGGCCGTGGTGGCATACTGCGTCGCCCGGCGGACCACCGGGGCGCCGAGCCGTGTGCCGAGGTCGGCCGGGCCGAACGCGTTGTAGGCCGCGATGCCGTCGACCGCTTCGCCCGTCCGGTGGTCCTCGACGCTGGCGGCCAGCACCGGGCCGGTCGCGCGGATCGTGGCGCTGCCCGTGAAGGGGCCCAGAGATGGCGCCGCCACCGTGCCGCGCCCGCGGTCGCCGAGGTCGACCACCGCCGTGCCGCGCGGCCCGATGCCGAACGTCTGGGTCTTGGGCGCGCCCGCCGCGCCCATCGCACGGTAGGTCATGGTGACGTCGACGGCGCGGTTCTCGACGTTGGCGATCCCGATCAGGCTGGCGCCATCCGCTCCCGCGCGGACGAGCGGCAGGTGCTGCACGGCGTCGGCGGCCGCCGCGGGGCGCGCGACGTACGCCGACGAGCCCTTGCCCTCGATCTGGTCGCCGTAGGCCAGGGTCGCGACGCCCTCGCGGGCGGTGATGCGCAGCGACCCGACGTAGCCGCCGTGAGCGTTGTCGGGCAGGGCCGGCGGCGCGAAGAGCGACTGATCCAGGAAGGTGTCCCAGCTCGCGGTCTGCGATGGCTCGAGGACCTCCGAGATCGTCAGGACCGTCCCGCCCTTGGCGTTGTCGAGGATCTTGACCTCGATCGGGTTGACGTTCACCGGGCTGGAGTTGCGAACCGAGAACACCGTCGCCTGGCCCAGGACGTTGGCGACGATGAGCGGCACGACGAGGTCCGTGCCGGCCTCGGGCGCGCGATACGCCGTGACCGCCCCGTTGGGCCAGCGCGTGCGGGCCACGGCGCCGAAGCGCACGTCGCTGTCAAGCGCGGCCGAGAAGTCGCCGAAGCCGATGCCGTCGACGCGCGCCAGGTCGACGGCCGTGGCGCCGCCGGCCTGGAGCGGGCGGCTCAGCGTGGCCACCCGGTCGCCGTCGGCCTTGTTGGAGACGACGATAGCGACTTCGCCGTCGCGGCCGTCGAGGCTCTGCAGCTCGACGACCGAGTCGCCGAAGCCCTCCTGGCCGGCTGGCGCGTGCGGCGCGTCGACCGGCGCGGCACGTTCCGCCAGACCGTCGGCGCCGTGGACCTGGACGTCCGGCAGGTGGAGGGTCGACGATCGGGCCGCAGCGTCGGGCGCCGGCATCGCCGCCCGGGCAGCGAGCGGCCCGAGGCAGGCGGCGAGGACGGCAAACCGGATCGTTCGACGGGCGGGGCGCGATCGCCGCATGGGGTTCTCCTTGTCTCGGTTGGCGCATCACGAGGGTTGGGCGCGCGCGGGCCGGCGAGGCCAGGACGGGCGTCGCGCCAGGCCGTGCGCACGGGGGTGGCATGCACCGTCGCCGGTGGTTGTGGCATGCACCGTCGCAGGTATTAACAGTGCGGCGGCGCCCCTGGATAGCCTGGGCGGGCGGGGGAGATCGGGTCGGGCGGGGGAGATCGGGCCAGGCGGGGCCATGTGGCATGGGCCGCGTCGGATGACCGGTGCGGGTTGGAAGGCCGGTCCCGGTCCCGGCGGCGCGTCGGGACGTGAAAGGCGGCCCCGCCGTGACGCGGGGCCGCCTTTCATGGGTCCTGAGGGGTGGCCGCGCCACGCCCGGTCGGCGTTCAGCCCGGGTTCATCGACTTCCAGATGCCGATCCGGTTGCCGGTCGGATCGACGAAGATCGCCATCCAGCCCATCCCGGGGATCTCCGTCTTGGGTTGCATGATCTGGCCGCCGAGCTCCGTGGCCCTGGCCAGCGTCGCCTCGATGCTGTCGGTGTCGATGTAGATCACGACGTCGCCCGGCTTCGTGTGCTCGTTGAGCGACGTGAACCCGCCGCCAGGGCCGCCTTGGGCCTGGAACATCACGTAGTCGAAGTTCGGCTCCGTCTCGATGCTCCAGCCGAAGAGATCGGCATAGAACTTGCCGGCAGCTTTGGTGTCCTGGGCGGGAATCTCGATGTGGACGATCGGATGGGGCATGCTTCGTCTCCTGAGTCTGTTGTGGGTTGGTGAGCGATGGCCCGGCTGACGGGGGCGGCGTGCCGCCTTGACGAATCAAAGTATAGCACGGATGTTCTGATCCGTCAACGATGAGCGCTGGCGAGGCCCTATGGCCCAACGGCCTCCGCGATGCGGATCCAGTCGTACTCGGCCGTGAACGAGCCCGCCGTGCCATTCCATTCGACGTACGTCCCCACGCGCCCGGCATGCGGCGACGTGTCGGGGACGTCGGCGAGCGCCGTGCCGCCCAGATACAGGGTGACGGTGTCGTCCCGCACGGCGGCTGCCAGCGCCAGCGGCCGGCTGCTGTCGACTGTGGTCCGGCCGCTGCCGACGATCGTCGTGGTGCCGCCGGCGAACTTGACGAGGCCGTACGTGCCGCCCTGCGTGACGATGTAGAAGAGCGCGCGCGAGAAGTCGTCCGGCACGCCGAACGTGATGCCGGTGACGCCGTCCTCGCCCTGCATCTCCACCGCTGCCTCGACGACGAACGCGCCGGCGGCCGCATGGCCGCCGGAGACCGAGACGAAGGCGCCGTCGGCGAGCTGCGTCATGCGGTACGAGCACGTCCCATCCTCGGCGATGTTCAGCCGGAGGTCGTGCTCGTCCGTGCGCTCCCACGCCCAGCCGATCCCGAAATCGCAGAAGTCGTCGAACGAGCGCTCCGGCCCCGCGATGTCCCCCGCCTGCCGCGACTGGTCGAGCCCGCCGCGAGGGCGCATGCCCGCGGCCCCGCCGCCAGAGCGCACGGCCGCCTCGAGCGCGTCCGCGATGCCGCCGTTTTGCGCCAGCCTTCGGTTGAGCCGGCCGACTCCGGCCGGCGGCCCGCCGGGTGCGAAGCGGCCGCCGGCCGATGGCGACCCCCACGGCACGGCCGCGACACGCGCGGCCGCGTGTCGACGGGCCGCTCCCACGCGACCGCTGGTGGCGTCGTCCGTCAAGACCGTGGACCCCACCGGGCTCGTGTTGAACGCAGCTGGCAGATAGATCGCCGGGCGGTGCCCGGGGCCGGGCGGCGTCGGCGAAACGGTCGGCGCCGGCGGTGCGGTCGCCAGGCCCGTCGGGGTAGGCGGGCGCGTGCCGGCGCCGGTCCGGAGCTTGATCACGAACGCATCGCCCGCGCCGCCGGCCGCGCGCCCCGGTCCCGGCAGCGTGCCGATCCCGTCGCCGTTCGGGAAGGTGTCGGCGCCCGACTCGGTGTCGCCGACCACGTAGGCGTCGCCCGCGCCGTCGAGGGCCACCCAGTACGCCTGCTCGCGCGCGCCGCCGCCGATGTAGCCCGCGAAGTCGAGGTTGGCGGCCGGCGCGGCGGCGGCCGGGTCGGCGACGACGCGGGCGACGAACCCGTCGCCTGCGCCGGGCTCGGCGTCGTTCGGCGTGAGGTCGGGGCCGTCCTTGGCCGGGAAGCTGTCCGGGCTGGAGTCGGTATAGCCGACCACGTACAGCCGCCCGGCGCCGTCGACGGCCACCGCCTCGCCGACGTCGGTGCCCGCCCCGCCGAGGTAGCCCAGGTAACCAAACGCCGTCCCGTCGGGCCGCAGCCGCGCGACGAACGCGTCGTCGCTGCCCCCGTTGTAGCTCAGGTCGGGGCCGACGGCGACCGGCATCGTCGTCTCGTCGGATTGGGTGTAGCCCGTCAGGTACGCGCTGCCCGCGGCGTCCACGGCCATGCCCTTGCCGAACTCCTGGCCCGCCCCGCCGATGTACGTGGCGTACGCCAAGCCGCTCCCATCCGGGCGAACCTTGGCGACGTAGGCGTCCCAGCCGCCCGCGTAGGTGCGGTCCGCGCCCGGGACCCCGGCGAACCCGTCGCCCGCCGGGAACGTTGCCTCGTCCGAGGTGGTCGCGCCGCTGACGTAGACCGCGCCCGCGGCGTCGACGGCGATCTGCCCGCTGGAGAGGGTCGCGTACGTGCCGTCCTGGAGGGCGATGATGTCGGACTTGTCGCCGCCGATGTAGCCGCTGTAAATCAAGTTGTCGGCCACGGCCGGCGCGTCGGGGACCGCCTTGATCTTGGCCACGAACGCGTCGGTCTCGCCGTTGAACGTGAGGTCGGGCCCGACCTTGACCGGGAACGTGGCCTGCGTCGACAAGGCGATCCCATGCACGTACACGTCGCCGCGCGCGTCCACCCGCACGCCTTCCGCGAAGTCGACCAGCTCGCCGCCGAGGTAGCCGGCGAACGCCAGGTCCCGGCCGTCGGCGGTCACCCGCGCGACCCACGCGTCCGCGACGCCGTTGAACGTCACGTCGGGGCCCGCCGTGACCGGGAAGCCGTCGGCCGCGCTGGAGATCGTCATCCCGGCGACCACCGCGCGTCCGGCCGCGTCGACGTCGACGTCGAAGCCGGCGTCGTACTGGTCGCCGCCGATGACGGCCACGAAGTCGTAGCCGCTGCCGTCGACCGCCACGCGCGCCACGAAGGCATCGGTGTCGCCGTCGTCGGGGTCCGTCAGCTCGCCGGTGAGGTAGGCGTGGCCGGCGGAGTCGACCGCGATCCCGAGCCCGCGGTCGGCGCCGGCCTCCCCGAAGAAGCCCGCGTAGACGGGGGAGACGGCGGCGGGGGCCGCGGGCCCCTCGGCGTCATCGAACGCGCGCCGCGCGGTGGACCAGTCGGGGGCATGGGGGCCGACCAGGTCGGATTGGCCTTCACCCTCGATGTCGACGACCGCCGGGCCGGCGCCGTCGAGCCGCCAGACCGTTCCGTCGACGGCGCGCGGGGCGGCGCCGTCCCAGGCCAGGCGGATCGACGCCGGGTCGGCGCCGGGCCGGAGCCGGAACGCGTGGGCGACGCCGGCGGCGGTGGCGGTCAGCTCGAGGTCGATGCCGGGCCACACGTCCGGGTAGACGGCGCGGCGGTACGTCGGGATGCCGACGCGCCAGCGCTCGCGCGGGCCCTTGAAGTAGCTGACGATCGTCGGCAAGGGCTCGCGCCCCTCGGGCCGCACGCCCGGGCGGGCGCCGACGAACCGCATGTGCGCCGCGACGACGTCGGACCCGCCTTCGGGCACGGCCACCCGCTCGATCCACGTCACGCCGGTCGGCTCCAGGGCCATCTCGCGGCCCGGTCCGCCGATGTACAGGACGGTGGCGTCGGGTCGCTGGCCGTGGTTGGCGACGAAGAAGCGCGGGGCGTGGGGGGCGGCCGCGGGATCGCGCACCGCGGCCGTATGCGCCGGCCGATCGTTCCACGGCGCGGGCTGGCGCGTGTCGGAAGGCAGGGCGGCGACCGGGCCCGCCACGGTCAGGATCAGGCCGGCGACGAGCGCCACGCGCGGCGTGGTGCGACGAGCGGAGAGGGTTGACACCGGGGACATGGGGCGGCTCCTGAGGGATCGGCGCGCGGATTCGGTGCTGATGCGGATGGATGGGGATTCTAGTCCAATTCGTGTCGGCACCAACACGCCTCCGTGCCGCGATTGACGCGCCGACTGAATCGCGCGATCATTGTGATACGCCGTCCGTCCGGCCCGCCGGAGGCCACGCCTGGAGGACCGGAGCATGCTCCCGTACCGCGACAACATCCCCTCCCGATCCGATCCCGTGGTCTGCTGGATGCTGATGCTCCTCAACGTCGGCATCTTCTTCTGGATGGTGCAGCTCGGGCCGCGGGTCGAGGGCGTGGTGTACGGCATGGGGCTGATCCCCGACCGACTCGTCAGCTTCCCGCGCACCGGCGAGCCCGTCACGTTGATCTCGTCGATGTTCCTGCATGCCAGCCTGGGGCACGTGCTCGGGAACATGCTGTTCCTCTATATCTTCGGCGACAACGTCGAGGACCGCATGGGCCACATCCGGTTCCTCGTCTTCTACCTGCTGTGCGGCATCGGCGCCGCCGCGCTGCACGTGTACCTCCGGCCGGATTCGACCGTCCCCACCATCGGGGCCAGCGGCGCCATCAGCGGCGTGCTGGGGGCCTATCTGCTGCTCTATCCCGGCGCGCGGGTCTCGACGCTCGTCTTCTTGTACATCAGTGTCGAGGTGCCGGCAGTGCTTTACCTCCTGGGGTGGTACGCCTATCAGCTCCTGGCCGGCGCGGCGGCGGCCGGGAACGGTGACATCGGCGGCGTGGCCTGGTGGGCGCACGTCGGCGGGTTCATGGTCGGCGCGGTGCTGGTCTTCGTGTTCGCCCGCCGCACGCCG
>CAYQBA010000068.1:0-22739 GCA_964415605.1 uncultured Anaerolineales bacterium | reverse complement strand
CGTCGCTCGACGCGAACCAGGTGGGACCGGCGCATCGTGGCAGCCGCGGGCGCATCCCGCGGGCAGGGTCGCGCTCGGCCGGCCGGGTCGACGGCGCCAGGCGGGGCGCCGCGGCGCCGGTCGGGGGCATGGGTCTGCCCGCGGGGCGGGGGCGTTGCGCCGGCCGATGTCTCGGGGGGACGATGCCTGCGCGACCCGCCGCGCGTTGTGGGGCTTCGGACGGTGACGGCGCGCACGTCGTGACCGACGGCGCGCTGACCTCCGGCCGGTAGCTTTCTGCCCGCCGGCGTCGCGTTGCCGGGCTGACCGATTCTCGGACGACGGGCGGTGACGCCGCTGGTGATCTGTCTGCAGATCACCTGTGGAGTCGGTGGGTCCCAGGCCGGGATGTCAACCACACCCGGGCCGGGTGAACGGACCACAGTCGGGTCGGGTCAACGGACCACACCGAGGCCGGACAGAACGCTGGGAAGCGGCATGCTTCAAGTCGCCAACCACGACAAGGAGCAAGCCAACCATCTCGCGGGCCAACTCAGGCGGAGTCTGAGCCTGCGCGGACCAGCTCGACCCGTTGGTGCTTGTACCACGGCGGATACGATGGTCGGGTACATCTTCCCATTGCGGACACCTCCCTCCAGGCTGTCAGCGACGGGTGTAGAGGTCCGCAGATCAACGGACTGAGAAGTCCCCCGAGCATCGCACGAGATGTACCTTCCTGGGAGTCGAAGCCACAGGAGGGTACGCATGTGTCAGCAAGGAGGACTTCGCCGTGATTCAAGCACTGGCCAAGCGGGGCGTCTGCATCTCGCCTAGGTCTCCCACAGCGTACACAGCGGTACGGCCCACAGCCGCTCGCCCAACGGCAAGGTCTCAGTGCCGTCGTAGAGCAGGATGCCGGCGCGAAACTTCGGGCCGGCCAGGGCCGCCAGCTTCTTCAGACCGGCCAGATCGCGGGTCTGCACACTGGCGGCCGCCTTGACCTCCACGCCGACCACGCGACCGGCGCGATCCTCGATGGCGAAGTCGACCTCATTTTTTTCCTTGTCCCGATAGCCGTAGATCGCGTAGTCGTCCTCGGCCCAAGTCGACAGCTTGAGCAGCTCGCCGTACACGTATGATTCCAGTGCCGGACCGAAGCGGCTGCGGTCCCTTTGCACCTCCAGCTCGTTCAGCCCGCTCAGACTGCAGAGCAGTCCGGCATCGAGGAAGTAGAGCTTGGGCGACTTCACGACGCGAGACAAGCGGTTCGCCGACCAGGACGGGACTCGGCGGACGAGGAACATCAGCTCGAACACCCCTACGTACTTGGCGGCCGTCTTGCCATCCAACCCGACCTGCCCGGCCAGATCCGCGATGTTGCACAACTGCCCAGCCATCTGAGCCAGGGCCCGCATCAGGCGGGGCATTTGGTCCAGCTTCTCGACCGCGGCGATGTCGCGCACGTCTCGCGCGATGAGGGCATCGACGTATTGGCGTGCCCAGGCCTCCCGCCGCCGCGCGGATTCCCGCGTCAGCGCTTCCGGGTAGCCGCCGCGCAGCACCCGCGCCACCAGCGCGTCACCCACGTTGGCGCGCGCCGCTTCCGGGCCGACACGCGGTGCCTTGCCCGCGAAGACCCCATCCAGCCAGCGCCCCGGGCTGCCCCGAAGCTCACAGCCCGCCAGAGGTAGCAGCGAGAGTGTCTCCATTCGACCGGCCAGTGAGTCCGCCACGTTCGGCAGCACCATCGCGTTGGCCGAGCCGGTCAACAGGAAGCGCCCTGGCCGGCGATCCAGATCGACCGCCCGCTTGATGGCCAACAAGAGGTCCGGTGCCCGCTGGACCTCGTCGATCACTGCCAGATCCAGGTCGCGCACGAAGCCCGTGGGATCTGCGCGCGCCGAGAGCAGGGTCGCGGCATCGTCGAGCGTCAGGAAACGCCGATCGACCCCCGCCACCTGTTGCGCGAGCGTGGTCTTGCCCGCCTGCCGAGGCCCGTTGAGGAAGACCACCGGCGTATCCGCAAGGGCATCGCGGATGCGGGGCTCGAGATAGCGCGGGATCAGCGGTTGCGGCATCTGCGTTCTGGCCGTCCGTCCAAAATGGGATCGATCATCCGTCTAAAGTAGATTGTGCACTCGTCCAAACTGGAAGGCAAGCACCGCTGCGGCGGACCTTTCGAGCCGTCCCGGTCATCAGTCACTCCACGATCACCACCCCGTCCACGAAGTACCGCTCCAGGCACGCCCCTCCGTGCGCTACGCCCCCATCGCCGCTCGCGCCAGGAACACGTAGATCACCACGTCCCCCAGCATGTGCATGAACGTTGGCAGCGCGATGCCGCGCGTGGCCAGCATCGCCTTGCCGAACAGGAGCGCGATCAGCCCGGTCATCAGGGCGCCTGGCACGCCGCTGGGGACGCCGCCGTAGAAGTGGCCCAGCCCGAACCACACCGCCGTCAACCCGACCGCGTGGTTCGTGCCGACGACGCTGTGCAGTTGCGACAACGGCGCCGCGCGATAGAGGAACTCCTCCCCGAACGCGTTGATGATCGCCAGGAGCACCACGGCCGGCAGCCATGGCAGCACGGTCGCCAGGTCGGGCAGCGCCGCGCCCGCCTGCACCGACGCCGCGGCGAACGCCAGGGCGGCCAGCGCCAACGCGATGAGCGACCCGATGGCGAGCCACGAGCTGCCGATTCCGGGCAGGCGGCGCCGCGACGCGGGCGCGCGCAGGTCGCCGACCGCGAGGAAGACATCCTCCCGGCGCCTGACACCCATGCCGATCAGCACCGCCAGGACGATCAGCGATTCGATCAGCAGCGGCAAGCGCGTGCCCAGGAAGCTGACGGGCCAGCCGCGCGCCTCGCCGAACCAAGCCGCCCATGGCGAGCTGCCCTGGATCGCCCCGCCGAGCAGACCCGTGGCCGCCACGACGACCGCGGTGACGAAGCAGTAGCCGCGCAGGGGCCGGAGCGCCGGCCAGACGTAGGTGAGCGCCGTCAACGCCGCCGCCACGCCGATGCTCGTCCACACAAACGACGTCTCGACGGCCAGCAGCTCCTGGAACACGATCTGCGGCAGCCGGCTCATGAGCAGCATGGCGACCCAGGCGACGGCGACGAGCCGGCGATGATGGCCGGCTGGGGCGTCGCGCTGGTCGTCCGAAGGGGACAGGAGTCTCGGGGATAGGAATCTCAATCCCATGCCCCCAACATATATCCCGAGGTGCACCATGTCAAGCGCGGTCCGGGCCGAGGAAACGCCAGGATCACCCCGCCCCCTTCTCGCGGAGGTGCCGCAGGATCTGGTCGATCACCGCCGGCCCTTGGATCAGCGAGAGTCCCCGCATTTGACCACCACAGCACGGGCACACAAGCGGGTCCACATCGTACGGGCATCAGCTGTTGCGCGCCTGACGCACACCTTGTTCAATCCGCGGCTTGGCGACGGGTGGACACACTGCGCATGGAGCCCCGATGGGCCACAGATGATTGGACGAGCTGCCTGGGGCCGGGCGACGATCATGGCCAAAATCGGAGGTAGAATCGGCATTGCGGCAACAGCGCCGCCTTCGCCGCGCCGGGTCGTCCGAAAGCGCTTGTGGTAAACTCGCGCGGTCTGACACACCCAGCCAAGCCGTCGTGCCACCGTTACGACCCGTTCCGAAATGCCAGCAGCCCATCATGCGACCCGCCAGCTCAAACTTGTCCTCGATAGCCTCCGCCGCGGCCAGCCCTTGGTCGACCCGGCGGCCCTGGCCCTCCCCTTCATCCGCCACCGCTATCAGAACGAGCACGTCCATACCGCAGCCACGGTAGAAGCGGATCTGCGCACCGCGCTGGCGACCCTCGTGCAGCGGCGCCTCGATGCACTGCGCGGCGATTCGTCCGGCACGCCACACGCCCACACCGCTGAAGACCTCGCCGAGACCCTCCGCCGCGATTTCAGCACCCCGGACATCGACAGGCAGGCCATCGCCTGCCTGTACTACCGCTACTTGCTGCCGCGTCCGTGGAAGGTGAAGGAAATCGGCGCGGTCGTGTCACCGCATGCCGTCGATAGCCCGCGGGAGCTCAACCAGCGCCTCGAAGAACGCATGCGCTTGCTCAGCCGCGTCAGCCGCCGCATCGGCAAGCACCTCAAGCCGCTCGCGGCCGCGCTCGACGCGAGCTATCGCCTCCTATCCCCTTCCGAACAGATTGCCTTGGCGCGCCTGGCGGTGTTTCACGGGCCGTTCAGCCTCGCCGCCGCCCGGACCGTGTGCGCGCCATCCGGCGACGCCAAGGTCGGGTACGACGTCGGCGACGCTGCTGTCGATAGAGATGCTGACACCGACGCTGACGCCGACGCTGACAGCCTGCCAAGCCGGACCCATCGCCCTCCCGTGCCGGCCATCGACGGCGCTGACGTCCCGCGCCTGATCGACGCCCTCGCCGGGAAGAGCCTCCTCCGCGTCGCGGAGGATGACGCCAGCGGTGAACGCCGCTTCGCGCTGCTCGACACCCTCCGCGAGTACGGCGGCCAGCGCCTGCGGAAGCTGGGATCGGGGGAAGCGTTCGACTGCCACCGGCGCCATGCCGACCATTTCGCCGACGTGGCGGAGGCGCTGCAGAGCGCCATCACGGGCTTGCCGCACGGGGCGGCGATCGAGCTCGCCGACGGCCACCGCGACAACTTCGCCGCCGCGCTGCGCTGGTGCCTGGCCGAACCGAGGGCGGCGTGCCTCGGGCTGCGCCTGGCGACGGCCCTCGTTCCGTATTGGCTTGCCCGGGGCGGCGCGATCGACGGCCAACTGGCCTTGACACACCTGCTCCAGGCGACCGAAACGCTGCCGCTCGCCCCCCGGCAGCCGGATTCGCGGTCAACCGGCGCCCCTCCTCCGGCGGTCTCGTCCGCGCCGCAAGCCTCGTCTCGCGCCGCCGACGGGGAGATCGCCCTGGCGATTCTCGAGCGCGCGCTTCATCAAGGCAGCCGGGCGAGCGCCGCCGTCGAGCGCGCCGCGCTGGCCTACGAAGCCGCCGGCGACCGGCACGGCCGGGCGGTTGCCGAGCACCACCGCGGCGGCTTGGCCCGTGCGCGGGGCGACGGCGCCGCGGCCGGGGCGCACTTCGCGGCCAGCCTGGAGTGGTTCGAAGCAGAGGGCGATGCGATCGGCGTCGCCGCGGCCGCCTACAGCCTCGGCGAGATGATCTGCCACCAGGGCGACCCCACCGCAGCGCGGGCGCTCCTGCACAGAGCCTACGACGTGTTCGCCCGCGAGGGACCGAGCTGGGCGCGGGCACTGTCCGCCCTCCGGCTCGCCACCTCGGCGATCGACGCCGATGCGCTACGCCGCCGCGCACGAGTGCCGATGCGAGATCCACAGCCGGCTTCGGCCGTACGGCCTGTCACACGTCGTGAGCGCTCTCGAAGCGCTTCATGCCCGCGTCGGGTCCACCGCCTTCGCCGAGGCATGGGCGGCAAGCTGCCGCGAAGGCTGGGCCAATCTCGCCTCGCAGCTTCCGAACACCCCGCGAGTCGGCCTGCCGGGCCCGCGCCGCGGCGCCGAGGCGCACGCGAGTACGGCGGCCAGCCCGCCGGCCAGCGACCTGGGCGCCGGCGACGAACGGCAGGACTTCCGTCCGAATCAGGCGTTCAACGCCGCGGTCGACCCGCGCCGCGCCGCCGTGTGGGCCAGCGGGATGCGCGGGTTGGTCCGCTTCGATCTTTCGACCGGGGACGTGCGGCGCTACACCATGGCGGATGGGCTGATCACCAATTGCCTTGGTCTCGTGCACGTCAACCCCGTGACCGGCGACCTGTGGGTCGGCTCGACCTTCGGCGCCACCCGCCTGCGCGTCGACGACACCTGGGAAACGCACGATCGCGCTTCCGGGGTGATGATCAAGGACTATGCCATCCCGGTGTGTACCGAACCCGATTCCGGGACGACGTGGTTCGCGCTGGGCAGCGGGCGCGTCGGCACCTTCAGCACCGATGGCCGGTGGGGGTGGCGCGACCTGCCGTCGCCCCTGGACACGTCGAGCACGGCCATGGTCATCGCGATCGACCCGCTCACCGGCGACCGCTGGTTCGGCACCGAGCACGGCGCGATGCGCCTCGGACGGGATGGACGCTGGTCGCCCGTAGTCTGGCCGGGCGCGCCGATCTCGTCGATCTGCTTCGATACCCGCCGCGGCCATGTCTACCTGTCCAGCGTGGCGCGGATTGCGCGCGTGGGCGCTCGGAACGATGCGCCGACGGCGACGATCCACGCCGCTCCCTAGGCCCACCACCGCCTCACCGCGACGTGCGGCAGCGCCTCGACCCCGGCGCGGTCGAGCTTGAGCTCCACCGCCGCCTCGGACACGCTGCCGACGGCGGAGAGGGGGATGGCCACGTCGTGCCTCCCGAACCAGTGGCCCGCGCGCACCACCACGTGCGTCACGTGGCCGTCGGGCTCCACCACGAGCTCGCTCACCGTCCCGACGTCGCCGTCCGTCGCCCGGACCGGCGCCCCGCGGTGCACCGCGAGCTCGCCCGCCGGGACGCGCTCGGCGAACTCCGCCGCCACGACCGACTCCGGCATCACGTAGGGCATCCAGTAGTAGTTCTCGACCGCGATGTGCGGCTCGTAGTGCTCGACAAACCGCGCTTCGGTGAAGTGCGGCAGCGCATCGAGCTGCGCCAGCGTGCAGCCCAGCGCGATCTCTTCACCCTCGACTGCCCGCACCAGGTCCAGCGGCACGAGATGGTCGTCGCGATCGTCGCGCCGGTTGGCGACGACGACATGCGTCGCCCGTTGGTCGATCGGGTTGAGGATCAGGCACGTCGACCGCCCGGCCTCGCCGTCGAGGCATCGCACGCGCGCGTCAAGCGGAATATCCATTCGGCGCCCTCCTTGGCCTAGGCGGTCTGTCACATTCCCGATCCGGCGCCGGCGTCGTCGCGCCATGCGTACGGCATCGCCGGCGTGTTCCACGCCCATCCCAGCCGGCCGTCGCGCCCGACGGCGATGACGCCGCCGTGGCCGCCCGTGCGGTCCGCCAGCACGCGCACCGCGTGCTGGCAGGCGGCCATGGCCGCCGCGCCGGCCGCCATCCGCCCGCACGCCTCGAACGCCAGGCACACCCGCATGATCGACTCGCCGTGGCCCGTGCACGACACGGCGCCCGAACGGTCGTCGGCGTAGGCGCCGGACCCGACGATCGGCGAGTCGCCGACCCGGCCCGGCCACTTGTCGCGGGTGCCGCCGGTGGACGTCGCGGCGGCCAGGTGCCCGTGCCGGTCCAGCGCCACCGCCCCCACCGTGTCGCCGATGGCGCCCGCCATGGTCCCGGGATCGGCGGCGGCGCCGGCCGGCGCCGCCGTGCCGTTGCGCCGCTCGCGCCACTGGCGCAGCACTTCGGGCGCCAGCATGTCGGCCGCCGGCACGGTGAGCCCGTTCTGGCGGGCGAACCGCTCGGCGCCCGAGGCGGCGAGGAGCGCGTGTGGGCTGTCGGTCAGGATCAGCCGCGCCAGGCTGACGGGGTTCTTCACCCGCTGGACCGCCGCCACCGCGCCGAACGTCAGGTCGCGCCCGTCCATGATGATGGCGTCGAGCTCGACCTCGCCGTCGGCGTTGAGGTAGCTGCCGACGCCGGCGTCGAACAGCGGGTCATCCTCCAGCACGCGGGTGGCGGCCTCGACCGCAGCCAGGGCCGACCCGCCGGCTGCCAGCACGGCCCAACCCGCGTCGGCGGCGGCCGCGGCAGACGCCAGCTTGGCCTCGCGTTGCGCGACATGCGGGCCGGCGCCGCCATGGACCAGGATGGCCGTCATCGACCGGGTTCCGTCTCGCTCCGCGTTCGAGGCATCGATCCTGCCCGACGGCCGCCGGCGACGACCAGGCCGTCGCTCAGTCGCACCGCTGGTCGAGCGACAACACGACCTCGAACACGTCGAACACGTTGATGACGTCGTCCTTGATCACGTCGAACCGGGCGTCCCAGCCGGGGTCGCTCGCCGTCTGCTGGAAGCGCGCCGACACGATGTCGACGTCGACCTGGGTCACGACACGGTCGGCGTCGAAGTCCGGCAGGCTGCAGGCCGGCGGGTTGGTGCCCGACCCGCCGCCCGTGGGCGGCACCACCGTGGCGTAGTCCTGGCGCGGCGTGGCGAAGACCTGGGTCCACGTCGGGCCGCTCGGGTTGTAGGCCACGCCGATGTCGGTGAAGTCCGGGTTGAGGATGTTGCGGCGGTGGCCCGTGCTGTTCATCCACGCGTTCATGACCGCCGCGGGCGTCCGCTGGCCGCGCGCGATGTTCTCGCCCCACGTCACCGATCGGTAGCCCGTCTTCTTGATCCGGTCACCGGGGCCGCCGTCGCCGCAGCGGTCGTGCGAGAAGCACCCGCTGCTCACCATGAGCTCGTTGTGCGACCAGGCCGCGTCCTGCAGCGAGTAGTTGACGATCAGCGCCGGCGCCCCGACCTTGGCGCGCTCCTGGTTGACCAGGTCGACGACCGCCTGCTCCTGGGGCAGGATCGGCTCGCCGGGAGGCGACGCGAGCGAGACGGCGGCGGGAACCGTGAGGACCACCAGCGCCGAAAGCGCCGTGACCACCGATGCCCGACGATGCAAGGACTTCAAGCCGCGCTGGACCATTTCGAGTCACCCCCGTGCTGATGGTGAGGTTGCCACAATCTCTCCCCGGGCCCGTTGCCCGGTCGATGATGCCACCTCAAAACATTATAACACAATCACGCCACCGACCGGCTTCAATCCTGGGCCGTGCTGGAGCTCCCTGGCCCGCCTTGGACCGCCGGCCGGCGCCCGAGCTGCCAGCCGACCCCGACCACGGCCAGCGCGCCGGCGAGGATGGCCAGCCACGCCACGATCGGGTTGACCGCAAGCCCGCGCAGCTGCCCGCCGACCTGCCCGAACGACCGGCGAACGCTGTCGGCGATGCCGCTCAGCGCGCTGTCGTCCACGGTGTCGGCCAGGAGCGCCGCCTGCCGCTCCGCCTCGGCGCGCGTTTCGTCCGTCGGGTCCTCGACCACGGTGAACTGCGCGGTCAGGCCCGTGGCCTCCACGGCGTTGCCGGCGGCATCGGTGAGGGCGATGCCCGCGACCTCGATCGCCAGGCTGCCTTCGGAACGCTGAAGCGGCGCGAGCGTGACCAGCGCCAGCGTTCCGACGGTGAGCGGCGCGGGCGCCGCGAGGTCGGTTGCCGCGGCCGGATCGACCGCGCCGTCCGTTGCCCCGTCCTCGGGGTTGCCGGCGGCGCCCTCGCCCGCGTTCGTGCCGTCGTCCGGGGCGGCGCGGACCGCGCCGGTCAGCCTCAGCCGTCCCGCCTCGGCGGCGCGCAGCGTGATGGCGCCGGGCCCATCGGCCGTGGCCAGGTAGTCGCCCGGCTCGACGGCCGTGACCACGGCATGGGTGCCGTCGTAGACCAGCGTGACGTCAAACGTGCCGAGCTGCGGGACCTCGCGGACCTGGATGGCGACTTGAACCGGGGTGCTCCCGAGCTGGATCAGCGAGGGCGACAGCTCGATGACGGCGACCGCCTCGGTGTCCGGCGCCTGGGCACGGGCGGCGCCCGGCGCGCCGGCGGGAGCCAAAAGCGCGAGCCCGCTCGCCACCGCGAGCATGCCGAGGCCGCGCAACGAGCCCCTGCGGGGCGCGGCGCCACCGCCGTGGGGGCCGCCGGCCGGAGCGTGGTGGGCTGGCTCGCGCATGGTCGGGAGTCTAGCATCCGGGCTCGACCGTGACAAGCCCTCCGGCGGCGCGTGACAAGCCGACCGGCATGCGATAAAATCCCGGGCGTGAGCAGGGTGCCGCAAAGATTGATCGGGGTCACCGGCGCCGTCGGGTGCGGCAAGAGCACGGTCTGCCGGTGGCTGGCCGAACGGGGGGCGGCGACGCTGGATGCCGACCTGGTGGTGCACGAGATCCTGGCGCACGACGACGCGGTCGTCGCGGCCGTTGCCGCCCGCTTCGGGCCGTCGGTCCGCCTCCCGGGCGGAGGGATCGATCGCGAGGCCCTGGCGGGAACGGTGTTCGGCGATCCGGCCGCGCTCGGAGATCTCGAGCGCATCGTCCATCCGGCGGTGTTGGCGCGGGTGCGGGCGTGGCTCGACCGGATCCGAACCCCGGTCGTCGTCGTCGAGGCGGTCAAGCTGATCGAGTCCGGCTTGAGCGACGCTTGCTTCGCCGTGTGGCTCGTCGTCTGCGAGCCGAACCCGCAGCGGTCGCGATTGCGCGAGCGCGGCTGGACGGACGCGGCCATCGACCGGCGCCTGGCGGCGATGCCGCCGCTGGCACCCCGGCTCGCCGTCGCGACCGACGTGATCGATAACAGCGGGCCGCCCTCGGCGACGCGCGCGCAGCTCGAGGCCGCCTGGTCCCGGCTCATGCGCCGCCGTTCTTGAGCGCGCTCGAAAGGAGTCCCGATCCCATGAAGGCATGGGCCGATCGCCACCCCAACCTCGCCACCTGGTTGGTGCTGGCCGTGGGCATGTTGCTCATCCTGGGGTGGTCGGCCCGCGACGTCGGGCTCAACGCGTCGCAGGCGGCGGCGCTCGGCGTGGCCACGGTGGCCCTCGCCGGGCTGTGCGCCTGGATCATCGCGTGGGAAGCCGATGACGCGGACGACGGAGACGCGGCGGACGATGCCGGCGCCGCGGGCGTCCCCGGCGCCGACGCCGTCTCGCCTGCAGGCGTTCCTCCGTCGCGCGGCGCCGCGCCGGATGACGGTGCCTAGGCCGTCCTCCGACCATGACCGGCGTCGACGCGCTGCTTCCGGCGCGCACCGTTCCCGATGGGATGCACGCGTTCCTGCCCTGGCGGGATCTGACGGCGGTGATCGGCCTGCTCGAGCTCGGATTCGGGCACGACCTGGATGCCCGCGACCGGCGCTGGCTCTCGGACATGGCCGCGAGCGCGTCGGGGCCCTGGGGCGTGCTGTCGCGCGTGTTCGCGGCCACCGACGGCGGGTTCAAGGGCTACGTGTGGTACGCCGGCGGCCGCCTGGTCGGCAACACCAGCCTCATGCATGCCGATGCCGACCTGTGGGTGATCGCCAACGTCACGACCCACCCCGACTTCCGGCGCCACGGGATCGCCCGCCGCCTGATGGGCGCGGCGCTCGACGCCGCCCGTTCCGCGGGCGCGCGCCAGGTCCAGCTCCAGGTGCGCACGGACAACGCCGCGGCGCAGGCGCTGTACCTCGACATGGGCTTCTGGCGGATGAACACTGCGGCCACGTTGCGCATGGCCCGCGTGCCGCCGGCGCGGCCGGCCGCACATGATCCCGCGATCGCGCTGGGCCGCCTCGGGCGGGCCGACCTCCCCGCGGCGCGCCGGCTGCTCGGCCGTGCCGGCAGCCTCGACCGCGGCGGTCCCACCGCGCTCACGGTCCAGGCGATCGACCGGGCCGGATGGATCGATGCGCTCGACGATTGGCTCGAGGGCAAGTCGCGGACGGCGTGGTACACGCGCGCCGATGGCGACCTCAGGGGCATCCTGGCGCTGCAGACGGTGCGCGAGCGAGGCCCGCACCGGCTCGACCTCGCCGTCGAGCCGCACTGGAGCGGTCGGGTGGAGCCGCCGCTGCTCGACGCCGCCCTCGGCGTGCTGGCGCGCAACCACCGCGGCTTCGAGGTCGAAGCCGAGATCGAGACACGCCGGACGGCGACGATCGCGGCCCTGCGCGATGCCGGCTTCCGGCTCGTGCGCGTGCTGGACCGGCTGGCGCTGGACCTCGACTGACCCTGACCGACCGGCGGGCTAGCGCGCGCCGCGTCGCCGCCAGCCCAGGTACCCGGCCAACCCGGCCAATCCCGAGCCCAGGATGAGCAGGGATCCCGGTTCCGGCACTTCCGGCGGCGCCCCGTCATCGTCGTCGTCGCCGCCCGGGGCGGGCGTCGCCGGCCGGCGCGTGGCCTGGACGTCGATGGTCACCACGGCCGGAACGGTGCCGGTGGCGCCCGGTGCCGACGGGGTTGCCGTGCGCGCCGCGGTGGCCGTGGGCCCGCCTGGGCTCGGCGTCGGCTGTGCCTGGTCAGCGGTGAAGACCGAGAACCCGCCGTTCTCGGTGCCCACCCAGACGTGGCCGTTGGTCGGGTCCACCGCCAGCGCCGTGATGGCGTTGGACGCCAGCCCGCTGTTGCCGGGCTCGAGCGTGATCCAGCCGCCGGCCGTGCGCACGCGCACGCCGCCGATCGACGTGTCGAACTGGCGGTTCCCCGTCGGCGAATGCTCCTGAAACGGATCGGTCTTGAAGAAGTGCCCGCGGGTCGTCCCGGCCCACGTCTGCCCGCGGCGGTCCTCGGCCAGCGCCGACACCCACCCGTCGTCGACGAACGTGACGGGCGTCCACGACCCCGCCGCCGCGGCGCGCTGGTTGACCACCGCGTCGACGAACGGCCAACGGCCGATGAGGCTGCTGGCGTCCGCCGTGTAGGTGCCGGCGTACACGTCGCCGGCGGCGGTCAGCGCGATCGACCGGACGTCGCCCGCGATGAAGGGATCCTGCTGCGTCGTGATTCCGCTCCCGTGATAGGTCAGGAAGCCGTCGTCGTCGAGGGCCCACGTGGTCCAGGCCCCGCCCGCCATGCGGCACACGCCGCCGCCCTCGCGCCGGCCCTGAGCGCCGGTGTGGTAGCTGGCGGCGGCCCACACCACGTCGCCGCCGGCGGCGACGTCGGTCACGGTGTTGCCGGCCAGGCCGTCGGCCGTGTGGTCGAAGATCTCCCAGCGCGCGGTCGACGGGTCGAGCATCGCCACGCCCGCGCCGCTCTGCGACGGGAGGCCCGCCCCGCCGCTGACGCTGCCCAGGCCGAACCAGACACGGTCGGCGCCGTCGATCGCCAGGCTGCTGACGTTGTTGTCCGGCAGCCCGGCCTCTCCGGCGCTGGTGGGCTTGCGGATCAGGTCGACCCATCTCTCGGTCGCGTGCTCCAGGACGCTGACGCCGCCGTCGACGTATTGGCCTCCCCGGAACTGCGTCTGGGCGGCGCTGATCCAGAGCTCGTCTCCCCGGACCGCCAGGTCGGTGATGGTGTCCCCGGCCAGGTCGCCGTCGGTGCCGTCGACCGTGTAGGCGGTCCATTCCTGATCCGCGGGCGTGTAGCGCATGAGGCCGCTGCCGCGCGTGCCGGCCCACAAGGTGCCGTCCGGGGTGAACGTGGCGGCCGTGATGTCGTTGGACCACGGCGTGCGCGGGGCGGTCCGCAGCGCGGTCGCGGCCGCGCCGTCGAAGGGCACGATGCCCGAGCCGTCGATCTCGCCCGTGGCGTCGATGCCGACGCCGTTGGTCCCGACGTAGACGCGATCCCCGGCGGCGGCAAGGGCCACCAGGGCGTCGTCGGGCAGCCCGTCGGCGACCCCGTGCGCCTCCCAGTCGGTGCCGTTCCATTGGGCGATGCCGGCGCCGGTGCCGCGATCGTTGGCGCAGGCGGCCCACACGCCCTCGGGGCCGGCCGTCATGGCCCACACGCGGTTGTCGCACAGCCCGAAGGACTTGTCGTAGGCCTCCCAGGCGGCACCGTCCCAGCGCAGGACACCCGCGCCCCACGTGCCAAGCCAGAGCTGGCCGTTGTGGACCGCCAGGGCCATGACCTGGTCGGTGGTCGGGCCGTCGGTGCCGCCCGACACGGGGTCGACCTTGCTGACGTGGCGCCACGCCTGCACCGCCGGGTCGTAGACCGACAGCGCCGGCTGGTCGCCGCTCTTGCCGCGCCCGTGGGCGACGTACACCGCGCCGTCCGGCCCGACGGCGATGTCGGCCACGTAGGTCTGGCCCGGTCCGTCCTTCGGCTTGTCGTCGTCGCCCGGCTCGAACGCGTCCGTTGGGACGAACGTCCAGTCGGCGGCGGTCGACGTGAGGTGTGCCAGGCCGTGCGGGCCACCGGCCCACACGTCGCCGTTCGGCTCGACGGCCACGGCGGTCAGCGGCGGGTCGGGCAGCCCCTCGTCGGGGATGTCGTCCGTCGGGTAGGCCGTCCACGCGCCGACCTGCGGCGCGAACGTCACGCCGCGGCCGGTGGCGAGCCACGCGTCGCCGGCGTCGCCGAAGGCGATGTCGTACACGTCGTTGCTCACCAGGCCGGCCTGCGTCGGGAACACGTGCTGCACGAACGTGTCGTTGGACAGGTCCCACCACACCACGCCGCCGCCCTCGGTGCCGGCCCAGAGCCGCTGGGGATCGTGGGGGTCGATGGCCAGCGCCAGAACCTCGTCGCCGCCGGCGTACGTCCGCCACCCGGCCCGCGAAGCCTGGGCGCCGGCGCCAGGGGCGTCGGCGGCGGCCGCGAGCACGAGCACGAGGGCGATGCCGGCGGTCCGAGTCGTCGTGCGGGCGGCGGGCAGGGCGGTCTGGTCGCTCGGCATCCGGTGGTCTCCTGGTCGTCTGATGGCTGGCGGCCCGTGGAGGGCGGCCGAACGCGCGCTGGGCGCACAAGGCTTGCTGGTCGCGCAAACGTCCACGATCGCCTCTGCGCGGGGCGTTGGGTTGCCAGCACGGGTCTCGAAGGCAAGGCCAATTCTTTCAATCATAGTCTAGTCGGACGGGATGGACAGACCAAACGCACGGACGGCCTTGACAACCCGACCGCCTCGGCCGTATGATCGCCCGGCAAGCGGGAGCGCTGCCTGCCACCGGCTGTCCTCGGCCGCATACTTGTCGCCGGCGGACACGCGCGCCCCGAATATACAGCGGATGCATGCGCATGGCGCACGCGCCTGGTGCGCCGCCATCGAGCGAGGGAGGCAGAGAGATGCGGGACGGCAAGCACAACATCGTCGGCCGCCGGGCGGCGGCCTGCGCGGCCGCCGCCGGCCTGGCGTTCGCGGCGCTCGCAGGCGCCGCGCGCGCGCAGGACGCCGACGTGCCCAAGGTCCACGGCGTGGCGATGCACGGCACGCCGAAGTACGGGCCCGACTTCACGCACCTGGACTACGTCGACCCCGACGCCCCCAAGGGCGGCGACGTCAAGCGGGCGGTCGTCGGCAGCTTCGACAGCTTGAACCCGTACATCCTCGAGGGTACCTACGCCGAGGAGCTCGAGGACCACTTCTACGAGACGTTGACCTCCGGCACCTCCGACGAGCCGTTCAGCGAGTATGGCCTCCTGGCCGAGAGCATCCAGATGCCCGAGGATCGGACCTGGGTGGCCTACACGCTCCGCGCCGAGGCCCGCTGGCACGACGGCACGCCGGTGACCCCGGACGACGTCGTCTTCTCGTTCCAGACCCTCACCACCAAGGGGCACCCGTTCTACAAGGACTATTACGCTGACATCACCGAGGCGGTCAAGCTCGACGATCGGACGGTCCGCTTCAACTTCAAGCCCGACACGACCAACCGTGAGCTGCCGCTCATCTGCGGCCAGATCCCGATCTTCCAGAAGGCGTACTGGGAAGGCAAGACCTTCGAGACCCCGTCGCTCGACGTGCCGGTCAGCTCCGGCCCCTACAAGATCGACCGGATCGATCCGGGCAACAGCCTCGTCCTGGTCCGCGATCCCGAGTATTGGGGCAAGGACCTGCCGATCAACGTCGGGCGGTACAACTTCGACTCGATCGAGTACGACTACTATCGCGACAGCGACGTTGCGCTCGAGGCGTTCAAGGCCGGCGAGTACGACTGGCGGCAGGAGAGCTCTTCAAAGAGCTGGGCCACCGGCTATGACTTCCCCGCGCTGGACGAAGGTCTCGTCACCAAGGAGGAGATCGCGTACGGCGCCACCAACGGCATGCAGGGCTGGGTGTTCAACACGCGGCGCGCCTTCTTCAAGGACCGCAAGGTGCGCGAAGCGCTCGGCTATGCGTTCGACTTCGAGTGGACGAACAAGAACATCACGTACAACGCCTACAAGCGCAGCGAGAGCTACTTCTCGAACTCCGAGCTGGCCTCGTCGGGCCTGCCCGAGGGCGCCGAGCTGGCGCTGCTCGAGCCGTTCCGCGCCGGCCTGCCGGCCGAGGTGTTCGAGACGCCCTTCCAGGCCCCCAGCACCGGCGGAACCGAGGACGGCCTGCGCGAGAACCTGAAGCAGGCGGTCGCGTTGCTCGAAGAGGCCGGCTGGACCGTCCAGGACAACAAGCTCGTCAACGCCGCGGGCGAGCCGATGAAGTTCGAGATCCTGCTCGACAACCCCGGATTCGAACGCTCGACCGGCCCGTTCATCGACAACCTCAAGAAGCTCGGCGTCGACGCGTCGATGCGCACCATCGACCCGTCGCAGTACGAGAAGCTGGTCGAGGACTTCGACTTCGACATGATCGTCCACCTCTGGGGCCAATCGCTCTCGCCCGGCAACGAGCAGCGCAACTACTGGACGTGCGAGTCCGCCGAGACGCCCGGCAGCGCCAACTACGCCGGCATCTGCGACCCGGCCGTCGACGCGTTGGTCGAGGCGGTGATCACGGCCAAGAGCCGCGACGACCTCGTCACCGCCACCCGCGCGCTCGATCGCGCGCTTCTGTGGGGCTACTACATCGTCCCGCAGTGGTACAACCAGGTCTACCGCGTCGCTTACTGGAACGTCGTCCGGCGCCCCGAGAAGACACCGGACCTCTACCTCGACTTCGACGCGTGGTACGCCAACCTCGATGAGGCCCAGGCCATCCGCGACGCCCAGGCGAAGATCGAGTTCGTCGAGCCCACCGAAGAAGGCGCGGCGGGCGCGGCGGAGCCGGCCGCCACCGCGGAGGCCTCGCCGGAGGCGACGGCCGATACGGCCGCCGGCGCAGCCGGCCCGGCGGAAGGCGAGGGCGGCGGCTTCGGTGGCACCACGCTCGGCATCGCCGCCGTGGTTCTCGCGGGCCTGGTGTACCTCTTCATGCGCTCGCGCCGCGGCCAGTAACGACCAGGCCGGGTGACGGCCGCGTGCCATGGGTGCCTACATCGTCCGGCGGTTCTTGCTCATGATCCCGACACTCGTCGGGATCATGGTCATCAACTTCGCCATCGTCCAGATCGCGCCGGGTGGGCCCGTCGAGCAGACCATCGCCCAGATCAAGGGCAAAGGGGGCATCGGCGGGCGACTCGGCGGTACGACCGGCGACGTCGCCGGCCCCGGCAGTCGCGGCGGGGCCGGCGGCGGTCTGTCGAGCTCCGAGAGCCGCTACCGCGGCGCGCAGGGCCTGCGCCCGGAGCTCATCGCCGAGATCGAGCGGCGGTACGGCTTCGACAAGCCGCCGCTCGAGCGCTTCCTCGACATGATGAAGCGCTACCTCGTCTTCGACTTCGGCAAGAGCTTCTTCACCGGGCGCACGGTGGTGGCGATGATGGCGGAGCGGCTGCCCGTCACGATCTCGCTGGGGCTGTGGTCGACGCTCATCATCTACCTCGTCTCGATCCCGCTCGGCATCGCCAAGGCCGTCCGCGACGGGTCGCGCTTCGACGTCGCCACCAGCTCGGTCATCATCACGCTGTACGCCATCCCGGGCTTCCTGTTCGCGATCCTGTTGATCGTGCTCTTCGCGGGCGGAAGCTTCCTCAAGATCTTCCCCTTGCGCGGGTTGACGTCGCCGGGCTGGGAGGAGCTGAGCTGGGGGATGCGCATCCTCGACTACTTCTGGCACCTGGCGCTGCCGACGCTCACGCTCGTCATCGGCGGGTTCGCCAGCCTGACCCTCCTGACCAAGAACGCCTTCCTCGACGAGATCAACAAGCAGTACGTGATCACGGCCCGCGCCAAGGGGCTCGAAGAGCGCCGCATCCTCTACGGCCACATCTTCCGCAACGCCATGCTCATCGTGATCTCGGGCCTTCCGGCCGCGTTCATCGGCATCTTCTTCACCGGGGCGCTCCTGACCGAGACCATCTTCTCGATCAACGGCCTGGGCCTCATGGGCTTCGAGGCCGTGCTGCGCCGCGACTACCCCGTGTTCTTCGGCACGGTCTACATCTACACCCTGCTCGGGCTGGTCATCAACCTCGTCAGCGACCTGACGTACGTGCTGGTCGACCCGCGCATCGACTTCGAGTCGCGGGGCGCCTAGGCGATGGCGGGCGACACCTTTCTCGGCCGCTCGATCTCGCCGCTGACGCGGCGGCGCATCGACAACTTCAAGGCCAACCGCCGCGGCTATGGGGCGCTGTGGCTCTTCGGCCTCCTGTTCGCCGTGTCGCTCTTCGCCGAGGTGCTGGCCAACGACAAGCCCCTCGTCGTCCGCTACCAGGGCCAGTGGTACTTCCCGATCGCGGCGACGTACCCCGAGACGGCGTTTGGCGGCATCTTCAAGACCGAGGCCGACTACCGCAGCGCCGAGGTCCGGCGCCTGATCGAGGACGAAGGCGGCGGGTGGATCCTCTGGCCGCCGATCCGCTACAGCTACAACACGTACAAGAAGGACCTGCCGCCCGGCGTCGGCGCGCCCTCGCCGCCGACCGCCTTCGACAACTGGCTCGGCACCGACGACCAGGCGCGCGACGTCCTGGCCCGCTCCATCTACGGGTTCCGGATGTCGGTGCTGTTCGCGCTCGTGCTGACGGCCCTGAGCGCCGTCATCGGCGTGGCCGCCGGCGCCATCCAGGGCTACTTCGGCGGCTGGGTGGACCTCGTCATGCAGCGCTTCATCGAGGTGTGGACGAGCATCCCGCTCCTGTTCACGCTCATCATCCTGGCCAGCGTCGTCGAGCCCAACGTGTGGTGGCTGCTCGGGATCATGCTGCTCTTCGAGTGGGTGGCGTTCGTGTACATCGTCCGGGCCGAGTTCCTCAAGGTGCGCAACCTCGACTACGTGCGCGCGGCGCGGGCGCTGGGGGTGCTGGACCGCCACATCATGTTCCGCCACATCCTGCCCAACGCGATGGTCTCGACGCTCACGTATCTGCCGTTCGTGCTGACGGGCGCGGTGACGCTGCTCACCTCGCTGGACTTCCTGGGCTTCGGGCTGCCGCCGGGCTCGCCGTCCTTGGGCGAGATGGTGGGGCAGGGCAAGGAGAACCCGCAGGCGCCGTGGCTGGGGCTGACGGCGTTCACGGTGCTGTCGGTGATGCTGGTGCTCCTGGTGTTCGTGGGCGAGGCGGTGCGCGACGCGTTCGACCCCTTCAAGGCGGTGGACGGGTGACGCGGCTGGTGGACGTCGTGGACCTCGCGGTGACGTTCGGGCGCGGGGAGCGGGCGGTGGAGGCGGTGCGCGGGGTGTCGTTCCACATCGACGCCGGCGAGACGGTGGCGCTGGTGGGCGAGAGCGGCTCGGGCAAGTCGGTGTCGGCGCTGTCGATCCTGCAGCTGTTGCCGTACCCGAAGGCGTGGCACCCGGGCGGCAGCATCCGGTTCCGGGGCCGGGAGCTCCTGGGCGCGCCGGCGGCGGAGATGCGGGCGATCCGGGGGGACCGGATCGCGATGGTGTTCCAGGAGCCGATGACGTCGCTGAACCCGCTGCACACGATCGAGCAGCAGGTGACCGAGACGCTGGTGCTCCACAAGCGGCTGCTGCCGTACGACGCGCGGGCGCGGACGGTGGAGCTGCTGTCGCTGGTGGGGCTGCCGGAGCCGGAGAAGCGGCTGCGGGCGTTCCCGCACGAGCTCTCCGGCGGGCAGCGGCAGCGGGTGATGATCGCGATGGCGCTGGCCAACGACCCGGACCTGCTCATCGCCGACGAGCCGACGACGGCGGTGGACGTGACGATCCAGGCGCAGATCCTGCGGCTGGTCAAGGACCTGCAGCGGCGGCTGGGGATGGCGGTGCTGTGGATCACGCACGACCTGGACGTGGTGCGCAAGATCGGCGACCGGGTGTACGTGATGAACGAGGGGGAGATCAAGGAGTCGGGGACGGCGGGGGAGATCTTCGAGCGGCCGCGGCACGCCTACACGCGCAAGCTGTTGGATGCCCGGCCCAAGGGGCGCGCGGTGGAGGCGGCGCCGGGCGCGGCGGAGGTCATGCGGGTCGATGACCTGAAGGTGTGGTTCCCGATTCGGGCGGGGGTGCTCCGGCGAACGGTGGATCACGTCAAGGCCGTCGACGGGGTTGGGTTGGCCGTCCAGGCGGGCCAGACGGTGGGCGTCGTCGGCGAGAGCGGCTCGGGCAAGACCACGCTCGGCCTGGCCATGCTGCGCCTGACGCGCGCGACCGACGGCGCGGTCTACTACGATGGCCGCGACTTTTTGGCGCTGCCGCCGCGCGACGTGCGCCCATTGCGAAGCGACATGCAGATCGTGTTCCAAGACCCTTACGGCAGCCTCAGCCCGCGCATGTCGGTCGGGCAGATCATCGGCGAGGGCCTGGCCGCGCACGGGCGGCTGCCCGAGGACGAGGCGGCTCGGCGGTCGTTGATCGCCGACATCCTCGACGAGGTCGGGCTCGAGCCCGAGATGCAGGACCGCTACCCGCACGAGTTCTCGGGCGGCCAGCGGCAGCGCATCGCCGTCGCGCGCGCGCTGGTGCTCCGCCCGAAGTTCATCGTGCTCGACGAGCCCACCTCGGCGCTCGACATGTCGGTGCAGGCGCAGATCCTGGACTTGCTGCGCGATCTGCAGCACAAGCACGGGCTGGCTTACCTCTTCATTAGCCACGACCTCAAGGTGATCCGCGCGCTGTCGCACCACGTCGTCGTAATGCACCAGGGCCGGATCGTCGAGCAAGGCCCGGTCGACGCGGTCTTCGACGCCCCGCGCGAGCCGTACACCCGCGCGCTGTTGGCGGCGGCGCTCGACCTCGAGGTCGTCGACGAGGCGGCAGTGTCGACCTGAGGGTCGGGTCGACGGGATGATCCGACGCGATGGGAGGGTCAGGCCAGGGCAGCGCGCCCTGGCGTGATCGTCAGTTGGCCGACCGCGACAGGTCGGGCGCCGGCTGGGGCGGCCCCGGCGCCGGCGCCCGCGTCGGGTCCGGCTCGCGGCCGGTCGGTTCGAGGCGCGCGACGGCAGCCCAGGCCGCCGTCGCCATCGCCCGCAGGTCGGGCGCGTGGGGCGCTTGCGCCACCTCCGCCCACTGCGCCGCCAGGTCGGCGTGCAGCGCCTGGTGCAGCGCCCGATAGACTTTGGTCGTGTACGTGCCCCGAAAGAGCATCGCCAGGTCCTTGCTGTCGGCCCAATGCGCCCGCGAGCGCAGCTCGGGCGCGACGCGCGCGTGGAACCGCGTGCCCGGCAGGGGGTAGCTGACCGAGACCCCGATGTCGTCGGGGAGGCAGGCGCGCACGAGGTCGATGGTGGCCTGGATGTCGTCCCACGTCTCGCCGGGGTAGCCGAGCTGCAGGAAGAAGCAGGCGCGGATGCCGCGGCGGCGCAGCCGATCGACCACCGCGGGCACGTCGGACGCCCGGATGCCCTTGTCCATGGCGTCGAGGATGCGCTGCGAGCCGCTCTCGACGCCGAGCCACACCTCGGCGCAGCCCGCGCGCGCCAGGCCGTCGGCCGCCGCGGCGGTCACGAGGTCCACACGGCTCTGAATCTGGAATGGGATGTGGGCGCCCAGGGCGTCGACGGCCGCGCCGAACGCCGCGACCCATTCCAGCCGCAGGCCGAAGATGTCGTCGGCGAACCAGATGCGGTCCGGCGCGATCGTCCGCTTCACCAAGGCCAGCTCGGCGGCCACATCCTCCGGCGCGCGCATGGCGTAGCGCTGTCCCCAGATCGGCTTGGCGCACCAGTTGCAGTGGAACGGGCAGCCGCGCGTGGCCACCATGTTCAGCGTGAAGGCGCCGTGGGCCGCGTGCCACACGCGCCGGTAGGCCTCGATGTCCACCAGATCGCGCGCGGGCCACGCGAACACGTCCGGCTGGCGCTCGGGCTCGCGCGGCGCGGCGAGCGGCCCGTCGTCAAGGTCGGCGCGGGTGACCACGCCGGGGAGCCTCAGGCGGTCGCCGATGGCTGCGGATCGCGCGCGCGCCGGCCGGCCCGGCGGTCCGAGCAGCGCGGCGACTGCCTCGAGCAGCGCGTGCTCGCCCTCGCCGCGGATCACCGCCCGCGCGCCGGCGGCGAGGTAGGTGCCCGGGCTGTCGCTGGCGTCCGAACCGGCGACGAGCACGGGTAGCCCGCGGTCGCGCGCCACGCCCAACAGGTGGAGCGCGGCCTGGCGCATCTGGCCCAGGCACATCTTGGAGAGGAAGTTGAAGCTGTCCTCGAAGATGGCGACGGCGCGCGGCGGATGGCGCGCGAGCGCGTCCACGATGGCCGCGGGCCCCGGCGCGAGCGTGATGTCGAACACCGCGACGGCGTAGCCGTGGCGCCGGAGGTGCTCGGCGGCGTAGAGGGTTCCGAGCGGCGGGAACGGCCGCTGCCTGGCCGCCTGCTTCGGGTCGAGCGCCATGCACAGGCTGTGCGTCAGGAGCACGTCCACGGGGCCTTGCCGCGTGGCGAGCGTGTGGCGGACGGGGGACGGGCGGGCAATCGGCGCGGGGCCGCGAGCCGGCTCCGGCGCGGCGCGATCGCTTTGCCGGTTCACGGTGCCCACGCGGCGACGGCGGCGTCTGGCGCGGCGCCGATGGCATGACCGATGGCCAGGCTGCCGTTCGATCCGATGTCGGGGTAGACGCTCGGGTCGATGACCAGGCCCGGCTCGACGATCCCGGCCGCTTCGATCGGCGCGATGGCGGCGGCGAGCACGGCCTTGGGCCGTCCGTCGAGGCGGCACGTCCGCGCGGCGGACCGCGTGACGACGAAGATCTCCGCCAGGTCGAGGTCCGCGACGACCGGCCGCCCGCGGGCGATGACCAGCCGCAGGTCGCCGCGCCGCGCGCCGACGAGCTGCCGCGCCGGCGGCCGGCCGTCGGCGCGGATTACGACGAGGTCGGCGGGGGCGCCCCGCGTGAGGCGCCCGGCGGCCGGCCGCCCGGCCAGCGCCGC
>CAYQBA010000067.1:0-22835 GCA_964415605.1 uncultured Anaerolineales bacterium | reverse complement strand
GGCGCGAGCGCGTCGTACCTGCGCCCGCGCCGCTTCGCGGGCGGCCGCGCGATCGCGCAGCCGCCCAAGGTCGTGCACCAGCGGCGAGTCGGGCCATGATGCGGCCGCGAGCACGGCCCGCACGTGGTGCTCGGCGGCCACGGCCCGCGCGCACGCGGCGCACGCGGCGACGTGCGCCGCGACGTCGGCCGGGAGGAGGTCGGCGGCGGCGGCCTCGGCGATCCGGCGTTGGAACGCTTCACAGCTCATGGCGGAGCCCCTCCTCCTCGTCGGCAGAGCTTGCAGCTGGTGGGACGACGGCGACCGATGGAGAGATCGCGGCCACCTCGCCCACGGCGCCGGCAGCGCGGTCGCCCCGACGCGGGCGGCGCCACGATTCGGATGGCCGGACGCCCACGGCCATCAGATGGTCGAAGTAGCGGTTCCGCGCCCGCTGCCAGCGCTGCCAAGCCGCGTCCTCGGCGATGCCGAGCAGCACGGCGACCTCAGCGATCGGGCATTCGTCCAACCCGTGCGCCAGCAGGATCTCGCGGTCACCCTGGGTCAGAGCCAGGAGGGCGACGATCTCCGGCGCCCTGGGGTCGAACGCGCCGCCATGCGACGCGGAGTCGCCGAGGGAAAGCGCACCTTGCTCGTCGGTGGGGGCGACCGTCGTCTCGCGGCGGCGATGGTCGAGGAATCGGTTGGCGCAGCGACGCGCGACGGTGTAGAGCCAGGCGCCGGGCTGCAGGATGGGCTTGCCGTAGCGGCGGGCGTGGATGAAGGTGTCGACCAGCAGGTCCTCCGCGTCCTGGATGCGCCGCGTCCGCACGTAGAGGTAGCGCAGCAGCGCCGGGGCGTGCCGGAGGAAGGCGGACTCGACATCGTCGGCGGAGGTGGCCGACGGATCGCCGCCCCCATCGGTCGCGAGGAACGCCGAAGCCGCCGATCCCGCGGGCCGGCGGTCGTCGTGGGCAGTGACAGGGGCAGCGGACATGGGAACCACCTCATCCTCGATCGTTGCACTTTCTGTCGATGCGCGCTAGATGCGATAGTGACGTGACGGCACCCGAATTCGACAGCTCCGTCCGGTCTGTGCGAAACGCCTCGTGATCCGTTTCTTGCCCGGGCTCGACAACACGATAGAATCCGCCGAATCATGATTCAACGCGCAGTTCCGGCGAGCGGCAAGCTGATCGTGTCGATCCTGATGGCCGTCCTGGCATTCATCCTGGTGGCCGCTGTCTGCCGGATCCGTGACTGCACCTGCAATCCGCGGCTGGTGGACACCATAAAGTTCCGCTATACCACCAGCGGCCTGTTGGCGGTCAATGCCATCACGGGCCTGCTCTACGCGGACGAGGCCAACGCAATGGCGATCGCGGTGTTCGACGCCGCACACCTCGATCGCGGTCCGCTGGCCCGTGTGCCAACCGAAGGCTACGTCAGCGGCATCGCGGTGGACGAGCGCGCGAACAGAGTGTACGTCGTCCAGGGATTCGCGCATCGCATCCGCGTCATCGAGGGCGCGACGCACATCCACCACGACATCGAGGTCCCCGACCTTGTCAACGCGATGACCTCGATCGGGGTGGACGCCGAGCGCCACCGGTTGTACGTCGCTCGCGTCGACAACCACGACATCGCGGTCTTCGACACCACGACCGAGAAGTTCCTGGGCGCCATCGACCAGGGCTGTTGCTCTTTCACCAACATCGTCCTCGCGGTCGACCCACCGACGGGCCTGCTCTACGTGCTGAACTCCGAGCCGTCCCGTGTCACGGTGTTCGATCCGGACCGCCGCAAGATCGCCGAGATCGCCGTAGGGGACAGCCCGACCACCATCGCGCTGGATTCTCCGGCCCGCCGTGCCTACGTCACGAACGGCCGGTCGCGCTTCGTGTCGGTCATCGACACCGCACCCGGCCAACCGAGATCCTTTCAGGTCATCGACGACATCGAACTGCAGGAGAACCCCAGCTACATTGCCGTGGACTCCGCCGCCCGGCGCGCCTATGTCAATCACAACGGCACCGACCTGCTGTCGATCGTCGACCTCGAAAGCAACCGTTTTCTGGGACACGTGCAGATCGGATTTTCGCCGGGGGTCATGGCCGTCGATCCGGTGACCGCGCGTGTTTTTTCGACCGTCGACGTCAGCAACGTCGCCGTGGTCCAAGGCTGCCGGGCGCCGCGCTGGCCCTGGCAGACGGTACCCGCCCGCGCCCCTGCCGCCATCGCCACGCCGCCGCCGAGCGAGCCGACGGCGGTGGCGAAACACCGCCTCGACGTGCGCTGCGGCCGCATGTACCGCATCCGAACGCGGTGCTCGGAGGGTCCGAAGGTTTCCGAAACGCGACTGGCGCATGCCACGGTAGAGGCGGCCGGGGCGCGGCTGGTGGACGGGGGCGCCGCAGGGCAGTACTGCGGCGCGGAGTCGGACGACCCCGAGGCCGACCTCGCCGCCGCCGGTTTCTTCTACTCGGTGCCGGTCGTCGAACCCGGCGCGGATGTGCCTGCCGTCTGGACGTTTCACGCGACGTCCAGAACATTCGGTGACAAGCCGCCGCCGCCCGATGCGACGGTGTCGCAGGTGACCGCGCCGCCGGAGACGCCGTGGCAGGAGGCGTGGTGGTATCTGTCGCGCTACAAGACTGGGCTGGCGCCGGAGGCCGTGGCGGGGTGCGAGTAGCGGGGAGGTTGGGGCGAGATTGGGTGCGGATGCGCCCGAGATCGGCGGCAGCCCCTCTTGGCTGCCAGCATGATCACCCTGCTGACGGGTTCCCCCCTCGGGACCGGATCCTGGGCCAGAGCAGCATTCGCGAAGACGGGGCTCCAATCAAGCGTTCGCAGGCTTGCCCCCGCCGCCCGGCCCGTGCGGCGGGTCGTCGCCGAGTTGGACCTGCCACGGCCACCCTCGCGATCGTCGGCGACCGCGGTGGACCCATCACCCTTCGCTCGCCGCCACCCCGCGCAGCCGCTCCACCAGCGGCGGCAGCACCGCCGCCACCGTGTCGACGTCCGCCTCGCGCGTCATCCGCCCCAGGCTGAACCGCAGCGCGCCGGTGGCCAGCGCCGCCGGCACACCCATGGCCGTGAGGACGTGCGAGGGGTGCAGGTTGCCGCTCGAGCACGCCGAGCCGCTCGACGCGCAGATGCCGTGGAGGTCCAGCCCGAGCAGCATCGCGTCGGCCGGGGCGCCCTCGATGCAGAACGACGCGTGGCTCGGCAGCCGGTCGGTGGGGTGGCCGGTCAGCCGGACGCCGTGGGTGGCGCCGGTGACGGCCGCGACGAGCCGGTCCCGCAGCGCGCCGACGTGGGCGCATGCAGCCGGGCGCTCCTCCGCCGCCAGCACGAGCGCCCGCGCCAGGCCGACCGCGCCGGGCACGTTTTGCGTCCCGCTGCGCCGGCCGCCCTCCTGGCCGCCGCCGGTCTGGCACGTCGCGATGGGCGTCCCGTCGCGCACGTAGAGCACGCCCACGCCTTTGGGCCCGTAGAACTTGTGGGCCGACAGGCTGAGGAGGTCGACGCGCAGCGCGTCGACGTCGAGATCGGCGTAGGCCGCGGCCTGAACGGCGTCGGTGTGGAACGGAACGCCGCGCTCGCGCAGCACGGCCCCGATCTCCGCCACGGGCTGCAGCGTCCCGACCTCGTTGTTCGCAAGCATGACGCTGACGATCGCCGTGTCCGGCCGGACGGCGTCCAAGACGGCCTCGGGGTCGACCCGCCCGTCGGCATCGACCCCCACGACCGTTGCCTCGAACCCGAAACAAGCCTCGAGCTGGTGGACGGTGGCCAGCACCGCCTCGTGCTCGATGGCGGTGGTGACGAGGTGGCTGCCCCGTCCCGCGTCGCGCAGCGCCAGCGCCACGCCGCGCAGCGCGAGGTTGTCGCTCTCGCTGCCGCCGGAGGTGAACACCACCTCGGACGGCCGGCAGCCGAGGACGCGGGCGACGTCCATGCGCGCGCTTTCGAGCGCGCCGCGGGCCTTGCGGCCGAGGCTGTAGGCGCCGCCGGCGTTGCCGAACTGGTCGCCGAAGTACGGCAGCATGGCGTCCAGAACCTCCGGCCGCACCGGGGTCGTGGCGGAACAGTCGAGGTAGATCAAGCGATCGTCGTGGTCGGGCATCGGCGGCGCTCCGGAGCGTCAGGCGTCACGCGGGTTCCCGCGGCCCGCCGCCGGCAACCCAGATCGGTCGGCGGCGGCCCGCTTTGAGGCGCCGGCCACGGCGAGCCGGCGCGCGGCGGATTGTATGCGGGGCGGGCGGGGGTGACAACCGGCGGGGGCGGACACGGGACGCCGGGCGGCCCGCGGTCCCGGCTTCTCAGCCGACCGCGGACCGCCCGCGCCGCCGTTCGCCTACCGCCGCTGCTGCTGCACCGCCGGCAGGAATGCCCGTCCCGCCGCCGGCCCGCCGCCCGGCAGCGTCACCGCCACCGGCCCGTGCCACGTGCTGGCGCCCTGGTCGTGCACCACCTCCAGCCGGTAGTGGAACGTCCCGTGGCCCGGCGTGTCGGCAAGGTCGTAGCGCGTGCCGGCCGCGCCGCCGCCGCGCGCCGGGATCAGCGCGCCGTTGACGCGCGCCCACGGGCCGCCCGGCGCCGTCGCGCGGTGGACGTGGAAGCCTGTCACGCCAGCCTCCGGCCCGCTGGTCCACGCCACGACCGCCCGATCGCCCGCCGCCGTCGCCGTCAGCGACAGGATCTCCGCCGCCGTCGGGTCGCCGATGCCGATGACCGTCACGACCAGCGAGTCCGACACCGTCACGCCGCCCGCCTGGTCGGCGCGGTCGGCCGAGCCGGCGCCCCCGGCCGTCGCGTTGCCCGCCAGGACCGTCCCGTCGTGCGTCACGCTCAGCGTCACGCGGTATGCCCCGGCGCGGTTGTACGCGTGCGTCGGCGCCAGCGCGGGGTCGCCCGGACCCGCCACCGTCGCGGTCTGCGACGCCCCGTCGCCGAAATCCCACCGGATGACATACGGGCTCTGGCCGCCCCACGGCGTGAACGTCCCGCCGAACTGCACCGGCAAGCCCGCCAGCGTCCGCTGGTCCGGGCCGGCCTCGACCGGCGACCTGGGGAACGTCGTCGTCGGCTGCCACGGCGTCTCCGGGCCGACGTTGCCCGCCGCGTCCACCACCCGCGCCCGCAGCTGGTGCGGCTCCCCGAAGCCCGCGGGCACGTCCCACGTGAAGAGCCACGTGACGACACCGGTGGTCGTGTTGAGGACCGCCGGCAGCCACGGACCGCTCGGGTCGTCGATCTGCACCTCGACCCGCGCGATCGCGCCGCCCGGCGGGGACGGGTCCGACGCCGTCCCGCCGAGGTCCACGAAGTCCCCGATGATCACCGGCGGCACGGCGAATGTGGGCATGGCCGGCGGCGTGCCATCGACCGCCAGCGTCTCGTCGGCGATCGTGCTCGTCTGCCCGTAGTAGTCGGTCGCGCGCACCTCGACGTGGACGCTCGTCGCACCCATCGGCGGCACGACCGGGATCGTCCACAGCGCCTTGCCGGCGGCCGGCGCCCACATCCCGCCGTCGACGCGCACCTCGACGAAGTCCACGCCGATGCCGTCGCCGTCGTTGGCGTCGCCGATCAGCTCCAGCCCTGCCAGCCCGATCGTCCCGGCCGGCAGCATCACCCCCGCCGTGGGCGGGCGGCTGTCGACGCGGTGGCTGAACGTGCGCTCGAGGATCGACGCCCCGTTCGGCGTGATGGGCAGGTCCAGCCGTGCGGTTGTCGTCACGGCGTCGATGCCGGTGAGCACCGGCGCCAGCCGCCCGGTGACGGTGAACACCGCGCTGGCCTGCGCCGGCACCGGCGGGATGTCCAGGGTCCAGGTCGCGCCGCCGACGGGGCACGTCCCGCACGTCGCGCCGCTCCCCGCCAGCACCCGATACCCCAGCCCCGGCGTCGTCGACAGCTCGACGCGCGCGCCGACAAGCGGGTCGGCCTCGGGGTTGTCGATCGTGACCACGTAGTCCAGGTCCTGGTCGTGGCCCCACGGCGCCAGCGCGCTCTGCGGGCTGTTGAGCGCCAGGTTGGCCAGGCGCGCGCGCGGGATGCCGCTGGTGGGGTCGGTGTTGCAGCGGTCCGCCCACGCGTAGCTCACCGACCACGGGCCGAGGCTGGCGTTGGCAGTCGGGAACACGCTGGTCGGCGTGCCGGTGTCGCTCACCGCGAAAGCGAACAGCCGGACGGCATCCGCCACCTCCGGCGCGCCCCACGGCAGCCTGATCTCCGTCCCGGCCATCTCGCCATGCACGAACGCGAACTCGCTGGCCGGCAGGCTCTCCGGCGTCCAGGCGGATCCACTCCAGCGCCACAGGCCGCCCTCCGCCGGGCCGTCGACCGCCACCGCGTAGTCGGCGGCGAACGGCAGCGCCGGCAGCGTGAGCGCCGTCCCGCCGGGCGTCGCGGCCAGCGGCGCCGTGGTCCCGCCGGCGCCGACGTCGAAGTAGGCGAACAGCGTCCCGTCGATCACCCAGCGCGCGCCCTGCCAGCCGAGGAAGCTGTTCACCCCGTCCCACGTGAAGTACAGGTCCTGGCTCGTGCCGGACCGCGTGTCCGTCGCCAAGAGCTCGGTGTCGGCGCGCCACTCGTCGAGATCCAGCTCGAGCACACCGTCGACGGCGATCGTCTGCCGGCGGTCGGCGCAGTCCACCGCCGACAGGCCGGCGGTGCCGGACATGCCCAGCAGCCGGCGCACGGCCGCCGCCGCGAAGAACGTCGTCTGGTCGACCGTGCCGACGTGCCACGGCCCGAAGTGCCGCACCAGCGTGTTGCCGACGGCGTCGGCCGTGGCGATGTGGACGTACCAGTCGCCCAGCGCGTCCAGCGCGCGCGTGGCGGACTGCCCGGCGACCACGGCCGTCGGAGTCGTGTCGGGCGTCTGGTCGACCGCCAGCCGGACCTCGGCGACGTCGCCGCCGCTCTGGGGCGGGGTCCACATGATGCCCAGGTCGGTGAAGTCGTCGACGTGGCTGCCGACCGGCAGGTCGAAGGTCACCGGCGCGACACCCGCCGGGGCGACGCTGTCGATGGTGACGGCCAGCGCGCCCACCACGCTGGCGTTGCCGGCGCGGTCGATCACGCGCACGCGCACCGGGAAGCTCTCGTGGTCCAGGCCGTCGGGCGCGGTCCAGTCCAGCGACCACGCGCCGCCGGCGACCGTCGCCGCCGTCCAGGCCCGCCCGCCGTCGAGGCTGACCTCGACGCCCGCCACGCCGCTGCCGCCGGCGTCGGCCGCGGTGCCGGTGAAGGTCACGTCCGCCCGCGTCACGGCGCCGTCGACGGGCGCGGTGACCGACCCCGTCGGCGGCGTCGTGTCCGCCGCGCTCGCACCGGAAACCGTCAGGCTTACCTCCGGGCTGCTCGCGGCGGTGTTGCCGGCGCGGTCGGTTGCCGTCGCAGTGATCACGTACGGGCCCGGCGCCAGGCTGATCCACGCGCGGAAGACGCGCGGGTCGCCGCTGGCCGGATCCCACGGCTCCGGCGCCCAGGTGGCCGCGATCGGCTGGCCCTCGATATCGAAGCCGATGTCCCGGACGTTGAACTCGCCCGCCACGTAGTCGGCGACCTGGGCCCGCAGCTCGAGCGGCGAGGTGATCGACGTGCCGTCGGCGGGCCCGAGCCACGTCACGACCGGCGCCGTGGTGTCCAGGGTGAACGCGCCGCGGTACTGGACGGTGGGGTCGTCGACCCGGTTGCCGGCGCGGTCGAGCGCCCGGCTGTAGACGCGGTACAGGCCGTCGCCGTCGGCGGGCGTGAGCGTGCGCGTCCAGTATGACGTCGTCTCGTTCGGCGTCGCCAGGGTCGTCCCGAGCCACGACGTGGGCAAGGACGCGGTGTGGGTGATGGGCAGCGTCGGATCGGCGAGGCGGCGGTAGCCGACCTCGACTGACTGGATGCCCGAGTTGCCGGTGGCGGCCGAGAGGCCTTCGCGCCCCAGAAGCAGCGCCAAGGGGGCGCCGACGACCTCGCGGTAGCCGATGTCGGCGCGCGCCCCACCGCCCGGCGGGACGCCGGCCAGGGGGTCGGCGGCGTCGACGGCGGGGCTCGCCACGGTCAGCGCGTAGCTGCCGCCGCCGACGAAGCCCGGCGCCTGGCCGGTGATGGAGTCGGGACCGGGCACGAGGCCGGTGCCGGCGTTGTCGGCGTAGTCCGTGGTGTTGCCGTGGACGAGGTTGAAGTCGTCAAAGATCTGGCCACCGGCGATGGTGAAGAGGCCCGTGCCGTTGCCGCTGACGATGCTGTCGCGGGCATCGAACCACGTGCCGGTGCCGACCGAGGCGTAGCCCGTCCCGGTGTTGCCGACCACGGTGTTGAACGTGGCGCTGCCGCTGGACTTGCCGGCGAACGTCACACCGCCGCCGGCGTTGCCGGTGATGAGGTTGCGCGAGATGTGGACGCCGTTGGAAGCCGCGTCGACGACGACGCCCGCACCGCCGGCGCTGCTCCCGGTCAGCGTCAGGCCGCGCACCTCGACCGAGATGCCGCTCTGGACGCGGACCGGGCTGCTGCTGCCGCCGGCATCGATCGTCACCTCGTCCGCCCCGGTTCCCACCAGGCTGACGTGGCTGGGGACGACGACCCGCTCGGGGTAGACGCCGGGGCCGACGCCGACGGTCCACTGCGTGTCGCACGGGACGCCGCCGACCGAGGCGAGCCCGCAGCCGAGCGCGGTGATCTCGTTGGCCGCCGCGGCCAGCGCGTCGCCGACGACGTCGAAGGCGTCGACCTGCCAGAAGAGGCCGTCGTTGTCGCAGAAGGCGCAATAGTCGTCGTCGGCGAAGAACGCGGCGCCGCCGGTCTCGACGAAGCCGATGTCGACGCGTCCGCCGGCGCCGGGGGGCACGGGGTCCGACGGGTTGCCGGCGTCGATGACGGGCGAGCCGTCGGTCGGCCGGAAGTCGTTGGCCGGCGGCGACGGGTCGACGAACGCCGGGTCGGCGAAGATCTCGCCGATGCCCGGCGCCTGCGCGGCCGCACCGTCGATCTTGAGGTCGGCCGCGTTGTCGAAGTAGTCGTTGTAGGTGTGCAGCTTCGTCGCCGCACAGGCCTGGTAGGCCAAGCCGCTGTCGGTATGGCCGGCGAAGATGGTGTTGCGCACGTCGACCGGCGCGCAGGCCTCGGCGGCCAGCCCGGTCCCGTTGCGCACGAAGGTGTTGTTCACGACCTCGACGTCGGTCGCGGCGCCGCGGAGGCGCAGGCCGGTGCCGGCGTCGCGGACGATGTTGCGGGCGAGTGCGACGTCCCGCGCCCCGTCCTCGACGCGGGCGCCGTCGACCCCGGCGCTGCCCGCCAGCGTCAGGCGCGCCATGCGGCTGCCGCGCACGCCCTCGGCGCGGGCCAGGGCGGCCGGGGGCGACGGCGGCGGCTCGACCACGGTCAGGCTGGCGCCGGCGCCGATCACGTCGACGCCGGTGACGAGGTGGAAGGCCTGGGCATAGACGCCGGCATGCACCAGCACGCGCGGCGCGCCGGTGTCGATGGCGGCCTGGATCGTGTCGAAGGCGTCGATGCCCCACGTCAGGTGGTCGGGGTCGGCCATCGGCAGGCCGCACGGCGCGCAGGCGGCGAGGTTGGTGTAGACGTGGGCGTCCGGGCGGGCGTCGTGGTAGCCGGCGGTCAGCGCCGAGCCGGCGGCGATGCGCACGACGCCGCCGGCGAGATCGAGGAAGCGCGCCGCCACCGTGGTGACGAAGGCCATCGGCAAGGGCGCGCTGGCCCCGGACGGCGTCCAGGTCGTCCCCGCCCCGGCGGCCCACTGGCTGCCGGCGCCGCCGATGAGGTAATCGGCCGGCTCCACACCGCCGGCGAGCAGGTCGGCGTTCAGCCAGGTCTGCGCGGCGGTGGTCTCGGGCGTGACGAAGGCGACGCGGTCGAGCGTGAGCTTCTCGGGCTTGACGCCGATCGGGCCGATCTTGTCGATGCCCGTGCCGCCGCCGCGCGCGTAGTACAGGGTCGCGTTGGGCGCGTCGAGCGCCAGGCCGCTGCCGGGGTTGCTGCCGGCGGGCGTCGAGAGGCCGGCGCCGCCGGTGCCCAGCACCGTCCACGCGTTGGCGGCGATGCTGTAGCGGGCGAACGTGCGGCCGTTGCCGCCCTGGACGGCGTAGATGTGGTCGCTGCCGTCCCACTCCAGGTCCGCGCCGGACCCCAGGTCGAAGGGCGCGCTGGCCATCGTGGTCCACGTGCCGAGGCCGCCATTCGGCGTGAACCGGTAGAACGCGGCGCTGCTGTCGACCGTGGTGTCGCCGGGCAGGAGGTACAGGTGCCCGCCGGCCCACTGCGATGCGGCCCCGGTGGTGGTGGTCGTCGGGACCACGGCGAGCGTCGTCCACGTGTTGGCGGCGATGTTGTGACGCGCGAAGGTGTTCACGCCGCCGAACGTGGCGTAGATGGCGTCGGCGCCGTCCGCCGCCAGCGTGGCGCCGACGGCGGGCAGGCGCGGCGGGTTGGTCCGCGGGTCCCAGGTGGTTGGCCCGGTCGGGTAGGCCAGCAGGCGCGGTGTGGGCGTCAGGCGGGCGAAGCCGTTGGCGCTGACGCTCGACGTGTCCTCGTTGAAGACCGACGTGAAGACGCCGCCGATGTACACGTCGGCGCCGATGAAGGCGAGCGTCCAGGGTTGCCCGCCATAGGGGGGCGGTACGTATGACAGCGGCCCGCCGGCCATCTGCGTCCAGCTCGCGCCGTCGAAGGCCAGGACCCGGTCGTAGCCGTAGTTCTCCGGCACCAGGTACACCTTGCCGCCGTGGGTCTCCAGGCTGCCTTCGGGATCGCTCCCGAACCCGATCGGGGTGATGTCCTCCCACGCCCCGGCCGACAGGCGCCGGATCGAGGGGTCGACGCCCGTCAGGACGTCGCGGTCGGAGACGATCAGCGACGACCCGATGAAGCCGATGCCGACGACGTACGACAGCGGGCTGGCCACCGGCCCCACCGCCTGGAATGCGCTGCCGTCCCAGCGCGTGATGTGGTCGGTCGGCGTGCTGTCGAAGTTCCCGCCGATGTAGATGTTGCTGCCCTGGATGTTGATCGCCCAGACGAACCCGGGCCGCGTGCCGCTGGGGCTGTCCGGGCGCGTGAGGCCGCCGCCGAGCGCCGACCAGGCGCTGCCGTTCCACTTGGCGATCGAGTTGACGGTGGTGCCGCCGGCCTTGTCGAAGTTCCCGCCCACGTAGACGTCGGTGCCGCTCGCCGCCATCGCCGTCACCGAGGCCGCGGTGCCGCTGTTGTTCGTCAGCCCCGTGCCAAGCGCGCTCCACGTGCTGCCGTTCCACTTGGCGATGCCGGCGACCGTCACGATGCTGCCGTCGCCGTTGACCGCTTGGTCGAAGAAGCCGCCGACGTACAGGTTGCCGCCGCTGTCCAGCGCGACGGAATGGACGCCCGCGGGACACGGGCAGAATGTGCTGAGGGCGCTGGTCGCACGCAGCCCCTGGCCAAGGGCATGCCATGTGCCCGCCGTCGTGTCGTAGCGCGCGATGCTGTAGACCGTCACCCCGCCGGCCGTGGTGAACTCGCCGCCGGCGTAGATGTTGCTGCCGCTCACCGCGAACACCTCGATGCCGCGCGGGTCCGCGACGTTGATCGAGACGCCCGGCACGCTGGCGAACCGCATCTGCTGGCTCATGAGGTACAGCAGCCCGCCCGTCGCGTCGACCGTCGTCGCGCTGCCGGCCACCACGTCCAGCGGCGGGCTGGGGCGCGTGCTCCAGGCATCTGTCAGCTCGTCGTAGGCATAGAAGTCACGGCTGCCGCCGCCGAGCAGGGCGCGCGGCCGGTTCAGCAGCATCTGCACGCTGCCGCCGGCCGCCAGCGGCTTGCCGGCCGGCAGGTCCGCCGGCGGGCTCGTGCTCCAGGCTGGGTTTAGCACCGCATCGGGCGTCGTCGGGTCGACGCGGACATGGCGGTCGCCCGGGCCGCGGGCGGCGATGGTGCTGTCGGCGACGGCCACGGCGCTCTCGCGGTCGCTATAGATGCCGAACGCGCAGTCCTGCACCAGCACCCGCGAGACCTCGATGCGCAGCGCCGGGTTGCCGAAGCCGGCCAGCGGCGACGTGTACCCGCCGACGCCCGCGTTGTCGAGCCACAGCCCGCGGTCGGCGCCGCGCAGCGTCAGCCGTTCGAGCGTGACGCCGGCGACGTCGTGGACGTAAGCCGCCGCCGTCGAACCGCCGAAGGTCGCCCCGTCGACGAACACGGCGTCGGGATCGGATCCGACGATCGCGATGTCGTTCTTGGCCGCCCCGGTGACCTCGAAGCCGGCGTAAACGCCGGGCCGGACGTGGATGGTGTCGCCGGTCCCCGCCGCGTTCACCGCCGCCTGGATGGTCGCAAACGCATCGGTCCCAAAGCTTGTCGCCGGGCCCGCGCCGTCGGGGTCCACCCCCGCCGCGGTGCCCGCCCAGTCGTCATCGACGTGGCGGGCGATGGCGGTGAGGCGAGCGGGGGCGTCGGACTCCACGTCGTCGGCCAGGCGACTGAACTGCCCGGCATGCGGTTTGGGGGCGAGGGGTGAGACCGACGGCATCTCCGCCGCTCCGGCCACCCCCACCCCCGGCGCTGCGCGCCACCCCAGCCCCCCGGGGGGGCATGGGGAATCGCAGGCGTCGGGGGCGACCTGTCCCGCCGCCCGTCCCCGCGGCAGCGCGTCGGAGGCGACGTGCGGGGGGCGGCCGAAGAGGAGGTAAGAGGTGGCCAGGACCGTCGTCCCGCCCGAGCCGGGCACAAGCACGAGGTCGTCCGAGCCGTCGGCGTTGGCGTCGGCGCCGGCCAGCGGGGCCAGCGAGGCCGCGCCGGCCACGTCGGTGATCCGCGCGGCGATCGCCGGCGGAGAGGAGGCGGGGCTCAGGCCCGCCTGGCCGAGGATCAAGTAGGCGGAGCCGTCCGCCGCACCGACGAGGAGGTCGCCCAGCCCCCCGGCGTCGGCGTCGACGTTGCCGGCGCCGGCGAGGAAGCCCGAGGCGGCGGGCGTGTAGCCGCCGAGCGACAGGCAGCAGGCGCCGCTGCCGCCGGCGGCCCCGAAGACGATCTTGGGCGCCGCCCCGTCGTGATACGCGAAGTCCGCCCGGCCGTCGCCGCTGACGTCGCCCAGGGCGGCCATGCGGCCGTCGCCGCCGGTGCTGGCGAAGGACGTCGCGGCCGACAGCGCGCGGTTCTCGGCGGCGGCGAACATCGCGTCGCCGCGATAAAGGTAGTAGCGGCCGGCGGGGCCGCTCGACCCCGTCGGGTCGGAGACCACGATCTCGGCCGCGCCGTCGCCGTCCAGGTCGCCGACGCCGCGTGCCGGCGCGACGGCGGGGTCGAGGTCGATCACCGCCGCGGCCTGCACGGTGACGTCCTCGGCCGGCTGCCAGGCCGTCTCGACCTTGCCGAGGAACACGACCCACGCCGGCTGGCCGCCGCCCACGCCGACGAGCAGGTCGCCCAGGCCGTCGCCGTTGGCGTCGCCCGCCGCGGCGATGGCGGCGCCGAGGCCGGGGCCGTTGAGGACGACCCGCCCCGCGCTGCCGGTGCCGTCGAGCACCCCGTCGAGCACCGTGCCGCCGCGCCGGCCGAAGATCAGGTGCGCCCGGCCGTTCGCCGGGTCGCCGACCAGCACGTCGTCCAGCCCGTCGCCGTTGGCGTCGCCGATGGCAGACACGTGCGCCCCGACGCCGGCGCCGGCCTCGCCGACGAACGTCGTCGGCGAGTCGCCGATCAGCTCCGGCGTCGGCGGCAGGTCGAACCCGCCCGGGCGGCCGTAGATCAGCGCCACGCGCCCGGCGCCGCCGGCCGCGGCCGGCAGGCCGACGGCCAGGTCGGCCAGCCGGTCGCCGTTGAAGTCGCCCAGCCACGTCGCCGACACGCCGCCGTCGTCCTCGCCGACGCTGTCCGGCGAGAGCCAGACCGTGGCGTCCTCCAGGCTGCCCAGCGTACCCGCCAGCGCCGCCGGCCGCGGGGCGGGCGGGGCGTTGCCGGCGTCGTTGGCCAGGCCCTGCAAGTCCACCGGAGCGCCCGCGCCGAACGATGGCGGATCGGTCTCGAAGCGCCGGTTGGTTAGCCCGTCGGCCGGCGGCAGCACGTCGACGACGATCGAGCGGACCATCGTCGCGCTCTGGTTGCCCGCGCGGTCGAACGCCCGCACCCGCACGGTGTGCCGGCCCTGGGCCGCGTTGCCGCCCGGCAGGCGCCAGTCGTACTGCCAGGTGGCCGTGGTCGGATACTCCGGCCGGTCGCCGCCGGTCAGGGCCACCGGCACCCAGGCCCGATCGTCGATCTGGATCTGCAGCCGCTGGATGCCGACGAGGTTGTCGGCCACGCTGCCGGTGATTGGGACCTCGATGCCCGCGCCGCTGGGGTCGCTGATGAACGCCCCGTCGGCGGGGGTGGCGAAAGTGGCGGTGGGCGCCGTGTTGTCGACCGTGACCGTCGCCGTCGCCGGCGTGCCCGTGTGGCCCACGGCGTCGGTGGCCGAGGCCGAGAGGGTGTGGATGCCGTCGGCGGGCAGCGTCCAGGCGTACGACCACGGGCTGATGTCGGTGGCCGTGGCCGTTCCGCCGCCGGGCAGGCCGATCTCGACGCCGGTCACCCAGCTACCGGCGTCGCTGGCGGTGCCGCCGATCACCAGCGTGGTCGTGCCGCCGCCGAGGATGGCCCCGTCGAGCGGCGTCGTGATCGCCGCCAGCGGATCGTCGGCGTCGACGGTGATCGGGAGCGACGGCGTCAGCGCGGCGAGGTCGGGGCTGCCGTTGCCGTCGCGGTCGAGGTCGTCGCGGAAGGGCAGCCGGCCGGCGATGGTTGCCCGCGCCGTCGCCGTGGCGCCGGCGCCGGCGATCGCGGTGATGGTGGTGGTGGCCGCGCCGCCGAGCGCCAGCGGTTCGCTGGCGCTGAACGACCACGTGAACAACGTCGCCGCCGGGTCGCCGTCGCAGCCCGCGGCAACCGTGGCCTTGAGGCTGCTGTCGCCGGCGAGGTCGCCGCCAGCCACGCTCGTGAGCAGCGACGGCAGGCACAGCTCGAACGGGTGGGCGATCGGGTAACGGCCGACGGACAAGAACTCGAGGTTCAGCGTGATGGCGGTGTCGGGCAGGACGAACAGGCCAGGCGCGCGCGCCGGCGCCGTCGGCAGCGGGCTGCCGGTCAGGATCACGACCGGCCCGGTGTTGGGCGCAAACGGGCTGGTCTGGCTTTCGCGCTCGCTGGCGTCGTATTGGCCGTCGCCGTCGGCATCGGCGCGCAGCGGGTCGGAGAAGACGGGCACCAGCGGGCCGCCCGGCAGGCGGAACAGCCAGCCGCCGACGTCCGTGGCCGCCGTGCCGGGCTGCCAGAACTCGTCGCCCGGCTGGAAGGCCTCTTCGCCGTCGCTGAGGCCGTCGCCGTCGGTGTCCGCCACGGCCGGGTTGGTGTGGCGGCGCAACTCCTCCAGGTCGCCGAGGCCGTCGCCGTCGGTGTCGGCCGCGGCCGGGTTGAGGCCGAGCGTGTCGGCGTTGGTGGCTTCGTGGCCGTCGGGCAGGCCGTCGCCGTCGGTGTCCCAGTTGTCGCTGCGCGTGCAGCGCTGCACGACGGGGTCGGTGCACGGGGCGGCCGGGATCTCCTCGCGGTCGGGCCGGCCGTCGCCGTCGAGGTCCGGGTTGAACGCATGGCCGTCGACGACCGGCGCGGCGTCCCAGGCCCAGAAGTCCTCCAGGAAGAACGGCAGCACGTCCATCGATATCAACGACGGCTCGTTGTCCTCCGGCATGGTGTCCGTCCGGCTCTTGCGCGAGCAGAACGCCCCCTGCAGCCCGCACTCCTCGTAGTACACGCGCGTCTTGATCGACGCCTCCACCGACATGTCGACGTCGCGCACGGCCTGGTCGAGCAGGAACCCGGCGCCGACCGGCGTCTGGCAGGTCATCGTGCTGCTGTCGGGAAATTGGCAGCGGGTGTTGCCGTTGAGCGGGATGGCGGTCGAGCGGGTGGACGTGCCATCGAAGCGCCCGCTGACCTCGCTGTCGCGCAGGTCGCCGGAGTCGCCGTCGGACTTCTTTTTGATGGTGCCGTAGACCTCGGACGTCATCAAGAACGCGTTGAATCGCCGCGGGCCGATCTCCGGGAGCCAGAGCCCGCTTTCGACGTCGCCGATGCCCGCGTCGGTGACCTCGGTGAGCACGTTGACGTCGTAGAAGAACGCGGTGATGCCCTGGATGATGACCCCGGACAGGCTGAACTCGCCGCTCGTGGCTAGAAAGACGATGAGGTCGATCAGGTAGAACAGCGACGTCAGGACCAGGCCCACCGGGTTGAGGCTGATGACGAACATCAAGATGGTGAAGACCGTGGCCACGACCGCGGCGGCCACGGCCAGCTTGATGGAGACGGGGTCCGAGAAGTCGGTCGTCAACCCGAACGAGACCCAGATCAAGGCCACGGCGATGGCGGTGCCGACGGCGCCGAGCGTGCGGCCCTCCAGCGCCGACCGCGTCAGTGGGTAGAGGATCTGCTGCCCGCGCGACAGGCTGTTGAAGGCCTGGGTGGCGCGGTAGAGCTGGTAGAGGTCCTTGGCCGCGGTGATGACCTTGCGGCCCTTGGCCAACGCGTCGTTCTCCGCGTTCCGGGGCGAGCCGAACGTATAGAGGGTCATCCCGGCGTAGTCGATGCCGACGACGTTCGTCTGGGCGAAGTTGGCGCGGACGTACTGCCAGTCCTCGAGCGGGCTCTTGCCCATGCGCAGGCCGGCGCCGGGCTCGGCCAGGCGCGCCACGTCGATGAGGTAGGCGTCGAGCGTGAGGCTGCTGCCGCGGTCGAGATAGGCGGTGATCTGGGCGTCGGAGAGGCCGCTGGCCGCCAGCGCGATCCCGTCGGCCGACATGACCGCCGTGCGGCCGGCGGTCCACGTGTCGTACATGTTGCGCACGACGCTTTGGAGGTCGACCGCCGTCAGGCCCGGGTAGGTCGGCTGCAGCGCGGCCAGCGAGGCCGACACGTCGGCGTAGCGGGCGTCCAGGACGACGGCGCGTTCCGGGGCCGACAGGACGCGCCATTCGGTGCCGGCGGCCTGGTAGAGGTTGAGCTGCAGCCCGCGCGTGCGCGTCAGCGGCGAATCCGCTAGGTTGACGTTGACCGCCGTGCCGGGGTCCAGCCGTTCGGTCTGGTCGACGTTGAAGGAGCGCGCGCGCTCCTCGAACGCCGTGACGACCGATGGCGTGTCGGCGACGTCGAAGTGGGTGCCCAGGAACTGCGTCACGCGCCGGCCGGTGCCGGCGATGCCCTCGTCGCGGTGGAGGTAGTCGGCGCGATCGGTAACGACGGCGGCCGTGATGCCCCACTTCTCCTCGGGCGGCGTGAGCGGCTGGGTGAAGCGGTTGACGACGTCGGACAGCGTCACGTTGTCGGCGTTGGTGAACGCGGCGTTAAGGCCGAAGACGAGGTTGAAGAGCTGCCGATCGTCGCTCGGGCTCGCCGGCGTGGCGAAGAGCGCGCTCTCGAAGCTCTGGCTGCGCGAGACACTGGCGCCGGTGACCCGGAACTTCGGCTCCTCGTAGGTCTGCAGCGCGACGGCGTCGGTGCGGATGCTGTTGCCGGTGTCGCGGTCGGTCATGCCCTGGAGCACCCAGACCATCTTGGCCTGCCAGCGGATCTGGGCCTGCTGGTCGGGCGGGTAAGCGACGCGGGCGTAGAAGGCGACGATGCGGCCGTTGTCGGCGACCGGCATGAGCGGGGCGTAGAGGCGGTAGGGCTCGGCCGAGCCCGGCACCGACTCGACCGTGCCCAAACCGTAGCGCCGTGCCAGCTCGGCGTCGGGGCGGATGTTGGTCAGCACCTCGAGCATGGGGTAGAGCCGCGCGTCGCCCGTGCTGTTGTCGAGGTCGGTCATCTGCCCGGCCTCGTCGGCGGGCCAGTCCAGCGCCGACACGGTGTAGCGCAGGCGGTCGGGGTTCTCGGGCTGGACCTGCAGCTCGATGTACTGGTGGCCGTCGGTGCCGCCGCCCTGCGTGTTGAGCGTGTAGCCTTCGATCAGCGCCGTGCGGCTGAAGGGCGACAAGTCCGCCGAATCCGGCACGCCGTCGCCGTCGTTGTCGTCATCCCAGATGTTCGGCACGCCGTCGCCGTCGGGGTCCCACGCTTCCTCGTCGGTCGCCGAGCCGTTCCCGTCGGCGTCCATCCGCGGCCCTTTGCCCACCGGCGTTGGCCACTCGGCGCTGTCGACCAGCCCGTCGCCGCTGGCGTCGACGTTGTTGGGGGCGCCGTACCACGTCCGGCCGCCGACGACGAAGCCGGCGACCTCGTCGCCGTCCGGGATGAGATCGGCGTCGGTGTCGTCGCGGTTGGGATCGGTGCCGCGGCAGCCTTCTTCGAAGTCGGTCAGCCCGTCGCCGTCGCTGTCCGCGGTGGCGCTGCCCTGCCCGCACGCGGTGAGGCCGGCGCCGGCCTGGGCCAGCGCGTCGAGGTTTGGCCGGGCGGCGGGGGCGGCGGTCGTCCCAACGGCCGATCCGCGGTCGTCGCCGGGGACCGGTCCCGCGAGCGGGCTGGTGGTGCCGCTGGACGCGGCTGTCCCGCCGGTCTCGGCGTCCTGCGCAAGCGCCGGCGCGGCGCCAAGCCCGGCCCCCCCGAGATCGGCGACGAGGGCCGCCGCGGTCGCCGCGCCCGAGCCAGCCGGATGCTGGCGGCTCGGGAAGTCCACGATGTCGGCGGCCCGCATCCCGGGGCCGCCGACCATGGCGACGATGGTCAGCGCGACCACGCCGGCGTACGCGGTGCCGCGGCGGCGCCGGCGGCGGGGGCGCAGGACGAGGGTGAGCGCGGCGGCGATCACCAGGGCCGCCAGCGTAAGCACCCCGTCGGCCAGGTGCGCGCCGGCGGCGTCGAGGCCGGCGCGGGCGGACGCGGCGAGGGCCGAGACGCCCGCGGCCACGGTCGATGCCGGCGCGCGGGGGGCGGTCGCGGAGGTGGCGCGTGGATCCGGGGTGGTCGCGCCGGCCTCGGCGGCATTGCTCGCGCCGCCCGCGCCGGCCGCGACGCTCTTGCCGACCGTGCCAACGGCGCCGGCGGCACCGGTCGCGGGTGCTTCCAGGCGCCACGTGCCGTCATCGTCCTGCACGACCCGCCCGATATCGGGCACCGGCCCGAAATCGCGGAACGCGGTGTCGACGTGGACGCGCGCGCCGAAGTCGGCGCTGGCGCGCGGCAACGTGAGGTCGAGGACCTGGCGGCGGGGGAGGCCCGCCTCGTCGACCCACAGCGTGCCGGTGCCGTCGAGCTGGGCCATGAGCGGGACGGGCGACACGCGGATGCCGGCGGGCAGGGTGCCGCCGAGCTGGCGCTGCATCTCGCGCGCCATGTGCTCCGACAGGCGCCGGCCGTCGACGTCGAACGTAAACCGCCGGAACGTGCGTCCGTCATCGATGGCCGGCGCGATCTCGCGGACGTGGACGGCGCCAGCGAGGAAGGCGAGGTGGTCGGCCGCCGGCGCGGCGGCCCCGGCGGGGTGCTCGATCGGCAGCAGGCGGTCGCCGCGCCGCATGAACGTGCGGGTGCCGTCCTGGACGATGCCCATGGCGGCCGCGATGGGTTGGTCGCCGACCGCCATGCGCACCTCGGCCTGGTCGGGAGCGCGGACGGTCCCTTCGGCGTGCAGCGCGACGCGCTGGTCGGTGCGGCCGATGGCCGCGGCGGAGGCGACCGGGACGACGGTCTGGTCGATATCCGACGTGAAGCGGTAGCCGGGTTGGCGCTGGCCGAGGGCCCAGGCGGCGCGCAGGGCCTGCTCGGGCGATGGGGCGGCGCCGGCGCCGGGCGCGACGTGCGCGAGCACGGTGGTCAGGACGACGGCGGCGGCCAGCATGGCGCGCAGGCGCGTCGCGCCCGGCGTCGCGGCGGATCGGCGGCGGGCGGCAGGGCGATGAGCCATGACGTCGGATCTCCCGGATGGGTGGCCGGCTTCGGCGGCGGCACTTGGGGAAGATCGGGCGGTGCGCGCGCTGATGGCTGGCGTCTAGTTGCCTGAGGTTGTGGGGGACGATTATATGCGGAGATGGCCTGGCGGGGGAGTCGGGGCGCGCGGCGGGGTGGGTCGATGTGCCGCACGGTCGAGACCCTGTCCGACTTCGAGACTTGCGCGCCTACCGGCGGTGCACTTCCCGCCGCCGCTGGTCAGGCGCCTCGCTGTTGGGGCGGGCATGGAGGCCGGGATAGGTCTCGAGCGCGACCGGGGCATCGGGCTCGGCCAGCAGATAAGCGTCGCACACGCCCAGCAACTCGGCCTCGGTCCGGGCGCGGCGCATGGCGTAGAGAAAGGCGCCCCGTGGATCGACGCTCTGGCCGACAAAGTTCAGGTACTTCTTGAGCTTGGCCACCTGGCCGCACGGTGTGCCGCCGGCCGGGCGCGTCTCGCGGTAAAGGCGCTCGATGTAGCCGCGGAGGTCGGCGCGGGTCGCCGGCCGGATGGGGCGGCCCGCCAGGCGATCGCGGGTCTGGGCGAAGATCCAGGGGTTGCGGACGGCGTGGCGGCCGATCATCACACCGGCCGCCCCGGTGGCTTCGAGCACGGCGGCGGCCTTGGCGGCGGACGTGACGTTGCCGTTGGCCAGGACGGGGCAGCGGACGGTCCGCACGGCGTGGGTGATCAGGTCGTAGCGCACGTCGCCGCGGTACATGTCCGCGACGGTGCGCCCGTGGATGCTGAGGAGGTCGATGGCGTGCTTGTCGATGAGCGCGAGGATCGACGCGAAGGGCTCGGTGGAGTCGAACCCGACGCGCATCTTCACGGTCAGCCGCCCGGGCACGGCATCGCGCAGCGCCGCGAGGAGGGCATCGACGTGGCCCGGAACGCGCAAGAGCCCGCCGCCGACGTTGCGCCGGTAGACCTTGGGCGCGGGACAGCCCATGTTGAGGTCGATGCCGGCCACGGGATAGGCCAGGAGCGCCCTGGCGGTCCGCACCAGCGACGGGATGTGCTCGCCGATCAGCTGCGCGAACACGGGCCGGCCGGTGGCATTCTCGGCGATGGCGCGGAGGATGTCGGGATCGAGGCTCGATCCCTCGTAGGCTCGGAAGTACTCCGTGAAGAAGTAGTCCGGCGCGCCGTAGTCGGCGATGATCCGCATGAAGGGCAGGTCGGTGATGGCCTGCATCGGGGCGAGGGCGGTCAACGGCTGGCCGCGGGCCTGACCGGCGGGCAGCGGCGGGGCGTTGGCGACGGCGGGCGCAAACAGGGGCGGCGTCGAGGTCGAGGACATGGTGCCGTCAATTGTACGCCAGCGAGGTCGGAGGTAACCCATGACCCGGAAGACATCGATACCGGCCAATCCGGTCCCCTCCCGCGCTTCCATCGCGGGGGAGGCGATCTACCGGGATGCCTGCAGCTTGGCGGACCACAGGGAGTCGGCCACCCCCGTATGACCGCGCGCCGCGTCGATTCGCGTGATACAATCCGGCGATGCACGCCTTCCGAGCCCTGCGCATCCGGCCGTTCGCCCTGCTATGGGTCGGCCAGACCCTCTCGCGGATAGGGGATTTCGTCTACGAGGTCGTGCTCGCGTGGTGGGTGCTCCAGGAGACGGGATCGGCCGTCGTGATGGGCTCGGTGCTCATCGTCACCTTCCTGCCTGTCGCGCTCTTCACGCTCGTCGGCGGCACCGTCGCCGACCGCTTCGCGCGCGTGCCCGTGCTCCTGGCGTCCGACATCGCGCGCGGCATCGCCGTCCTGGCCGTGGCCATGCTGGCCGCCGCCGACCACCTCGAGCTGTGGATGGTCTTCGCCCTCAGCCTGCTTTTTGGCGTCGCCGACGCCTTCTTCCAGCCCGCCTACTTCGCCCTCGTGCCCGAGATCGTGCCCGAGGAGGATCTGCCCAGCGCCAACGCCCTCGGCAGCATGAGCTTTCAGCTTGGCCGCGTCGCCGGCCCGGCGCTCGGCGGGATCATCGTCGCCGCCGGCGGGGTCGTCGCCGGGTTCGTGATCAACGGCCTCTCGTTCTTCGTCGGGGCCGCCCTCCTCCTGCCGCTGCTCGCCGTGTCCCGGCCCCCCGAACGCGCCGCCGACGGCGAGCCGCTCGGCGCGCTTGCCCGGATGGTCGCCGACACCCGCGAAGGCCTCGCGACCGTCCGCGGCGATCCCGTGCTCGCGATCGGGCTCATTGCCGGCGCGCTGTCCGGCGCGCTCCTCGTTGGCCCGTTCCTCGTCTCGATGCCGTTCATGGCGCAGGCGCGCTTCGGCGACGACCCCCGCTACCTCGGGTTCATCCTGGCCACGTTCCCGGTGGGCTTCATCCTCGGCAGCCTGTGGGGCGGGCGGCGCACCGTGCTGCGGCGGCGCGGCGTGCTGGCGTACGGCGGCACGGCCATCGCCGGCCTGATGCTCGCCGTCTACGGCCTGCCGCTCATGCCGGCGTCGCTCGAAGGCGTCGCCGCCCGTCTCGGGCTGCCGCTCGCGCCGGCGCTGGCGGGGACGGCCGTGCTGCTGGCCGTGCTCGCCGCCGCCGCGCTCGTCAACGGCTTCGGGCTGGAGATCGCCGGCCTGGTGTGGATGCACGTCTTGCAGACGCGCGTGCCCGACGCGCAGCTCGGGCGCGTGGTGAGCCTCGGCGAGCTGCTGAGCTGGGCCTCGACGCCGGCGTCGTTTGCCGTGGCGGGCTGGGCGACCGAGGCGTACGGGCCGAACCTGCCGTTCCTCGTCGGCGGCTGCGGGGCGGCGGCCGTCGCGCTCCTCGCGCTGGCGCATCCGGCGATCCGGGGGCTGGACTGACGCCCTCGCCGCCGCAGCGCGGATGTGGAACGTGGCCCTCGCCGCCGCACTGCGGATGTGGAACGTGGCCCGCGCCGCGATCGGCGATCCTCGCCGCCGGGCAACGCAACAGGCCCCCCGCGTTTCGGCGGGGGGCCTGGATGGAGCG
>CAYQBA010000066.1:0-22981 GCA_964415605.1 uncultured Anaerolineales bacterium | reverse complement strand
AACACGCCGACGAACACGTCGACCAGCACGCCGACGAACACGTCGACCAGCACGCCGACGAACACCGCGACCAACACGCCGACGAACACGTCGACCAGCACCCCAACGAACACCGCGACCAACACGCCGACGCTGAACCCGAGCATCACGCCGTCGTCGACGGCGACGAGCTCGCAGACCCCGACCAGCACGTCGACGAGCACGCCGTCGAACACGCCGACGAACACGTCGACCAGCACGCCGACGAACACCGCGACGAACACCTCGACCAGCACGCCGACGAACACCGCGACGAACACCCCGACCCACACGTCGACGAGCACGCCGTCGAACACGCCGACGCGCACCAACACGCCGACGGCGACGGCGACCGACACCGCCACGCCGACGGCCACGGCGACCGATACCGCCACGCCGACGTTCACCCCGTCGAGCACGCCGACTCGGACGAGCACGCCGACGGCCACGGCGACCGACACCGCGACGCCCACGGCGACGTCCGGCGTGATCATCGACCCCATGACCGCGACCCCGACGCTGCCGCCGCCGGTGCTGGCCACGCCGACGCCGAGCCCGAACACCCAGCCGACCAGCGTGATGTGCGAGCTGCTGACGCCGCTGCGCATCCGCATCACGTGGGTGGACCAGTCGACGTTCGAGACCGAGTTCCTGATCGAGGTCGACGTCAACAGCTCGGGCTTTGCGCTCCTGACGACCGTCAACAGCACGACCCAGGCGACAACGGGGACGATGTACACGTACGACATCCCGGTCGACCTGACGCCCAACACCGACTACAGTTTCCGGGTGAAGGCGCGCAACTTCCCGAGCTTCCAGAACTCGGACTGGTCGGCGTCGTCTGGGGTCTGCCACACCGGGACGATGTTCAGCGTGGCCGGGTGCGTCGAAGGGCAGGTGTACCTGCAGGGGCAGTCCGAGCACGGTGGCGTGCCGATCTTCGTCGACGGCGTTCCCGCCGGCGCGTCCGAGATGGACGGGAGCTTCCAGGTGTGCGGCGTGTCGGAAGGCCAGCACACGTTCTCGGCCAGCACGGCGTGCTACCTGCCGGTCGAGGCCGCGGACGTCACCGTCGAGGACGACGAGACCACCCGCCTGGGCTTCGTGGCCCTGCGCGGTGGCGACGTGACCGGCGACGACGCCATCGACCTGTTCGACCTTGTCCGCATCGCGGCCGACTACCGCTCGCAGCCGCCGGGCGACCCAGCGGCGGACTGCAATCGCGACGGCACCATCAACCTGTTCGACCTCGTGATGGTCGCCGCGAACTACGACCTGACCGGGCCGGTGCGTTGGGGCCAGTCGTCGAGCGCGGCGACCGTGCAGGACGCTCCGCCCGCCGGGCGGCCTGCGTCGGATGGCGGACCCGACGCGGGTGCCCTGGTCATGCCGGCCGGCGGCGTGGCCCGCGGGGTGACGCTCCAGGCAGACGCGCCCTCCGACAGCACCGTGGTCGTGGAGATCCGTGCCCGGTCTGTCGAGGGGGTGTACGGTGCCGACTTCACCCTCGACTACGATCCCGAGCGCCTCAAGCCGATCGACGCGCTGCCGCAGGAGCCGGGCATCCAGGCCGAGCCCGGGGCCGTGTGGTCCGACGACATGTACGTGGCCGTCAACGCGGTCGATCGCGAGCAGCACCGCGTGCGCTTCGCCGCGAGCCTGCGGCGCCCGGCCGACCCGCTCGCGGGCGACGTCGTGATCGCCACCGTGCGGTTCCGCGCGGTCGGCGAGGACCCGCTCGGCGCGTTCGGCCTGGTCGCCGCCCGGCTGTCGGATCGAGCGGGCCGGCCGATCGGGGCGCACTGGACCGAACGCGACATCGTGCCGGACGGCGCCGGACCGGTCGAGCGCATCTACCTGCCGTTCGCCGGCACGCAGCGCGCCTATCGGCGGCGGTGACGCGACGCGGCGGACATCGTCCGCCCGATGACGCGACGCGGGGCACGGCTTCTCGGCCGTGCCCCGCGTGCGTGGTGGTCGGGAACGGCCGGCGACGCGCGATGCTACAATGGGCGTTCAGCCACCGTCGCCCCATCACTTAGGGAGCTGCTTGCATGACCGACATCGACGACGCCGGGCGCGCGGGTCCGGGATCGGGATCGACGCCGCCCGGGAAGACGGGCTCCACGCCGTCCGGTGCCCGCGGGCCCATGTTCTGGCCGACGCTGCTGCTGGTCGGGGCGGCCGCGGCGCTCGTGTCGTTCTGGGCGTCGGGCGGGCTCGAAGGCGGCCGGCCCGCGCGGACCGACACGCCGGCCGGGATGGTCGAGATGCCGTCGGATTCGCCGTTCAAGGGCTTCGCGGCCCTCCCGGAGCGCCCGGCGCCCGATTTCGTGCTGACCGATCAGGACGGCAAGCCGTTCGAGCTGCGCGGCACGCGTGGCAAGGCCACCCTCGTGTTCTTCGGGTTTACTCATTGCCCGGACGTGTGCCCGACCGCCATGAGCAAGCTGGCCGCGGCGCTCGCGGCGCTCGGGGAGGACGGCGACCGGGTCGCGATCGTCTTCATCAGCGTTGACCCGGAGCGCGACACGCCCGCGGCCTTGAAGGCCTACCTCGCGGCCTTCGACCCGCGCATCGTCGGCGTCACGGGCTCGATTCCCGATCTCCAGGCGGTCGCGGCCTCGTTCGGGGTGCGGTTCTTCAAGGAGTACCCGCAGGGCACGCCGGAGAACCCCGCCGACCTCGCCACGGCGGACTACAGCATGGCCCACAGCGCCACGGTGTTCCTCATCGACACCGTCGGGCAGATGCGGGCGTCGTTCCTCGAGCCCTATGCCCCGGACGACGTGGCCCACGACGTGCGCGTCGTGCTGGCGGAGGCCGCGCCGTGATGGCGTGGGGAACGCGCCGTCACCCCTGACCGCTGGCGGCCGCGCCGGCGTCTTCCTGGACCGGGGCGTTGACCACCACCGTCCCGGCGTGTTCGAACGCCAGGGTCATCGCCACGATGTCCCCGATCTCGAGCGCATCGCCGAGGTCCATCAGCATCACGTGCGTCCCGCCCGGCTCGAGCCGGACCTCGCCCCCGGGGGGGATGGGGAGCCGCTGGCGCGGCACCATCCGCACGAGGTCGCCCTCGCGCACCGTCTCGTGCACCTCGGCCGACGCGGCGACCGACACGGTGATCGACAGGAGACGATCCTCGACATCCGCGGAATTGTGGATGGTCATGTACACCGCCGTCGGGTTCCCCTCCAGCGCCGGCCGGGCCCACGCGCCGCTGACGGTGATCGGCGGGCCGGGCGTCGCGGCCGCGGCGCAGCCGGCGAGGCCGAGGCCCGCGGCGGCGGCGAGCGCGACGCGCCTCCCGGCGCTGAGCCTGCTCATGCCAGGTCCTCTTCCAGCACGAAGCCGACCTTGATGGTCACCTGCCAGGCGGCCACGCCGTCGCCGTCGATGCGGCCGCGCGTCTCGACGACCTCGAACCAGCGCATGTGCCGCACGGTCCGCGCGGCGCGGGCGAGCGCGTTCTGCACCGCGCTCTCGATGCCGTCCGGCGCCGTGCCGGTGATCTCGATCAACTTGTAGACGGGCTCGCTCATCGGGGTCCCCTCGGGTGGAGCGTGGTCGCTGGGTCGGGCGAACGGGCCGGCGCGCGTGCCGGCCGCGCGTGATTGTACCGCACGCCCTGGCGGTGCGGTAGACTTTGGCCCATGCCGCATGACCCGACGGCGCTGACCGCGTGGGTGAAGGCGCGGGCGCGGGCCCTGGGCTTCGAGCTCGCCGGCGTCTGCCGCCCGGAGCCGGATCCCGCGTCGGTCGACGCGTATCGGGCGTGGGCGGATGCCGGGATGGCCGGCGCGATGGGCTACATGGCGCGGCCGGACCGGATGGCCAAGGCGATCGATCCCGCCGTGAACCTGCCCGCGGTGCGCGCCGTCGTCGTCGTCGGCTGGCGTTACTTCAGCGGCGACCTGCCGCCGGCGATCCTCGACGACCCGGCGCGCGGCATCTTCGCGTCCTACGCCTGGGGGCCGGACTACCACGCCGTCATGACCCCACGCCTCGCGGCGCTTCGCGCGGCCATCGCGGAGCGGCTGGGGCGGCCGGTGGACGCGCGGGTGTACGTCGACACCGGCCCGGTGCTCGAGCGTGACGCCGCCCGGCGCGCAGGGCTGGGCTTCGTGGGGCGCAACACCATGCTGATCCACCCGCGCTGGGGCGCCTGGCTGTTCCTCGGCGCGATCCTCGTAGACGTCGACCTGGCGCCGGACGACGCGCCGTCGGGCGGGACATGCGGCCGGTGCACCCGCTGCCTCGCCGCGTGCCCGACAGACGCCTTCCCCGCCCCGTACGTGCTCGACGCGCGCCGCTGCATCAGCTACCTGACGATCGAGCTGAAGGGGCCGATCCCGGCGGCGCTGCGGCCGGGCATCGGCAACCGCGTCTTCGGCTGCGACATCTGCAACGAGGTGTGCCCGTGGAACAAGCGCGCCGCGCGCCGCGCCGGCGATCCCGGCCTCGGCCCCGACCTCGACGTCGCCGCGCCGCGCCTGCTGGACCTCGTGAGCCTGTCCGATGCGGCGTTCCGCGCCCGATTCGGCAGCACGGCGGTGGCGCGCACGCGGCGGCGCGGGCTGGTGCGCAACGTGTGCGTCGCGCTCGGCAACTGGGGATCGCCCGAAGCGGTGCCGGCGCTGGCCGGAGCCCTTGCCGACGCCGAGCCGCTCGTCCGCGGGCACGCGGCGTGGGCGCTCGGGCGGATCGACTCGCCGGCGGCGCGACGCGGTCTCGACGCGGCGCGCGGGCGAGCGGAGGACGCGTGGGTGCGGGCCGAGATCGAAGGGGCGCTGGAGGCGGGTCGGGCGTGATGGCGTCTCTACCGGACGTGCCGGCGGACTGGCGGCGTCAAACGCCCTGGCGCACTTCCCGATACACCGCCGCCGTCTCCGAAGCCACCCGCGCCATCGTGAAGCGGGCGAGCACCCGGGCCCGCCCGGCCGCCGCCAGGTCACGCCGCAGATCGGGTGACGCCGCGAGCCGGGCCAGCGCCGCGCGCAAGGCGCCCACGTCGCCCTCCGGGACCACGCTGCCGGCGTCGCCGATGACGTGCGGGATCTCGCCGCTGTCCGAGCCCACGCAGACCACGCCGCACGCCATCGCCTCGATCAGCACCCGCCCGAACTGCTCGATCCAGCTCGGCGTCGATCGGCTGGGCAGGACAAGCACGTCGAGCCCGCGGTAGAAGTCCGGCATCGCGCCCGACGCCAGCCACGGCTGGAACCGGACCCGGTCGGCCACGCCGGCCGCTGCCGCGGCCGCTTCCAGCGCGGGGCGCTCCGGCCCGTCGCCCACGATGTCGAGGCGCCACCCGACGTCGGGACCCAGCCCCGCCACCGCCGCAAGGGCGACGTCGACGCCCTTGGCCGCCACCAGCCGCCCGGCGTAGCCGACGCGGAGGTCGTGGGTCTCGTCGGCGCCCCTCTCGGCCGGCGGGTGGAACTCGTCGGGATCGACCCCGAACTGCGGGATGGTCCACAGCCGGCCGGCGTAGCCCTTGGCGCGCAGCACCTCCGCCGCCGTCCGGCTGCCGGCGATCGCCCCGCCCGCCCGCCGGTACGCGAACCGCTCGAACCACGCGAACGGCGGCGGATAGCGGCGCGCGAGGTTCTGCCACGTGAAGAACAGCGTGCGCGCACCGCGGCGCAGCGAGGCGCGCAGCGCCAGGAACGTCGCGAGGTTGTAGGGCTCTTCGTCGACGTGCACGAGATCCGGCCGCGCCCGGTCCAGCACGGCCCCGAACCGCGGGTAGCAGTGCAGGTGGAAGTCCCCGGGCCGTACGATCGGCGTCACCACGAGCCGATACCCGCGCGTGTGGCGCCGCTCCAGCCGCCGCACGAGATCGCCGTCGCGCCACAGCGGCGGCACCGCCACCGTCAGCGCGATGCCCGGCTCGGCCCCGAGCAGCTCGGCCTTGCGCTGGTAGGCCCCGACGACCATGGCCTTGGACAGCAGCACGGCGCGGAGCGGCCTGTCGGATCCTTCGGGCAGCGCCGTCATCCGCCGCCGTCCGTCCGTGCGACCGCGCGGTAGACCGCCCAGGTCCGCTCGGCCGTGCGCGCCCACGTGAAGCCGGCCGCCCGGGCCAACCCGGCGGCGCGCAGACGGCCGGCCAGGGCCGCGTCGGACAGGACCGCCGCGAGCGCCTCCCCCCAGCCCGCCACGTCGTCGGGATCGACCAGGATCCCCGCGTCCCCCACGACCTCCGGCAGGCTGGTGGCGGCGGCGGCCACCACCGGCACGCCGCACGCCATGGCCTCGAGCGGCGGCAGGCCGAAGCCCTCGTAGCGCGAGGGGTAGGCGAACACGGCCGCGCCGGCCAGGAGCGCCGGCTTGGCGACCTCCTCGACGAAGCCGACGTACTCCAGCGCCGCGTCCGGCAGGCCCGCCCGGCGCGCCAGCGCCCGCGGGTCCGGGAAGAGCGGATCCGTGCCGTCCGGCAGGGACCCGGCGATCACCAGCGGCACGCCGGTGGCCGCGTGCACCGCCCGCCACGCCGCCAGCAGCGTCGCGACGTTCTTGCGCGCGTCGAACCCGCCGAGGTAGAGGCCGTAGCGCGGCGGGAGGTCGGGATGGGCGCCGAGGCCCGGCAGGCCGTCGATGCCAAGCCTGGCGGATCCGACATCGCCGCCGTCCAGCGGCCGAAACCGCGCGTCGACGCCGAGCGGCACGACGTGGACGGCGGCGCGGTCGACGCCCAGCCGCGCGTGCAGGTCGGCGGCCGTGTGTTCCGAGTCGGCGATCACCGCCGCCGTCCCTCGCGTGGCATGCGCCACGAGGCGGGTGTAGGCGCGGACCGACCACCGCGCGCGGTATGCCGACAGCGCCAGCGGGATGAGGTCGTGCACCGTCACCACCACCGGCGCCGGCGAACGCAGCGGGGGCGCCCAATACGGCACGTGGGCCACGTCGCCGCCGGCGGCCGCGCGGGGGAAGGTGTGCTGCTCGAAGACCAGCTTGGCGAGCACGCCCGCCACCCCCCGCCGCGCTCCAGCCGCCGGCCGGATGATGTCGACGGCGTCGCCCGGCCCCGCCGCCGCCCGCAGCGCGCCCGCCAGCGCGTCGGTGTACTGCCCGGAGCCGACCGCGCGGCCGGCGAACCAGCCGCTGAGCGCGACCCGCATCAGGGATGGGGCGGGGGCAGCACCACGACCACCGCCAGGTCGTTGACGTTCGTGCCGGTCGGGCCAGTCACGATCCGGTCCCCGAGGGCCGCGAAGAACGCGCCGCTGTCGTGGCGGTCGAGCGCCGCCCGGGGATCGAGCCCCGCCGCTCGCGCGCGCGCCACCGTGGCCCCGTCGACGATGGCGCCCGCCGCGTCGGTCGCGCCGTCGATGCCGTCGGTGCCCATCGCCGCGACCGTGACCGGTCCCCAGACCGGGGCATCGAGTGCCAGGGCGGCGGCCAGCGCCACCTCGTGGTTGCGGCCGCCCGCGCCGCCGAGCCGGCGCAGCGTCACCGTGGTTTCGCCGCCGACGACCACGCAGCCCGGCACGCCCACCGGCTGGCCGCGCGCTGCCATCTCCTTGCCGACGGCCGCCAGGAACCGGCCCGCCTCGCGCGCCTCGCCTTCGAGGAACGTCGTCAGCACCACGGCGTCCAGGCCCAGCGCCCGCGCGTGCGCCGCGGCGGCGGCCGCGGCCATGGCGTTGTCGCCGACGACGACCGTCGACACGCGATCGAACACCGGGTCGCCGGGTTTGAGCGTCTCGGGCACGCCGCCGGCCAGCCCGCGGCGCAGGTGGTCGCCGATCGAGGCCGGCAGCGCGCCCCACAGGTCATAACGCGCCAGCACGGCGGCGGCGTCGGCGTAGGTCGTGGGATCCGGGACCGTCGGCCCGCTACCGATCACGTCCAGCGGGCTGCCGACGACGTCGGATAGCACCAGGGCCACCACCCGAGCGGGAGCCGCGAGTCGCGCCAGCCCGCCCCCTTTGACCACGCTGATGTGCTTGCGGACCGCGTTCATCTCGTCGATCGTCGCCCCGCTGGCCAGGAGCGCGCTGGTGGCGGTCTGGATGTCGATGAGCGGGATGCGCCCGGCCGGCAGCTCCATCAGCGCCGAGGCGCCGCCGGAGATCAACGCGATGACGAGGTCGCGCTCGGTGGTCCGCTCGAGCAGCCGCGCGATGTGCCGCGTGGCCAGGAGGCCGGCGGGGTCCGGCAGGGGGTGGCCGCCGTGGTGGACCGTGGTGTGCGCGGTGGTGCCGCCGGCCCCGGGGACCGTGACCGCCACGCCGGCGGTGACATGGTCGCCGAGCACGGCCTCGGCCGCCCGCACCATCGCGGTGGCCGCCTTGCCCGCGCCGATGAGGTAGACGTGCTCGACGGCGGCGAGGTCGATGCCGGCGCCGCCCACGACGGCGCGGTCGCCGTCGACGGTCAGCCACCGCGTCACGGCGGCCGCGGGGTCGGCTGCCAACACGCCGGCCGCCAGGACATCGAGCGCCGGCCGCCAGCCGGGGCGGGCGGCGGGGTCGGGGGAGCGGAGGGCGATGGTCACGGGCGCAGGGCGCCCGCCGGCGGCCGGGGGCGCGATCGGCGGCGCGGGGGGATCAGTTCTGCCGCGCCTTCCACCCGGCCAGGATGTCGCCGAGGAGCCGGCGGTCGAGCTCAATGCGGTTGAACTTGACCTTGGGCTCGCCGTCGTTTTGGGCCAGGCGTCGCTCGGCCGCGTCGAGCCAGGCGAGCTGGTGGCGTATGGCGTCCTCGAGCGGCCGGACCCGCACCTGCCGGAACATGTTGCCGACGAGCTCGCGGGCGCGGTCCAGCGCGTCCAGCGGCTGCGTGATCGGCGTGGGGGTGCCCAACCGGGCGGCCACCTTCCCGAGGTTCTTCTCGATCTCCTCCATGCGGCCGTTGAGGTACTTCTGCTCGGCCAGGAACTCCGACTCGGGGCGGAGCGCGTAGTCAGCGGGCATTGTGTCGGGCCTCCTCACGGGGATCCGGCCGTCGGCGGCGGCGCCGGATTGGTCTCAAGTGGACGCAGCGGCGCTATCTTACATCAATCCGGCGGTTTCGTGAACCCGTGGGCAGCGGTCACGGCAGCCAGGTGTACAGCCCCAGGAAGAACAGCGCGCCGAGCGTGTCGGTCACGGTCGTGACCAACACCGAGGATGCGATGGCCGGATCGAGCCCCAATCGGCGGAGCGTGAGCGGCACCAGCACCCCGGCCAGTCCCCCCGCCGCCAGGTTCAGCGCCATGGCCAGGAACATCACGGTGGCGATGCGTAGGGCGATGTCGCCTTGCCCGCTGTACACCATTCCCAGCACCCCGGCAAGCAGCCCGATCGAGATCCCGATGGCCAGGCCGACCGCTGCCTCTTTCAGCAGCAGCCGCCACCGATCCGTCCGATCGATCTCCCCCAGCGCCATCGAGCGGATCATCAGCGTCGTGGTCTGCGCCCCGATGTTGCCGCCGTTCCCCGTGACCAGCGGGTAGAGCACGGCCAACACCGCGACGTTGTCGAGGAGTGGCTGGAACGCCTTGAGGACCGAGACCAGGGCCAGCTGTGTTCCCAGATTGGCCACCAGCCAAGGAAGGCGCAGGCGCACCGATCGCGCGATCGAGTCGTACGGGCCTTCCTCGACATCCAGGCCCACGAGCCCGTACATGTCCTCGGTGGCCTCTTCCTGCAGCACGCCGACCAGGTCGTCGTGCGTGATCACGCCGACCAGGCGGCCGCCGGCGTCCACCGCGGGCAGCGCCATCAGGTAGTAGCGGGCCATCAGCCGCGCCGCGTCCTCCTGGTCGGCCGTGGCCTCGACGTGGATCACGTCGGTGCTCATCAGGTCGCGGATCGGCGCGGAGGGGTCGGCGACGATCATCTCGCGCAGCCCGATGATCCCCACCAGCCGCGTCTCGGCATCCACCACGTAGAGGTAGTACGTGGCCTCGTTGTCCGGGCCGGCCTGGCGCAGCCGTTCGATCGACTGCGCCACCGTCTCGTCGGCGCGCAGGGCCACGAACTCCGACGTCATCAGGCCGCCGGCGCTCTCGTCGGGGTAGGCCAGGAGCTCGCGGACGTCGGCCTCGGCCGCGTCGTCCATGGCCGCCAGCGCCCGCTCGGCCTGCTCCGGGGTCAGGTCGCCCAGGATGTCGGCGGCCTCGTCGGGGTCCATCTCGTCGAGGATCGGCGCCAGATCCGCCGGGTCCAGGTTGCCGGCCAGCTCGGCGCGGTCCTCGTCCTCGAGCTCCTCGAGGATCTCGGCCGCTTCGTCCTCGTCGAGCTCAACGATGACCAGGCTCTGCTGATCGAGGTCGAGCTCCTCGAAGACGTCGGCGCGGTCCGGCGGGCGCAGGGCGGCCAGCGCTGCCGACACCGTCTCGATGTCGCCGGCCTCGAGCGCCTCCTCGACGATCCCGGTAACGGCGTCGAGATCGCCCGACTCGTGCGCCGCGCGCGCAGCCTCGATCACCTGCGCGAGCTCGTGATCGTCGCGCTCCGGCGGTGCCTTGAACGGCTCGCCGCCCTGCACGGCGGCCTCGTCGTGGGGCGTGGGCGCGGTCATCGGACGACCCGGTCGACGGCGGTCATGACGTCTCGTCGGTGGCCGTTGCCCGGTCGTCGGGGCGCGGCGTCGGGGCGGGCGGCGTGACGATCGGGTCGAAGCCGCCGTCGGCGCGGCGGTGGAAGGCCGGCTCGCCGACGATGTCGGCCCGCGGCACGGCGCCCCAGACCCGCGAGTCGTCGTAGCGGCGATCGGCGGCCATGACGAAGTACTCCTCCGCGCCGAGCGTCACGGCCGGCAGGTCGCCGATGTCCCCGGCGCCCGGGTCGCACGTGCCGTGCGTGAACGCCGCACGGCCGTCGCACGGCCGCCCGTCCACGCTGACGACCCCGCCGGCGATGGCCACCGTCTCGCCCGGGAGGCCGACCACGCGGCGGAACACCAGGCCTTCCGGGCGTTGGATGCTCACCGTCTCGCCGCGTTGCGGGTTCATGGTCCAGTACGCCGTGTTGTCGACGATGACCGACCAGCCTTCCCCGAGGGCCGGCGCCATGGCGGCGTCCGGGACCGTCAACACCTGCACGAACACCCGCCCCGCGTAGCCCAGCATCAAGAGCGCTCCACAGCCGAAGATCGCGAGCCCGAGCGGCAGGAAGCAGCCGAAGAAACGCTGGGCCCGGGCGCTCATGGGCGCAGCGCCTCGCGCAGCACGAGCAGCGGGAGGAACGCCCGGCGCGGTGACGCCGACGGCGGCGTCGGTGTGGCCAGCGGCGTCAGGCCGATCGTCCGCACGATGGGCTCGATGGAGATGTTGTCACCGGTGTCGATGGCCGTGACGTACCCGGGTGCCTCGACCCGCACCCGGTACTGACCGGGCGGCGGGTAGAAGGCGTACCAGCCGGCGCCGCCGGTCGTCTGCGGGTTGGTCTGGCCGAAGTAGCGGGCCGCCGGCCACAGCACCCAGTCCTGCCCCCCCGGCCGCGACCGGTCGCGGACGTACAGCGAGACCCGCGCCCCGCTCACGCGCGCGGCGAACGGGTCCGGCGTGCCCAGCTTGTTGTAGATGAAGCCGTTCTGCTCCACCGTGACGGTGCCGAGCAAGAGGTCGTGCAGGCTGTCGCCGCACATCGCCTGCAGGCGCAGCGTGCCGCCTTCGCCCATCTCGAAGGTGGCCCGATGCATGTCGCCCCCGGGCTCCGCCAGCTCGAGCGGGATCGTCTGGTCGCGGTAGATCGCCTGCACCTGGCTAAGGGCGCCGACCGCGCAGCGCACCGGCGCGTGCAGCGTGATCGGGCCGCCGGGGTGGGCGCGGATGTTCCACTCGGCGTCGCCTCGCAGCGTCAGGCAGCCGCTTTCGTCCTGGAAGGGCTGGATGAACCGCGTGCCGTCGCGCTCGTGGCTGACCGACAGCCGGCTCGGGTCGACCACCAGCCCCGGGTCCACCGTCAGCTCGATGGGGTTCGCGATCCCGCTGGACTTGTCGTCGAGCTCGCTGCGCACCTGCAGCACGTGCGAACCGGGCGACAGCGGGGTCGTCAACGTGTGGGTGAACGGCGCGCTGCCGGCGCCGGCGGCGGCCGTGGTCTCGCCGAGCAGGGCGTAGTTGTCGTAGATCTGGACGCGGGAGCCGGCCGCCGCGAAGCCCGTGATGGTGACCCGCCCGTCGCTGAACGTGCCGCAGCGCGGCCCGGTGAGCGACGGGCGGACGATCCGGCCCTCGAACGGCTCGACCCGCACGTGGTCGCTGACGAGCTCGCCGTCGCCCTCGTGGGCGCCGAGGCCGCAGGCGTCCGGCGTCGTCGACGGGTCGCGCGGGCCGAGCTCGCCGCCCCAGTCGTTGCCGGTGGCGTCGACGCACGTGCTGGCGTCGGCGTTGACGACGGCGAACGTCTGGTTGTAGTCGAACCAGTTGTGGGGCCCGACCCGCGGCTGCGCGCCGCCGTCGACGTGGACGCCCTCGAGGTTGGCGCGGAAGATGTTGAACCGCACCTCCGGCGCCGCGGTGCCGCCGACGAACAGCCCGGTGCCGTCGGGGTTGTTGACGTTCTCGTCGAAGAGGTTGCCGACGAGCAGCGGCTGGGCGCCCGGGCCGGTGACCGTCATGCCGCGCTTGCCGCTGTGGCGGATGACGGTGTTGCTGATGCGCGGCGAGCTGCTCCGGATCAGGATCGTGCCGCCGGGCTGGCTGCCGCCGTACTCGAGCTCGGCGTGGTCGACGATCGACCCGGTCTGCGTGGCCTCGTCCCACCCGACGCTGCCGGGCTCGAACTCGATCTCGCGCCACTGGCCGGGCGAAGGCACGAGCTGGTTGGTCGTCATCCGCACCTTGGCGCCGGCGGCGCCGCGGATCGACAGCGTGCCGCCGCTGCGCACGCGGATGCCGGTGGCCGGCGCCACGCTGAAGGTGGCGCCGGGCTTGATGGTCAGGTGCCCGCCGGCGTCCACGGTGATCGTGCCGCGGATGAGGTGATAGGCCCAGCGGTGGGGGCCCAGCCCGGGCCACGTGACCGCGCGCGTGACGTTGCCGAAGACCATCACGCCGTTGAAGGCGTTGTACTCGAAACGGTTGCCGACGAACCGCGGGCTGGCGTCGGCCTCCCACGACACGCCGTACTGGTTGTTGCTCTCGAAGTAGCAGTTCTCGACCACGACGTCGCTCTGGCCGCGGATGCGCAAGGCCGCCGGCGGCACGGCGTTGATATCGCTGGCGCGGATGAAGCGTGAGTCGCGGATGGTCGGCGACGCGCCGTCCTTCACCTCGATGCCGCTGCCGGCGCTGTCGCTGAGCTCAGAGTGGTGCACCAGAGCGTCGTCGCTGGCGATGCCGAGCATCTCGCGGCGCCGCCCGCCGCCCTTGGTGAGCTCGGCATAGCCGATCTCCGACGGCCCGCTGCCGGCGGCGAGCTGGATGCCGCCCCACGGCTGCGCGCCCGACGGCTCGAAGCGGACGCGGGCGTCCGGTCGCCCCACCGCCTTCAGGGCGCCGGCCACGTTGATGGCGTGGTTGGTCCCGAGCTGGACGACCACGCTGGGCTCGATGGTGAGCGTGACGCCCGCCGCCACGTCGACGTCGCATGTGGTGCGAAAGGGGCTGGCGGCAGCCGCCCACACGGTGTCGGCGGCGATGGGCCCGCACACGTCGGTGGCCATGCGGGCCGGTGCGGGAGCCGGCCGGCCGACCGCGGCCAGCGCGAGCAGCGCCAGGGCCGGCAGGCGTGCGAGACGAACGGGGTAGAGCATGGCGCATCCTCCCAGGGACCAGAGGGGTCAAATGACTCGGGCGGGCGCGACCTCCTATCGGACTCCTCCCCACGCCCGGCCCCATTGTAGCGCGCCGAAGTGGCGGGTCAAACGGTTTCGGCTTGCCGACCGCGGCGCGGCGCGGTACAATTGCCGCCTGACATGAGGCAGCTTTCCCCGCCGGCGCGCCGCCGGCCGCCAGGAATCGCCGCCAGCGCCAGGGCCGGCCGAGCCCTGGCTTTTTTGTGCCGGTTTGCGGTGGGCGGGCAATGACGCGCCACGTGCTGCCCGGCCTGGTCGATGTCCACGTGCACCTGCGCGTCCCCGGCGGCGAGCACAAGGAGACCGTGGCCACGGGCACGGCGGCGGCGCTCGCGGGGGGCGTGACGGCGGTCCTGGCCATGCCCAACACGGCCCCGCCGATCACCGACGGCGAGGCGCTGGCCGATGCCCGACGGCGGCACGCCGGCGCGCTGTGCGACGTCGGTGTTTTCCTCGGCGCCACCGACGCCAACGCCGCGGCGGTCGCGGCCGCGGCCGGAGATGCGTGCGGGCTCAAGATCTACGTCAACGAGACGTACGGCCCGCTGCGCATCGAGACCCTGCCGGCGCTGGCGGCCCACTTCGCGGCCTGGCCGCGCGGCAAGCCGATCGTCCTGCACGCCGAGGAGGTCGCGGTCGCGACCGCCATCGGGCTGGGCGCGACGTACGGGCAGCGGGTTCACATCGCGCACGTCAGCCGGGCCGAGGAGATCGCGCTGATCGCCGACGCCAAGGCGGCCGGGCTGGCCGTGACCTGCGAGGTGGCGCCGCACCACCTGTTCCTGACCGCGGACGACCTGCCGGCGCTCGGGCCGTTCGGGCTGATGCGCCCACCGCTGGCGCGCCCGGCGGACCGCGACGCGCTGTGGGCGCACCTTGACGCCGTGGACTGCATCGCCACCGACCACGCGCCGCACACCCGGGCCGAGAAGCTCGGTGATCGCCCTCCGCCCGGCGTGCCCGGCCTCGAGACCACGCTCCCGCTGATGTTGACGGCGGTCCACGACGGCCGCCTGACGCTCGACCGGCTGGTGGATCTCACCAGCACCACGCCGGCGCGGCTCTTCGGCGTGCCGACGCCGGCCGAGAGCCGGGTGGAGGTCGAGATCGGCGAGGCGTGGGTGCTGCCCGAGCGCGGCTACCAGACCCAGGTGGACTGGTCGCCGTTCGCCGGCATGAGCGTGCGCGGCCGGGTCCGCGCCACGTGGCTGCGGGGTGTCGAGGTCTACCGGGACGACGAGGTCCGTCTGGCGGACCCGCGCGGGCGGGTGCTGTTCGGCGCGCGGGATGGTTGAAGCAAAACACGGGAGGAGCGATCGATGATCACCGAAGCCCTCGCGCGCCCGGCGGCGCGCGCCCACGACCTGGCCGGACGGGACATCCTGTCGGTCAGCCAGTTCAACCCGGCCAACCTCGGCGCCATCTTCGAGATCACCGACGAGATGCGCGCCCTCGTGCGCCGCGACGGCGGCACCGACCTCCTGACGGGCCGGGTGCTGGCGGCGCTGTTCTACGAGCCGAGCACCCGTACCAGCGCGAGCTTCATCGCGGCCATGCAGCGGCTCGGCGGCAGCGTCATCCCGATCACGCAGGGCGTGCAGTTCTCGAGCGTGTCGAAGGGCGAGAGCCTGCCGGACACGATCCGGACGCTCGAGCAGTACGCCGACGTGATCGTGCTGCGCCACCCTGTGGTCGGCAGCGCGCGGATCGCGGCCGACGCGGCCGCGGGGCCGGTGATCAACGCCGGCGACGGCGCGGGCGAGCACCCCACGCAGGCGCTCCTCGACCTCTACACCATCCGCGACGAGCTCGGGGCGATCGACGGGCTGCACATCGCGATGGTCGGCGACCTGCGCTTCGGGCGGACGGTGCACTCGCTGACCAAGCTCCTGGCGCAGTACGACGTGCGCCTGACGTTCGTGTCGCCGGAGATCCTGCGGCTGCCGCTGAACGTGATGAACGACCTGCGCGACGCGGGCGTGGACGTCCGCGAGACGTACAACGTGGCGGACATCGTCGGCGACGTCGACGTGCTCTACGTCACGCGCGTGCAGAAGGAGCGCTTCACCGACCTGCAGCAGTACGAAGAGGTCAAGGACTACTACGTCATCACGCCGGAGATCATGCGGGCGGCGCGGCGCGAGATGATCCTCCTACACCCGTTGCCGCGCGTGAGCGAGATCGCGGAATCGGTCGACGCAGACCCGCGCGCCGCCTACTTCCGCCAGGTGCGCAACGGGATGTTCGTCCGGATGGCGCTCCTGGCCGCAGTTCTGGGGAAGGCATGATGGACCCGACGCCGTTCAACTCGCGCCTGGACCTGGCCATGCAGGCCACGGGCTCGCTGGTGTGCGTCGGTCTCGACCCACAGCCCGACCGGCTGGATGTGCCGGTGGCGGACTTCTGCCGCCGGATCGTCGACGCCACGTGGCCGTCGGCGGTGGCGTACAAGCCCAACATCGCCTTCTTCGAGGCGCTCGGCCCGGACGGGCTGCGCGACCTGATCACGGTGCTGGGACACGTGCCGGACGGGCGGCTGATGATCCTCGACGCCAAGCGCGGCGACATCGGGTCGACCGCGGAAGCCTACGGCCGGGCCGTCTTCGGGGTCTACGGCGCCGATGCCGTGACGGTCAGCCCGTATCTGGGGCGCGACAGCGTGGCCCCGTTCCTGGCCGACCCCGGGCGCGGGGCGTTCGTGCTGTGCCACACGTCCAACCCCGGCGCGGGCGACTTCCAGGATCTCGACGTCGGCGGGCGGCCGCTGTACGTCGAGGTCGCGCGGCAGGCGCGCGCGTGGAACGAGCGCGGGAACGTGGGCCTGGTCGTCGGCGCCACGTACCCTGACGCCCTGGCCGCCGTCCGCGCCGAGGCGCCGGAGCTGCCGTTCCTCGTCCCCGGCGTCGGCGCGCAGGGCGGTCCGCTCGAGGCGGCGGTTCGGGCGGGGCGCGACGCGAACGAGCGCGGGCTGGTGGTCAACAGCTCGCGCGACATCATCTTCAGCGGCGATCCGGGCGCGGCGGCGGCCCGGCTGTGCGACGCGATCAACGCCGCCCGGGCGCGGAGGGGCTGATGGACGCGACGCGGCTGGACATCTGCCGGCGACTGCACGCCCTCGGGGCGGTCAAGCTCGGGTCGTTCACGCTCAAGAGCGGGGCGCTGTCGCCGGTGTACATCGACCTGCGGCTGCTGGTGTCGGATCCGGCGCTGCTGGCGGACGTCGCCCGGGCCTACGCCAGGCTGCTCGAGGGGCTGGCGTTCGACCGGATCGCGGCCATCCCCTACGCCGCCCTGCCGATCGGGACGGCGGTGGCGCTGGCGACCGGTCGGCCCCTGATCTACCCGCGCAAGGAGGTGAAGCCCTACGGCACGGGCCAGGCCGTCGAGGGCCACTTCCGGACGGGCGAGACGGTCGTCGTGCTCGACGACCTGATCTCGTCGGGCGGCAGCAAGCGCGAGGCCATCGCCCCGCTCGAGGCGGCCGGCCTGGTCGTGCGCGACGTGGTGGTGCTGATCGACCGCCAGGGCGGCGGCGCCGAGGATCTGGCGGCGGCGGGCTACGCGCTGCACAGCGTGCTGACGCTGCGCGAGATCGTCGAGGCGCTGCATGCGGACGGGCGCGTCGGCGACGACGCGCGGGGGGCGGTGGAGGCGTTCCTGGCGGCGGGGCGGGCTTGACCGATCCACTGCCGGATGCCACCGTTAGCGCGCTGCGCAACCCGACCCGCCCCGACGCGAAAGGTGTCCACGTGCCCATCCTCACCATCGACGGCTTCGGCAGCTTCGACGTTCCCCACGGCCGCCGCCTCGTGCGCGCCATCGAGGAGAACGGCTTCGACATCCTCCACCGCTGCGGCGGTTTCGCCCGCTGCACGACGTGCCGGGTGGTGTTCGTCGCCGGTGAGCCTGCCGAGCAGACCAGGGCCGAGCACGACAAGCTCGAGGGCGAGGGCGAGCTGGGCCAGTTTCGCCTGAGCTGCCAGTGCCGGGTCACCCACGACATGACCGTCGCCCCGCTGCGGCGGCTGTCGACGAGCGATCTCGACGACGCCGGGCCGACGCCGGAGGACGACATCACGCCCGAGCCGGAGTGGATGCCGGTGGGGTAGGACGGGCGACGCCATCGGGATGGGGATCGCCGACGTCTCGGTCAAGGCCGGTGAAGTCCGCGACGACCCCACACCCGCGGACAGCCTGCCCTCACCGGCACGGGATCCCCTCCGCGATCCGGCGGTAGATCGCCTCGAGCGCCGCCGCGTCCGGCGCGAAGCTGTAGCGCGAGCGGTCGCCCGCCAGCCCGACGAGCAGGTCGTCGTCGACGTCGGTGCCGAGGCCGATGGTGAACACCGTCACCCCCGCCGCCCGGGCGCGCTCGGCGGCGCGGACCGCGTCCGTGGCGGTCCCGCCGGACGGCCGGCCGTCGGTAAGCAGCACGATGACCGGGCGTGCGTCGCGTCGGCCGCGAATGCCCTGGATCTCGCCCAGCGCCACGACCAGGCCGCGGTCGATGCGGGTGCCCTCGCCGGTGACCAGGCCGTCCAGCGCAAGCCGCAGGGCCGCACGGTTCCCGGAGAGGCCCGCGACCACCCGGCCGTCGGCGTCGAAGGCCGCCACCGCCGCGTGATCGCGCGGCAGGTTCACCAGGGTGATGAACGTCTGCGCCGCCGCGCGCGCCGCCTCGAGCTTGGCGCCGGCCATCGAGGCCGACGTGTCCAGCACCAGGACGATGTCGGCCTGCGGCCGCTGCGTGGGGAAGCAGAAGCCGCGCATGGCCAGCGGCAGGTGGATGGTCCTGGTGGCCGGCGTCGCGGTCGACGTCGCCGTCGGTGTCGTGGTCGGGCTCGGGGCCGCCGTCGCCGTCGGCGCCGGCGTGACGGTCGCGGCCGGCGTCGCCGTCGCGGTCGGCGCGTTCGTCGGCGTCGGCTCGACCGCCGTCGGCGCCGCGCACGCCGCGCGCCACGCCAGCGCCACCTCGAGGCGGCCGTAGCGTCCCCCGTCGCCCAGGGCGTCAACCACGAGCGTGTACACCCCGTCCGGCGTGCCGCCCGGCGGCGCCAACGTCAGGTCGAACGATCGGCGGGCCCCCGCCGGCCCGACGTCGACGCCCGTGTGTGCCGCCGGCGCCGCCGACACCCAGCCGGCGTGCGGCGCCTCCGCCGCGACCGCCAGCCGATCGATCCGGCGGCCCGCCGCGGCCACCATCGTCGCCAGCGCCTGCGTGAGGCGCCCGACATCCGACAGGTCCACCGCCTGGCCGCCCGGGCCGGCGCGCGCCGCCCAGCTCTGCCAGTAGTCGACCAGATCGCCGGTGCGCCCCACCAGCTCGCCCGGCGCCGCGCCGCTGATGCCGGCCAGGAGCGTGACGTCCTCGCGCCGCAGCCGATCGAGCACCGCCTGCCAGTCCAGGTCGTCCGCCGACCCCGGCGCCCAGTCCGGTCCGCTGTCCTTCCACCACACCGGGCCGCCCGGCCGCCACGGCCCCGGCACGTGCGGGCGGGCGACCGCGTCGTTGAGGTCGTCGTCGCGCGGCACCGAGTCGCCGAGCACCACGACGAACCGCCGCGCGCCGGGCCGCCAGCCGATCCCGGGGTCGTCGAGGCCGGCCGTGATCGCGCCCGCGTAGGCCTCGGGCGCGTCGCCGCCGCCGCCCGCCCACAGGTCCGCCGTCGCCGCCACCAAGTCCTCGGGCACCGTCGAGAGCGGCCCGCGGATGTGCCACGGCCAATCCGACGCCAGCCCGGCGGCCCCGTAGGGGAAGTCGCGCATGTCCAGCACGCCGATGGCGACGTCCGGGCTGACGGCGCGCAGCGCGGCCGCGATGTCGAGCGCCCGCGCCTGCGCCGTCGAGATGAGGCTCTCCATGCTGCCCGTGGTGTCGATTGCGAGCAGCACGTCGGCGCGCGGCGCCGCCGGGGGCAGCGCAACGTCCCACCGCAGCACGGCGGGGGACTCGGGGCAGCCCGCCACGGCGCGCCGCTCCGGAGGCGTCCCGGTCGGGGCGGGCGTGGGCGGCGGGGCCGGCGTCGGCGCTTCGGCCGCTGGCCGGAACACCTGGATGCGGCGGTTGCCGCGGTCCACGACGAACACCCGGCCGTCGGCCGCCACGCCCAGGTCGCGCGCCAGCTGCAGCTGGCCGACCTCGCGCCCGCGCCCGCCGAACCGCACCAGCGGCGTGCCGGTGGGGCCGAGCACGATCACCTCGTCGCTGTCGAGCAGCGCGTAGGTGTGGCCGTCGCCGCCGGCGGCCACGGCCCGCGGCCGGCCAGGCAGCGGCCACCGCGCCACCGGGTTGCCCTGGCCGTCGATCACTTGGAGGCGGCGGTTCCCGAAATCGGCCACCCGCAGCCGGCCGTCGGCGCCGACGGCCACGTCGGCCGGCGCGAGGTAGCTGCCGGTGCCCGGGCCGGCCGTGCCCCAGCGCGCCCGGCGCTGGCCGTTGCCGGCCTGGTAGCCCAGCACCCGCGCGTTGGCCAGGTCCACGCCGTACACCATCTCGCCCGCCAGCGCCAGGCCGCGGGCGGCGGGGCCGAAGTCGGGGTGTCCATCGCCGGCCGGCGCTTCCCACACCGGCTTGCCGTCGGGGTCCAGGAGCACCAGCTTGCGGTCGGTGGCGACATAGACGCTGCCGCCCGCGGTCGCCGCCACGGCGATCGGCCGCAGCTCGCCGCCGGCGGGATCGCGCACCACGCGCTTGTAGACGACGCCGCCGGCCGGGTCGAATCGGGTCAGCGCCGCGAAGTCGGCCGTCGGCTGAAATGGGGCGGCGACGAGGTGGCTCGACCCGTCGGGCTGAACGTCGATGGCCAGCGGGTCGCCGCCGGCCATCGGCCACACGCGGTCGACGACGTAGCCGTAGGCCTGGGCGGACGCCGCCGTGGCGGACCGTAGCGGTGCGGCGGCGCCCGGGATGCCCGCGAGCAGGCCAAGCAGGCCCACCGTCGCGACGCGATGGCCGCCGGCGCGGCGGCGGGGATGCCTACCGCATCCCATCGATCGGGGGCGTGTCGTCCAGGCCGGACCGGGGAGCTGGGAAGCGCGGCGCCGCCTGCGCCGGCGCATCGGTGTCATCGAGGCGCGTGCCGGCGTTCGCCGGGCCCGGCATTGGCGGCGGCGACGGCGGCTGGCCCATGGTCAGGTCGATCGTGACCCCGGCCACGTCCGCCGTCGACCCATCCCATGCGCTGGGGTTGAGGTTCAGGCGTGCGGGCGCTTGATCCGCGCGCGGACCGTCGCGGGCGGGTTCGGCGCCCGTCCCGGGCAGCGTGAGGTCCAAACGGTCCAGCACGTCGCCCAACGGCGACCGCCTCGCCGGCGCGTCGTTCACGAGCACGACGTCGGGCCCGTACAACTCGAGCTCCATGAGCCGGGCCTGTGCCCCGCGGAGCTGGTCGATCATGATCAGGAACACGTCGGTGGCGATCGGCGTCCGCCAGGCGAGCCGGTGGCGCGGGTCGGCCGACGAGATCAGGCGGTCCGACCACACCGCCACCTTGCCGTCCTGGTAGAAGCCGGCGAAGTAGGCGCCGGGGATGCCGCCGCCGTCCCACAGCAGCCGGAACTCCGACAGCCGCGTCCGGTCGTTGAACCGGACCCAGATCCAGGGGTGTGTTCGATCGGCCTCCGCGTCGGACGCCCAGCCCGTCGACGTGTTGCCGTCCGCCGCCAGGCCGGCATCGGCGCTGTTGGAGCTGGCGGTCAGCTCCTGGCCCAGTGCGAGGTTGGGGGTCTCGACCCCGAAGAGGCGCCACTCGCGCAGCGCGAAGCCGCCCGCCTGGTCGCTGGAGCGCGCCAGGTGCAGCAGCACGTACCGGCCGTAGGCGCGCGCGAACGACACGGCCTCGTCGGCCTCGCCGTCGCTGCTCTGGAACACCCGCACCCAGTTGCGGTAGCCGTCGTCCCACACGTAGATGCCGTACTGCGTGGCGTGCTGGGCGGCCCACAGCAGGTGCGACTCGTTGAAGGTCAACGCCTGCCCGAGGTCGATGTAGATCCACCCGTCCTGGCTCGGCGTGTACCAGTACGTCAGCGGGTCGTCGTCGGTGATGCGGTCCTTGGGGTAGTCCGGGAGCTCGGTGCTGGCGGCCACGACCGGCCGGCGCAGCGAGAGGTTGGTCTTCTGAGGGCCGGGTGCCGCGCCGTCGCAGCTGTCGACCTGCTCGACCTTCTGGACGTCGACGTAGCGCTCGGCGCCGCAGCCGCGGCGGAAGCCCTCGATGCGGACGGTGCGATACATCACCCGCCGTAGGTCCAGCCCGTTGGCCTGCACCCACAGAAGGTCGTGGGTATCGCACACCTCGAGCGTGGCGTCGGTGACGCCCGCGCACCCCGGCCGGCCGGCTCGCAGCTCGCCGACGAACACCTCGGGCGTCGGCGCGGGTTGGGCCGGCGCGTCGACGCGCGGCGCCGCGGCGCCCACGCCCGCCGCCGGCGCGTGAATTCCCGCCGCGACGCCCGCGAGCGCCGCCGCCGCCACCCAGACGCCTGCCGGACCGCACCGTGGTCGGTGGATCCCGCTGCCCCCCACACGCGTCTTCATAGCCTCCATACCCCGTTCGAGCGCTCCCCGCGCATCCTTGTCCGCTCGGACCGGCCGGGGCAGCGGCCGGAACGGCGTCAACGGCGCCCGGCCGTCAGCCGTTGTCCAACACCGGCACCACGATGACCTCGGTCTTGTTCTGGGCGGTGTTCCCGGCCGCGTCGGTGACCGTGATCTGGATCGTGATCGGCCGCGGCTCGTAGCCCGAGCCGGGCGGCCAGACCTGCAGCTTCGTCTCGGCCTGGTCGGGCGTCTTCAGCTCGCCGTGCAGCGGCGAAACGAACCAGGCGTAGGTCAACGTACCCTGCTCGGGATCGCCGGCCACCACGGTGCAGACGGCCTCGCCGTAACCCTCGAGCTTTTGCGGCGTGCATGTCACCGCCGTGATCACCGGCGGCAGGTCGGGCGTCTGCGTCGGCGCGCTCGTCGGGCTGGGCCGCGTGGTCGCCGTCTCGCTCGGCGCGGCCGTCGGCGTGTCCGACGGCACCGCGACCACCGGCTCGGGCGTGGGGGTCGGCGGCGCGTCCGTCGGATCCGCCGGCTTCGAGCCGCCGCCCGACGCGCCGTTTGCCGGCGCCGCGGTCGGCTCGCTGGTGGGCGCGGCCGCGACCGGTGCCGTCGCCAGGACGACCAGGCCGGGCACCGCGACGGGCGCGGCGGCGGCCCCCGGCGAACCGGAGGCGCGCGGTG
>CAYQBA010000065.1:0-23000 GCA_964415605.1 uncultured Anaerolineales bacterium | reverse complement strand
GGCGGGGCCGACGCAGGGCCGGCCGCGCACAGGCCGGACCCGCCGGCTGACCATCGGTCGGACCTCGCCGATCGCGTCGGCGCTGATGCGACGGCGGTGGTGGTGCGGCTCCGGGCCCCGGTGCGGCCGGCGGCGCCGGTCGTGCCGGCTGCGGCCGGGCGCGAGGCCGGAGGCCTGGGGAAGGCGCCGGCCGGTGCCTTCGGCCGGCCATCCGCGCGGTCGCCAGACGCCCCGAGCCCGTCGGCGGGTCGTGATGCGGTCCGTGCCCCCATCCCCGCGGCGCCGCCCGGCGCCGTCGCCACGTGGGCGCGGGCGATCGGCGCGGAGGTGCTGCGGCTGGCCCGGCGCGCGTTGTTCCACAGCGCCCGGCTCGGGGCGCGGGTCGTGGTGGCGTTGTTCCCGAATCGGGCGGATGAAGGCGCGGCCGGATTCCCGCCGGAGGGGACGCGGCTCGCCGCGACGGCGGCGCTGGCGGTTCCGATCGCCGTGGTTGGGATGGCGCTGATGATGCGGGCCCGGCTGGCGCCGGCGTCCCCGGCGGCCGGGCCGGCGCCGGCCACGGCTCCCGCGGCGGTGCCGCCGGCGGCGGGCGATGCGCTGGCCGCCATCACCCGGCTGGGCGACATCCGGCCGATCGCGAACCTCCCCGGCGGGGCCGGCGACGCACGCCGGCTGGTGGCGGCGGCCGGCGTGCCGTACGTGCTGAACATCGCGCTGGATCAGGTCGACCGGGTTGCCGGCGGCATGGCGGAGTCGGTGCTGCGCAAGGGCCAGCCGGTGGCGAGCGACGTCGTGGGCGCCCTGGTGGACCTGTTCTGGCTGCCGCCCGCCGGCAACGGTCCGGAAGGCCGGGTGGTGGCCATGGATGCTGCCGGGGCGCTCTGGTGGGTGAACGGCGCCACGGTGGCCGCCGTTCCACGCGCGGCGCGGCCGGGGTGGATCGGCGTGGACCAGGCGGCGGGGTTCGACGGCCGGTTGTATGCCCTCGACCGCTCGACCGGCCAAGTCTACCGCTACGCGCCGGCCGGAGATGGCGCGCCGGGCTTCACGAGCGACGGCGAGCCATGGCTCGCGCCAGCCCAGAACCTGTCCGGGGCGCTGGACATCGCCCTCGATGGTGCGTTGTATGTCCTCGACCGCGAGGGCCGGATCGCGAAGTTCGTGAGCGGGAGCGCGGTGACGTTCTCGGTCGAGGGCCTGCGGCCGCCGTTGGCCGACGCCCGGTCGGTCTACGCCAGCGCCACGGCGGGGCGGTTGCTCGTGGTCGATAGCGGCAACGGGCGCATCGCGGTGTTGTCGCCCGAGGGGGCGTTCCGGACGCAGCTCCTGCGCCCGCCGCAGCCCCTGGCCGCCCCCCCGGACGCCGGTCGCTTCGCGGACCTCCACGATGCGTGGTGGGACGAGCCGAACCAGCTGCTGTTCGTCGCCGCCGGCGCGACGCTTTACGCGGCGGGGTACGGGCCGTGAGCGGCGGGCGCGGGGACGCCCGCGTGCCGCGGTCCACGCGGATGGCGCCGCGCCGCGGCCGAACGGGGATTCACCCGGGCTACTGCCCGAGCACGAGGTCGGCCCGCACCGGGTCCGGGCCCCGCACGCCGATGCGATCCGCCTGATCCAGCGTGCCGTCCCCGCCCCACCACACGAGATCGCCGAACCGGCGCGACGTGGCGGCGGCGACGAGGTAGGCGCCCGGCGGGACGGGCAGCGCGTACTCGCCGTCCGCGTCGGTGAAGACCGCTGCCGTCAAGATCGGCCGGCCCCCGTCGCCGTCGTCGGGGATGGCCGCGATCACCGCGACGCGGGCGCGCGGCGCGCCGGCCGCGTCGGTGACCCGGCCGACCACCATCCCGGCCGGGTTGGGCTCGAGGTTGAAGGTCACAGCCGCCGTCGCGCCGGCCGCCACGGCGATCGGCTCGGCGTGGATCGGGTTCGAGCGGCCGGGATGCCACATCAGCTGGAACGCCGCGGTCTCGGCGTGGACGATCCACGCACCGGGTGGCAACGTGAGCGCAAACGCGCCCGTGACGTTGCTCAGCGTGGTGGCCGGCGCCCCGGTCGCCGGGTCCTCGGGCTCGGCGATGATGAGGATCTCGGCGCGCGGCAGGCCGTCGGCGCCCTTGACCGTGCCGGTGATGGTGCCGGTGACCGCCAGCGGTGTCGCGGACGGCAGGTCCGTGGGCACGACTTCGGCCGTGGGGGCGATCGTCGGCGTCGGGTCGGCGGGCGGCGTCGCGGACGGCTCGATCCGGGCCGGCGGCTGGCTCGGCTCCCGCGGCCGATCGCCGCCCGACCCGGCTCCCGGGGTTTCGGGGAGGGCGCCAACGTGCTCTCGCGCGCCGCCGGCAGCCGGGACCGGCCCGGTTGCCAGGGCACCGTCGCGGGTCCTGCTCGCCGCCACGGGCGACGGCTTGGCGACGCCGGACGTCGAGGCGAGCAACTGGCTTCCCACGCGCGCGATCGCGCCGGCCGGCCCGGTCGCCAGGCGGTCGCCGGTGCGCGCCACCACCGTCGCCCGCGGCGCCGCGGGCCCTGACGCGCCACCGGATGAGCCGCGCCGCTCCGTCCTCTCGGCGATGCTCGCCGGGGCCCGGGTCTGTGAGCGGTGGCCCGCCCCGGCGATGTCGACGACGGCGCGGTCGGCTTCATTCGCGGGGTCGCTCCGACCGGTCAGGTGCCATCCCGCGGTGATCACGGCGCCGACCATCGCGACTCCGGCGATGAGCGCGGGCCGCGCGAGCGTCCAGCGCCGCGTGGCGACCGGCGGGAGATGGGTGAGCGGGGTGGGCCGCGCCGCCGTCAGACCTCCCGCGCCGCCGTAGGGAGGCGCCTCGCCGGCCCGCGCGACGGCCATGGCCCGCACCGCGTCGGCGATGCACCGCCATTCCGCGGCTTCGGCCCGGCAGTCGGCGCATCCGGCGACGTGCGCCTCGATGCGGGCACGGGCGGTCGGGTCGAGGTGGCCGGCGACGAAGCCGGGCAGCTGATCGCGGAAGGCGTCACACATGACTGGCTGGCTCCTGTCCCAGCCGGCGGCGCAGCTGGGCCTTGGCGCGGTTCAACCGGCTCTTCACCGTGCCCGGGGCGACCTCGAGCACCGCGGCCGTCTCCTCGACCGTCAACCCGTGGAAGAAGATCAGGTCGAGCACCGCCCGATGGATGTCCGGCAGCGCGCCGACCGCGTCGCCCAGGTCGATCAGCTCCTCCGCCCGCCACCCGGCCCGGCGATCGTCGCCCTGTCGTCGCCCGGCCGCCGCGGCGGTGGCGGCCGGGTCGTCCGAGAGCGTCCATCGCCGCTGGCGGCGGATCTCGTTGCACGCGCGGTTGTGCGCGATCGACAGCAGCCAGGTGCGGACCCGGCTCTCGCCGCGGAAGCGGGCCGCCGCGCGCCACACGTCGAGCATGACGTCTTGCAGGATCTCCTCCGCGGCCTGCCGTTGTCCCAGGCGCCCGACGAGGTACGCCAGCACGTCGCGCGCGTGGCGCTCGTAGAACAAACGGTGCGCGTCGCGGTCGCCGGCCGCGATCCCGCGGATCAACGCGGCGTCGGGGTCCGACACGCCCGGGGCGGCCGTGGCCACGACCGCGGTCTCGAGGATCACGACCATGTCGCGCGGCGACCCGGGCCTGAGCGGTCGTCAGCAGAGCGAGGCGTCATGCCCCAATGGTAACGCGGTTGCCTCGAAAGGTTCCACGCAAGGCGCGGTCCGGCGCCGTCGGGCCCGATGGCGGTCGGGAACAGGCCATCACGGGGCGTCCGCGCCGCCCGCCACCAGCCCGAGGCCGATCCGCCCGCGATCCGCTTCGATCGCGGTCACCTCGACCTCGATGACGTCGCCGACGCCGAGCACGGTCCCGCGTGGCACGCGGCTGCGGTGGACGAGGCCGTCGTGCTTGACCCCGATGTCGACGAACGCCCCGAAGTCGACGACGTTACGGACCGTCCCGTGGAGCACCATGCCGACCCGCAGGTCCTCCAGGCCGAGGACGTCACGGCGGAGCAGCGGCGGCGGCAGCTCGGCGCGCGGGTCGCGGCCGGGACGCGCGAGCTGGTCCAGGATGTCGACCAGGGTCGGGATGCCCGCGCCGATACCGGCGGCGAGATCCTCGATGCCGCGATCCGCGACCAGCCGGTCGAGCGCCGTCTGGCGGTCGGTCGGGGTCAGGCCTGCGCCTGCCGGGTGCTCTGCCCTCAGACCCGCCGCTCGCAGGACCGCCGCCGCGATCGGATAGCTCTCGGGGTGGATGGCGGTGGCATCCAAGGGCTCATCCCCGTCGCGGATGCGGAGGAAGCCGGCGCACTGCTCGAACGCCTTGGGGCCGAGCCCCGGCACGTCGCGGAGCGCGCGACGGCTGTGGTACGCCCCGTGGCTGTCGCGATGGGCCACGATCCGCTCGGCCAGCCGCGGGCCGACGCCGGCGACGTGTGCCAGCAGCGCCGGCGAAGCCGTGTTGACGTCGACGCCCACCGCGTTGACCACCGCCTCGACGACGCCGTCCAGGGCGCCGGTCAGCGCGGCCTGGTCGACATCGTGCTGGTAGAGGCCGACGCCGATCGACCGCGGGTCGATCTTGACCAGCTCGGCCAGCGGATCCTGCGCGCGGCGGGCGATGCTGACCGCGCCTCGCAGGCTGACGTCGAGCCCCGGCAGCTCGGCGCTCGCCAGGGTGCTGGCGCTGTAGACGCTGGCGCCGGCCTCGTTGACCATGAGGTAGTGCACGCCGGGGCGTGCCGCGATGGCCTCGGCGACCAGTGCCTCGGTCTCCCGGGAGGCCGTGCCGTTGCCGATGGCGACGAGCGACACCCCGTGCGCGGTGATCCAGCGCTCGATGGCGGCCAGGGCCGCTTGCCGTTGCCGCTGCGGCTCGTGCGGGAAGATCGTGCCCGTCGCGACGACCCGGCCCGTGGGGTCCACCACGGCCGCCTTGCAGCCGGTGCGGAAGCCCGGGTCCAGCCCCAGCACCGCGTGCTCGGCCACGGGCGGCTGTGTCAGCAGCCCGCGCAAGTTGCGCCCGAAGACGGCGATGGCATGCGCCTCGGCCTGCTCGGTGAGGACCCGCCGCACATCGCGCTCGATCGCCGGCAGGAGCAGCCGGTCGGCGGCCTCGTCGATCGCCGCGGCCAGCTCGCCGGCCAGCGACGAACGGGCCGACGGCCGGAAGTGCGCCGCCACCGCCGCGCGCCAGTCGCGCTCCGGCACGTCGACGGCCACGCGAAGGACCTTCTCGGCCTCGCCGCGGTTGAGCGCCAGCACCTGGTATGCCTGCAGCCGGTCGACGCGCTGTCGGAAGTCGTAGTACAGCGCGAACACGGCCTTGGGGTCGTCGGCGTCGGGTGCGCGGGCGCTCCGCACCGTCGCCCAGCGCAGCGCCCGCTCGCGCGTGGCGCCGCGGACGGCGGCGTGGTCGCTGATGGTTTCGGCCACGATGTCGCGGGCACCGGCCAGGGCCTCGTCGACGGTCGGCGCCGCATCGGAGAGGAACCGCCGTGCGATAGCGGCGGGGGGCGTGTCGGTGGCCGGCTGGCGCAGCACGAGGTCGGCCAGACCTTGAAGGCCCTTCTCGCGGGCGATGGTGGCCCGGGTCCGGCGCTTCGGCTTGAACGGCTGATAGAGGTCCTCGAGCGCCGCCTTGGTCGGGGCCGCGTCGATCGCGGCGCGCAGCGCGTCGGTCAGGAGGCCCTGCGCCTCGATCGACGCCAGGATCGTCGCCCGCCGCTCGTCCAGGCCGCGGAGGCGCGCCAGCGCGTCGGTCAGCTGCCGGAGCTGCGCGTCGTCCAGGCCGCCGGTGGCCTCCTTGCGGTAGCGGGCGACGAACGGCAGCGTGTTGCCGGCGTCGAAGAGGTCGATCGCGGCCTGCGCCTGGGCCGGCCGGATGCCGACGGCCGCGGCGATCGCGGCGGCATGCAGGGATGGATGGGCGGATGGAGATTGCATGCCGTCAATTGTACGACTGGGCGCGCCGTCGGTCCGTCCAGTCACGCCTCCCATGGGTCGGACGTTGTACAATTCACGCCGCTCCCGCCCGCCCCGCCGCCCGATCCGCGGCGCCCGCCCGTTCGCCGCCGAGCCCTCTCGCAAGACCACATTCGGAGAACGCCGCCCATGCGCCCAATGTCCGCGCGCTCGTTGATCGGCTTGCTCGCCGCCGGGCTGCCCGCCATGGCCGCCCTCGCCCCGACCGCCCGCTCCGCGTCCATCCCCGGCTACCGGCTCGAGACCGTCTGGCCTGCCGCCGCGCACGGCCTCGCCACGCCGAACAACCTTTCCGTGGATGCGGCCGGCCGGTTGTGGCTGCTCGACGGGCCGGCGGGCACCGCGGTGGCCCTGCTCCCCGACGGCACGCGCGCCGAGTCCCGCCCCGTGCCGCGCGACAGCCTGGACCTCTCCGCCGAGCCCGGCGGCGATCTTTACCTTGGCCGGTGGGCCGGCACGCCGCGGCTGCATTCGACGGTCGGGCGCTACACCGCCTCGGGCGCGCCCGCCTGGGAGCGGCAGTCGCCGGGCGCCACCGGCACCGGTGTCGCGGCCACCGCCGGCCGCGTGTGGTACACCGAGCCCAAGGCCGGAGCGCTGGTGTGGTTCGGGCGTGCCGACGGCCGCGTGTCCGGGCAGGTGGCGCCGCGCGGCGTGGGCCGCGGCTTTCCCGCCGACGTCGCGGTCGCGCCCGACGGCACGTTGTTCGCCACCGACCTCATCGCCGGCACGGTGTACACGTGGCCCGAGCCGTACTTGCCCGGCGACTACAGCGTGTGGTCGATGCTCGAGAGCAGCGGCCCCTTCCGGATCGGCGTCGGCGCCGACGCCGACGGCGACACGCTGGTGGCCGTGCTGTTCTCCGACGGCCTCGTCCGCGTGCACCGCCCCGACGGCACGCTCGTCGCGCGCTTCTTCGCGCCCGGCGAGCCGCTCGACCTGGCCGTCGGCAACGGCGGCCGCATCTACGTGCTCGACGAGGCTGCCGACGCCGTCCAGGTTTACGCGCCCGGCGCGCCCCCCACGCCGACGCCCGTGCCCCCGGACCCGCCGCTGACCGATCGGTCGTGCCGCCTGACCGGCACCCGGGCCCTGGCGCCCGACCGCGTCCTGCGCTGCGGGGCGACGGACGTGACGCTCACCGTGCAGGCCGACTGCCCCCCCGGCGCCGTCGTCGGCGCCGACATCGCGATCATCACCGACGTGTCGAACTCGATGCGCAACGGCAAGCTCGACGGCGCCCGCGCCGCGGCCAAGCGCTTCGTCGACGGGCTCGACCTGCGGTATCACCGGGCGGCGGTCGTCAGCTTCAGCGGCGACGCCAGCGTGGAGCAGCCGCTGTCGGCGGATCGGGCGACCGTGCAGGGCGCGCTCGACGCGCTTGCGATCGGCGGCGGCAACACCAACATCTACGCCGCGCTGCGCGCTGCATCCGACCACCTGCGGACGGCCGGGCGCCCCGACGCCTTGCCGGTGATGGTGCTGCTGACCGACGGCGACCCCATCCGCCCCATGGTGCCCGAGCCCGCGACCGCGGCATTGGTCGCGGCCGAGCGCGCCCGCGCCCGGCGCACCTACATCGTCACCATCGGCCTGGGCAACACCATCGACTCGCTCCTGCTCGAAACCATCGCCAGCTCGCGCAAGGACTTCTTCTACGCGCCCGATGTGGTCGACCTCGACCGGATCTACCGGGCCATCCTCGACGTCGTGGCCCAGATGAACCTGACCGACCTCGTCATCGAGGACACCCCCGCCGCGCCGTTCACCCGCTACGTGCCCGGGAGCGGCCAGCCGCCGCCGCTCGTCGTCAACGACACGCTCACCTGGACGTGGCCTTCGCTCCCGGCCGACGGCCTGACCTTCCGGTACTCCCTGGCGGCCACCGGCTCGGGCCAGGGTCCCGCCGGCCGGGCGCGGGTGCGCTACACCGACGCCGACGGCACCCGCCGCACCTTCACCTTCCCCGAGCCGCCACTGGCCGTCGTCGTACCGACGGCCACGCCGGGTGGCGCCACGCCGACGGCCGCGGCGACGGCCGATCCCGGTTTGCCCACCCCGCTGCCGGCCACCCCGCTGCCGGCGGCGTGCGCGCCCGGCAAGGCGTGGTGGCTGCAGGTGATGGTCTTCCCCGACACCGTGGGCAGCGGAGGATATCGCTGCCCCGGGTGCAACGGCACGTGGGACGGTGGCGACCACTGGCAGCTCGTCGACGGTCGGGTGCCGCCAGCGACGCTCATCGTCGCCGACGCGGCCGGCACGCCGCTGTGGATCGGCGACGTCACGGCCGGCGCCACCCGCGGCCCGGCCCGCGCCAACATCCAGCTCTGCGCGCCGCCGCCGTACCGCGTGACGCTGGCGAAGCCGCCCGCCGGCTACGTCGCATGCCCCAACAGCCCGCCCTATCGCCTGATCCGGTCCACCGCGTTCAGCACCGGCCGCTCCGCCGAGACGGCGTTCGGCGTGTGGCCCGGCTGCGGGATCGTCCCGCCCACCGCACCGCCCGCGCCGTCTCCGACAGCATCGCCGTCGCCGCTGCCGCCGTGCCCGTGATGACGGCGATGCCCGTGACGACCGCGATGCCCGTGATGACCGCGATGCCCGACACGCCCCGGACGCCGCCGGCAGCGACGGCTCGCCAGCGCCCACGGCCCGCGCGCCTGGGGCATGCACGCCCGCCGTCCGTTGATCGACCCCATGCCCATCGCGAGGCCCCCATGCACCGTTCATCCCGCCTGTTGCTGGTCGCCGTGCTTGCCGCTCTGCTCGGGCTCGAGGCCGCCGGCCCCGCGCCCGGGCGCGCCCAGGGCGCGCTCGAGGCCTATGCCCACGTGGCCACCTGGCGCTCGGCGGCGGAGCCCAAGACGTCCGGGCTCTTCCGGGCGCCGTGGGGCGTGGACGTGGGGCCCGACGACCGGATCTACGTGGCCGACGCCGGCCAGGGCGCGGTGCACGTGCTGGCGCCCGACGGGGCGCCGCTGGCGTTGTGGGACGCCGCCGGCGCCGGGCTTGGTCAGCCGCGCGACGTGGCGGTCGGCGACACCGCTGTGTACGTCAGCGATCCGGAGGCCGACCGGATCCACGTGCTCGGGCTCGACGGCGCGCCCAAGGCGCAGTGGCCGCTTGCCGGCCATCCCGGCGGGCTGGCATGGGACGCGGGGCGGCGCGAGCTGTACGTCACGCTCCTGGCGGCACGACAGGTCACGGCGCTGGCCGCCGACGATGGCCGGCCGGTCCGGACATGGGATGCCGAGTCATCGCTGCTCGAGGAGCCGTGGGGCATCGCCGTCGGTCCCGACGGCCGGGTGTACGTCAGCGACATCGGCACCCAGGCGCTGGCCGTGTGGCAGTTCGACCGCAACGGCGCGTTGATCGGCGGCCATCAGGTCGCGCTCGACGGCCAGGCGCTTGCCCCGCTCGACGTGGCGGTCGACGGCGACGGCGACGTGTTCGTCGTCACCGAGCTGCGCCTGGCCCGCTTCCACCTCGGGCAGCTCGTCGGGCAGCCGCTGCCGGCCACGGGCGGCCGCGGCGTGGCCGTGGGGCCGGGCTCGGGGCTGGTGACGACCGTGCAGGACATGCGGCAGGGGTTCACGGGCATCCGCCACTATCGCGATCGGCGTGCCATCAGCAGCGTCGTCGACCGCTGGGGCGGGCCGTTCGCGCCGCTCGGCAGCATCGAGGGGCCGCGCCGCGTCAGCGCCAACCGCGACGCCCGGGCGTTCGTGCTCGATACCTGGCCGCGCGTGCAGAGCTGGAACACCGACGGCACGCCCCGCACGCAGTTCGGCATCGGCGGGCTCCACGACATCGCCGCCGGCCGGCGCGGCTCGGTGTTCGTCGTCGACGGCCGCCGCATGGCCTTCTGGCCGGAGGACGGGAACGGCGGGGCGCAGTGGTCGTGGGCGCCGCCCGGGGCCACGCCCACCGAAGGCAACCCGTTCAGCTGGTTGATGGCCGTCGACACCTTCGATCTGGCCGGCGTCGGGAACACCGCCATCGCGGTCGACATCGGCGACCAGCGCCTGTTTGCCGTGGACTTCAACGGGAACCCCGTGGCCGAGTGGCCGTTGGCACCGCCCGAGGGGTTCGAGAGCATCGCCGATGCCGCCCTGGTGGAGGGCGAGGTGGTGCTGCTCAACCGCACCCACAAGCGGGTGGAGGTGCGGCGGCTCGCCGACGGCGGGCTGGTGCGGCAATGGCAGGTGCCGGGCAGCGCGATCCGGCTCGATGCCGGCACCGACGGCTCGGTCTACGTTCTCAACCGCGAGGGTTGGGTGCTCAAGCATGCCGCCGACGGCGCGCTGCGCGCGGCGTGGCCCGTCGAAGACCCCACCATCAACCACCCGCCCGGCTACGTCGCCGCCACCGACGTGGCGGTCGACGGCGACGGCAAGGTGTACGTCAGCCGGGGCGAGGCCGGCGAGATCGCCGTGTTCGCCCGCGACCCCGCCGGGACGCCCCAGGCCATGCCGCCCTTCGGCGACCGGTGCGCCCTGGCCCACGCCAAGACCGCCGCGCCGGCGCGGATCGAGCTCGGCGCGACGGTTGGCGTCGAGCTGACCGTCGAAGGCGAGTGCCCGCTGGCCGACGGCCGGTCCGACATCCTGCTCCTGGTCGATACCTCGGGGTCGATGAGCGGCGGCAAGATGGACGCCGCGCGCACCGCGGCGCTTGAGTTCGTCGGCCAGCTCGACTACAGCTTGAACCAGATCGGGCTCATCACGTTCAGCAGCGACGTCGACGTCGTCCAGCCCCTGACCGACAACCCGCGGGCCTTGATCCGCGCCATCCCGACGCTGGGTGACGACTCCGGCACCAACATGCTCGGCGCCGTCCAGGCGGCCGCCAACGAGTTCGCCGGCCCGCGCGCCCGGCCGGGCGCGCGCCAGGTGATCGTCCTCCTGACCGATGGTCGGCCCAACGATGGGGCCGACACCATTGCCGCAATCACCGACGGTTTTCGCGGCTTGGGGCGCGAGGTGTACGCCATCGGCCTCGGCCTCGACGTCGACCGGTCGTTCCTGCGCGGCATCTCGACGTCGCCGGCGTATTACTTCGAGTCGCCCACCGAGTACGACCTCATCCGGGTGTACGACACCATTGCGCGCCGCGTGGCCACCGCCGCGCTGCTCGAGCGCGCCACGGTGCGCGACGTGCTGCCGGCCGACATGCGCTACATCGCCGGCTCCGCCAGCCCGTCCGCGCGCTACGACGCCGCCAGCCGCACTCTGACGTGGGATGTCACCGGCGTCTCGCCGGGCGGCCTTCGCCTGCGCTATCGCCTGCAGCCGCAGGCGGCGGGCGTGCGCCCCACGAACGTCGAGGCGGTGGCCGACTACGTCGACGGCGTCGGCCACGCCGGCCGCCTCGTGTTCCCGGTGCCGGAAGTCGAGGTCGTCGCGCCGGAGCGCTGGCGCGCCTTCCTCCCGCTCCTCTACCGCCAGAAGTGCCCCGAGGTGCGCATCGACGTCGTGCTGGCCTTCGACACGTCCGGCAGCATGCAGGAGGCTTCGGCGCCGGGCGGGCCGACCAAGATCGCGGCCGCGGTCGAGGCCGCGCGCGCCTTCATCGGCCAGCTGCGGCTGCCGCGTGATCGCGTGGCCGTGGTGGCGTTCAACAACTCGGCGCGCGTCGTGCGGCCGCTGACCGGCGACGTGTTCGACTTGTTGGCCGCCCTCGACCGCCTGCCCACCGGCACCGGCACGCGCATCGACCTCGGGCTCGCCGCGGCGCTGGATGCGCTCGGGCCGCCCGCCGCGGATCGGTTGCCCGCCGTCGTCCTCCTCACCGACGGCAATCAGTCCGGCGCACCCGAGTCGGCCGTCGACGCCGCCGCCGCGGCGGCGCGCGCGGCCGGCGTGCGACTGTTCGCCATCGGGTTGGGCGACGACGTGAACCGCCCGCTCCTGGTTCGCCTGGCTGGCGACGCCCGCCGGGCTTACTTCGCCCCGACCGCCGCCGACCTGGCCGCCATCTACCGGTCGATCGCCGAGGCCATCCCATGCGAGGGTTGAGGGTGTGGGCCTGCGTTAATCTATTGCTAACGCCGCATGGCTATCCTGAAGCGCGAGGATTTGTTATATTGAAATGATGGTCAACGATCGACGCCGCTGACCACCCGCCATGATCTGCTCGCCCCGCGAGGTTCCCATGTCCGCGACACGCCGAATTCCGGCCCTCTTCTTGATGCTTCTGGCATCGACCTTGGTGGTTGGCGGGCACGGGCCGCTCCGGGCGCAGCCGCTCCCGACCGAGGGCTATCAGCTCGTGGCCACCTGGACGTCCACCGCGCCCACGGGCGGCATCCCGGCGCTGGGCCGCGCGCTAGGCATCGACGTGGCCGAGGATGACACCGTCTACGTCATCGACGGCCGGAACAACACCGTGTACCATCTCAAGCCTGGGGGCGAAGGCATCGCCAGCTGGACGGTCAACGGTGTCGGCAGCCTCGTGGATCTCGCGGTGTCGACCGACCGGGTCTACGTGCTCGGGCAAACGGGCGGCGCCATCCACCGCCGCGACGGCACGCTCGTGAAAGCTTGGGCGGCGCGCGGCGCGGGCGTCGCCTTCGGGCCCGATCGGCGCGTTTACGTGTCGCGCCTGGCGGGCACCAGCACGTTCGTCGACGTGTACGACGTCGACGGCAATCAGCTCGAACAGTGGCGCGACCCCAACATCGCCACGTTGACGGTCCTCGGCATCGACGTCGGGCCCGACGGTCGGGTGTACGTGGTGGCGGACGGCGCGATCTACATCTATCGCTCGAACGGTGCCGGCAATGGCGTCGCGACCGGGCTGCTGCGCGTGCGCCGGGCCATCGAGGGCATCACGTTGAGCGACGTCGCCGTCGACCCGGCCGGGCGTGTGTACGCCGCCTCGCCGTCGGGCTACCTCGTGATGTGGTCCGGCACCGGACCTGCGACCGACGTCGCGTTCACCAACCCCCAGCGGCTGGCCATCGGCCCGGGCGCCGGGCTCGTGGTCACGACCGACGGCGCCGACTTCAAGGGGATCGTGGCCCTGCCGGACCGTGCAAACCTCGATCCGAAGACCGGCGTGCAGTGGGGCGCCAAGAGCGACGTGCTCGGACAGATGCTGACGCCCCGGCGCGTGGCCGGCGGTGCCGGCGCCGACGTCGTGTTCCTGGACCGCCAGCCTGCCGTGCAGCGCTGGTCATCCGCCGGGCGGCCCCTCGACGTATGGCCGACGTCGGACTTTGCGGCCGACGTCGCGGGCGGCGCGCCGCGCCCGTGCATCATCACGGGGCGCGCGATCCGGTGCTTCGACGCGCCGCCCGCCGACGACTGGATCGTAGAGGTGCCCGCCACCGGCTGGCTCACGGCGATCGACGGTGACGCCTCGGGGGTCGCCGCGCTGGACCTGGCGGATCAAAAGGTCTGGTTGTACGGGCGCGATCATATCCTGCGCGCCAGCTGGCCGCTGCAGCTCGTGCCCGGCGACACCACGTTCTTCACCATCTCCGATATCGCGCTGGCGGGCAACCGGGTCTACCTGGCGGACCCGTCGGCGGGCCAGGTCGACATCCGCAACCTCGACGGCAGCCGGGCCGACGTGCTGCCGGTGCCGGCGGGGCCGGTGCGCGTCGCCGTGGCCGGCAGCGCGGTTTACGTCCTGGGGCGCGACGAGCGGGTGTGGAAGTATGGCCTGGACAAGCAGCTTCGGGCGGTTTGGGCCACCCCATCCGACGGCACCGCCAACGACCTGGCGGCCGACGTCAACGGTCGGGCATACGTGGCCGACGCCAAGAACGATCATATCCTCGTGTTTGAACCCGGCGGCACGCCGCCGACCGATGTTCCGGTGCCGCCGAGCACGAAGTGCAACATCACCACCGACAAGCGCGCCGCACCGGCCCGGGTCGAGGTCGGCGAGCCCGTGACGGTCCAGCTGTTGATCCGCGGCGCGTGTCCGCTCGGCGACGGGCGGCTCGACGTGGTGCTGGTGATCGACCAGTCCGGCTCCATGATGGGCACGGCCATGCCCGCCGCGCAGGCGGCGGCGCTGTCGTTCCTCAACGAGCTGCGCCCCGGCGCCGCGCAGGTGTCGGTCGTGGGGTTCGCCACCACGGCCGAGGTGCTGCAGCCGTTGACCGCGGACCTCCGCCAGATCGTGCGCGCCGTGTCCCGGCTCACCCCGCAGGGCCAGACCAACTACATCGACGCGCTCGACCGGGCGCGCGAGCAGTACCTCGGGCCGGCGGCGCGCCCGGGCGTGCCGCGCGTCGTGGTCATGATGACCGACGGCAAGCCGACCAACCGGCTGGGCGTCGACAAGGCCGCCCAAGACCTCAAGGACACCGGCGCCACGCTCTACACGATCGGCTTCGGCTCGACCATCGATGCCGATCTGCTGCGGTCGATGGCCACGGCACCGGACCTCTACTTCGACGCGCCCACCGAGGCGGAGCTCGGCGACGTCTACCGCGAGATCGCGCGCCGCATCACCGGCGTGCGCCTGCTGCAGCAGGCGACCGTGACCGACCGGCTGCCGGCGGACATGCGCTACGAGAGCGGCTCGGCGCTGCCCCCGGCGACCTACGACGCCGCGGCGCGCACGCTGACATGGCAGCTCACCGAGGTGCCGGCCACCGGGCGGACGCTGAGCTTCCAGGTTCACCCCACGCAGCCCGGCAAGCGACCGACCAACGTCGAGGCCACCATCGGCTTCGTCGACGCCACCGGCGCGCCGGGCCAGGCGACGTTCCCGGTGCCGGAGATCACCGTGGTGCGGCGCAGCATTTGGAACGCCCACCTGCCGCTGCTGTACAAGAACCGCTGCCAGCCGCAGCGGGCCGACGTCGTGCTGGTCATGGACACGTCGAGCAGCATGCTCGAGCCGGCGAGCGCCGGCAGCGCCACCAACAAGCTGCAGGCCGCCGTGGCGTCGGCCCGGAGCTTCCTGGAGGTCACCGACCTGCCCGACGACAAGGTGGCCGTCGTGGCGTTCGACAGCGCGGCGCGCGTGGTCGAGCCGCTGACCGGCTCGCGCGCCGCCGTCAGCTTTGCGCTGTCGGGCCTGACCACGGGCGTGGGCACCCGCATCGACCTGGGCCTCCAGCGCGCGACGGCCGAGCTCCTGACGTCGCGCCACGTGCGCGGCCACGCGCCGGTGATCATCGCCTTGACCGACGGGCGACCCAGCGGCGGCAGCGAGAGCGCCACGCTGGTCGCAGGCCGCGATGCGCGGGGATTGGGCTTTGCCGTCTACACCATCGGCTTCGGTGCGGACGCCGACATGGGCGTGCTCTCGCTGATCGCCGGCAGCCACGATCGTGCCTTCTACGCCCCCAGCGCGGGCGCGCTGACGCGGATCTACCAGCAGATCGCGGGCAAGGTGCTCTGCGAGCCGTAAGCGGGGCGGGCCGCCCGGCGGTCAGCGGATCGTCAGCCGGCGGTCTGCCTCCGGTCAATCAATGGTCATGCGATCGGGAGGTCGGCGCGCTATGCTGCCGGCATGCCGGCGGGTGCGCCGCGCCGGCGGCCTACCGCATCTGGCAGCTTGGGGGGCCATCACCATGCTCACCACCGATTCGTCCATTGGATCCGCGCCGCCCAACGGCACGTCCCGCCGTGCGCTGTTCGACGATCCCACCTGGCGGTGGGGCAACCGCCTGCTCGGAGACCCGCTCCTGCGCGCCGACCTCAAGCCGGTCGCGGCGTTCGGTGCCGACTGGCGGGCGGCCCTGAGGCGCCTGGCCGAGTCGCTCCGTGACCCGCGCACGCGCGCCGAGGTGATGGCGCGCGCCGAGCGGCGTGCGGGCGAGCTGCGCCAACAGTTGGCGGACGTGCGCGCCCGCGGCCTGACCGAGCTGCTGGCCGAGGCCGAGCAGGAGTTGAGCGATCAACTGGTGGTCGTGCGCCTCTTCGCCGAGCCGCCCGCGCTGGCGACCGGCTGACGCGGGCGCCGGCGCGTGCCGGCCCGCGGCTAACGCGCGCCGAGGCAGCTCGCCACCACGCCGAACACCGCCAGCATCGTCAGCGTCGCCAGGCCCACCGTGCGCAGCCAGCGCCTGAGGGGATGATCCGCCGCCGCCAGGCTGGAGGCGCGGGTGGGATCGCCGGCCATCAGCCCGCTGGCCGCCGGACGTCGATGACGTTCTCGATGGTGCCGAGCTTGTCGATGAGCCCGGCCAGGCGCTCGCGCGAGGGGAGCTCGACGATGACCGTGACCACCGCCGTCCCGTCCGTCGGGTGGGTGGTGGCGCTGATCGACGTCATGTTGATGCCCCGGTGCGAGATGATGTCCGAGATGTCGCGGACGAGGCCGGCGCGGTCGTAGGCCGTGATGCGCAGCCCCACGGGATAGGCCTTGCGCTCGCTCTGCTGCCAAGTGACCCGGATGAAGCGGTCCGGCTCCCGGTCCAGCAGGTGGCTGATGTTGTTGCAGTCCTCGCGGTGCAGCGTGACGCCCTTGCCGCGGGTGACGTAGCCGATCACGCGCTCGCCGGGCAGGGGGCTGCAACAGCGGGCCACGCGGGTGTGGACGCCGTCGGCGCCGGTCATCGTCACGCTCGACGGGGTGGGCGCGGGCATCCGCACGCGCGCCGCCGGTGCCGGCCGCCGGGTCGGGACCGGCTCGCCGGCCTCGTGTTCGAGGAGCCGCGCGCTGATGGCCTCGGCCGGGACCACATGCCGCCCGACATTGGCCAGGAAGTCGTCGAGCCGGGGGTAGTCCAGCAGCCGCGCCACCTCTTCGAGCCGCGTTCGCGTCAACCCGAGCTTGCGCAGCGTCTGCTCGACCACCTCACGGCCTTCACGGATGGCCTCGGTGCGGGCCTGGCGGCGGAACCACTGGTTGATCTTGGCCCGCGCCCGGCCGCTGACCGCGTAGCCCAGCGCCGGGTTGAGCCAATCGCGGCTCGGCCCGCCCTCGCCCTTGGCCGTAACGATCGTCACGGTCTGCCCGGTCTGCAGCGGGGTGTCGAGCGCCACCATCTTGCCGTTGACCAGCGCCCCGCGGCAGCGGTGGCCCACCTCGGTGTGGATCTGGTAGGCGAAGTCCACGGGGGTGGAGCCGGTCGGCAGCTCGACGACCTCGCCCTTCGGGGTAAACACATACACCTGGTCGCGGAAGACGTCGGTCTTGAGGCGGTCGACGAAGGCCTCGGCGTCGGCGGTGTCCTCGTCGGAGTGCTGAAGGATGCGCCGCAGCGCGACCACCTTCTGCTCGAACGCCTCGGAGTAGTGGTCGTTCTCCTTGTACTTCCAGTGGGCGGCGACGCCGTACTCGGCGACCTCGTCCATCTCGTGGGTGCGGATCTGGACCTCGAGGGGGCGCTTGCCCGGGCCGAACACCGTGGTGTGCAGCGACTGGTAAAAGTTGTCCTTGCGCGTGGCGATGTAGTCGTCGAACTCGCCGCTGATGGGCATCCACATGGCGTGCACCACGCCCAAGGCCAGGTAGCACTGCGGCACCTCGTCAACGAGGATGCGCACCGCCAGGACGTCGTAGATCTCCTCGGCGGGCACCTCCTTGCGCTGCATCTTGCGGTAGATGGAGTAGAGGTGCTTGGTGCGGCTCTTGATTTCGGCCCGCAGGCCGGCCTGCCGCAGGCGTTCGTCGAGCACCCGCACGACATCGGCCAGATAGGTCTCGTGCGAGGCGCGGCGGTCGGCGAGGGCATGGCGGATCGCGGCGTAGGCCTCGGGGTCCATCACCTGCAGGCCGAGGTCTTCGAACTGACTCTTGAGCTGCCAGATCCCCAGCCGATTGGCCAGAGGGGCGTAAATCTCGAGGGTCTCGAGCGCCATCCGCTCGCGGCGCTGGGGGCTCAGGGCGCCGAGCGTCTGCATGTTGTGCAAGCGGTCGGCGAGCTTGATGAGGATGACGCGCAGGTCGTCGGTGGCGGCCAGGAGCATGCGGCGCAGGCTCTCGGCTTCGGCCATGGCCTTCTCGCGGGCCTCGATGGCGCTGATCTTGGTGACGCCGGAGACCAGCCGGGCGACGCCGGCGCCGAAGGTCGTCTCGATCTCGGTGCACTCGACGGGCGTGTCCTCGACGACGTCGTGCATGATCGCGGCGGCGATGGCTTCCGGGTCGAGGCCGAGGTCGGCCAGGATGCCGGCCACGGCGAGCGGGTGGGTGATGTAAGGCTCGCCCGACGCGCGGGCCTGCCCGCGATGCGCGACCTCGGCGAAGCGGTAGGCGTGCTCGATGATGGCCGTGTCGGCGCCGGGGAATCGGTCGCGAACCACCTTGACCAGCGCATGGACGTCGTCGGGCAACCCGTCGTCGGTGGGCCCGACGTCGTCGTGCGGGAGCGTCGGCGCGGCGCGCCCCCGCCCGTTGGGGGTATCCAGCGTGCTCGCGGCGCGGCGGCGGTCGCGGGTGGTGGCGGTCGGCGTGGCCATGGCGAACGAGTATAGGCTTTGGCCGGGAGCGTTTGCAAGGCCGTCGGACGCCTCCTATAATCGCCCTTCGTGCCTACCTCGACGGACGATCAGCCGACACGCGCGACAGCGCGCGCCGCCGCCCCGGACGCTGCCCCGCGCGTTGCGAGCGCCGGTGATCTCGCGCGCCTGATCTTCGACGCCATGGCCGACAAGCAGGCGGCCGACCTGGTGATCCTCGATATCCGCCCGGTGTCGCTCATCACGGATTACTTCGTCATCGGCACCGCCGAGAGCACGCGGCAGTTCAAGGCCGTCCTCGACGCCGTCGAGGCGCGCGTGCGCGAGGAGGCGGGGGTCAAGCCGGTGCACGTCGAGGGGCTGTCGGACTCGGGCTGGGTGCTGGTGGACTACGGCGACGTCGTGGTCCACGTCTTCGACCCGGAGCGACGGCGCTACTACGCGCTGGAAACCGTGTGGGACGCTGCGCCGCTCGTGGCGCGCATGGCGTGACGCGCCGAGCGCCCGTTCGCGGGAGCTCCACAGGCGCGGGCGGCGGGTGGGCGGACAGGGACGGGGAGCGGTGTGATGCGGGTGGCGATCGATTGGGGCGTCTGCCTGGGCTCGGGGCTGTGTGTGGCCGCCAGCCGCGGGGCGTTCACGCTGGTCCAGACGGACGACGGCCCGCGCGCGCTGTTGGCCGACCCGACCGTGGACGACGCGGTGCTCATGGCCGCCGCACGAGCCTGTCCGACCCTGGCGATCACGTTGGCGGACGCAGGCGGGGAGCGGTATCCAGCGAGTGCCGTCGCCGGCCCGTAGTCCGCAGGGCCGACTGGCCGTCGACGCGTCACCCTTCCCGGATACGGCGTCATCCGCCCCCGACACCGATCGGTCGTGAGATCCCGCTCCGTCAGCGGTAACGCCGCCGGCGGGCCTGTGCTTGGCGCATCAGGATGACGCCCAACGCCAGCAGCGCGATCGCCACCGTGATCACCGGCACGAACAAGTGCGCCGGGAGCGAACCCGGCGCGGCGGGCTGCCCCTCGATCATGGGCGCGGCGACCGGGGAGGCCACGACCGCGGCCGGCCCTACGCTCGCCCCCGACTCCGGTGCCGGCGTCGCCGCCTCACCCTCTGACGTCAGGGCCGGCGGCGTTAGCGACGCGTCCGCCTGATCCGTCGCCACGGCAGCCCCCACCGCCATCGGCGTGGCCGCAGGCGCCGTCATCGATACCGCCGCCGTCGCGGTCACGGATCCAGCGGGCGCGACCGCCGCCGGCGGGACCACGATCGGACGGCGGGGGATGCCCGGGATCGGCGCGTCGGGCGGCACGTAGCCGCCTGCTTCGGCGCCGAGGGCCGCCGGGTCCGCGCCGGCCGGCGGCGTCGCCATCGTCGACGTCACGCCCGATGTCGCCCCTGCCCCCAGCTCGCGCACGGCCCCCGGCGTGACGCCCGCACCTCCGCCCGCCGGCGTCGCCGTGGCGGCCCGAATCCCCGCCACTCGCCGCGACCGGTCGTCGCCAAGCGCGGTGGCGAGCGGTCGCGGGTCGCGGGCGTTGTCGTCCTCACGGCCCACGGCGGAGTCCGCGGTCTGCCGCAGCACCGCCTGCAGCTTCGGATCCGCCGGGTCAGAGCCATTCGCGCCACCGCCCTCGCCCGCCGCGGGCTCGGTCTGGGCGCCGGTGGCCGCCGCCACCTCCACGCCGGGCGGTGGTGGCGGGCCGACCGTGCTCCCTTGAGGCGCCTCGCCGACGTCAGGATGGTTCGCATCCGGCGTGCCGGTTCCCACATCCACCCCGTAGCCCGTCCCGGCGCCGCCCGCGACCACCTGGGCCGTGTCCGCGTCGCTCGCCACCGACGCGGCGTCGGGTGCCGGCGCCGGGCCGTCCAGCGGGTCACGCACCATGCGGCTCAACCCGAACGCCACGACGAAGAGCGCCGCGATGGCCCCGAATGCCGCCCACGCCCGGCCGGCCATCGTCCACGAGTCGCGGTTGTCGTCCGTGTCGTCGCCGGCGCCGGCGGCGTATGCCGTGGCGGCGCCGACATGAAACGCCGCCGGCGCCGGCACCTCCTCCGCGGGCATTGCGCGGAGGAACCGCACCGTCCACTGCAGCGACGCCAGCTCGGATCGGCACGCATCGCACACCGCCACGTGCGCGTCGATCTGCGCGCAGCGGGTGGGCGGCAGGGCGTCGTCGAGGCGGGCGGACAGGTCTTCGAGTGGGATGTGATCGATCATGGCGGGTCGGCCCCGGCGCGCGTGTCGGTCGGTGCATGCTTCCAACGTTCGGCGGGTGCGGAAGGTTCCATCCATGCGCTGGCGTCGGCATGCCCCGAGAGCGCCGCGCGCAATTGCACCCGCGCCCGGCACAGGCGTGACTTCACGGTGCCAACCTCGACGTCGAGGACCCCCGCCATCTCGGCGTCGCGCAAACCCAGCATGTCCAGCACGAGGATCGTGCGGTGTGCGTCGGTGAGCCCGCGCAGCGCCTCCACCAGCAGCCGGCGCAGATCGTTCCGCGCGGCGTAGTCTTCGGGCGACGCGCCGGTCGCCGGCCTGGGGGGCGGCTGGCCGGCACGGTCAGGCCCGTCAAGCCGCAGCAGCGGGCGCCGGGTCTCGCGGCGCCTCTGATCGTGGCAGGCGTTGGCGACGATGCGCAAGAGCCAGGCGCGAAAGCGCCCGGCGTCGCCTTCGAAGCGCCCGATCGCCTGCCAGGCCGCCAGCATCGCTTCCTGGCAGCTGTCCTGCGCGTCGTCGGCGTGGTCGCTGAGATGCACCGCCAGGCGGTAGGCGTCGGCGTGGAAGCGGTCGACCAGCTGGTTGAAGGCGCCCACGTCGCCGTCGCGCGCTCGCGCGATCCAACGGTCGACCTCGGAGGTGCTCAGATGATCCCCCCACCACCGACGCCTGACGCCGGCCATGGCCCTGCCGCGGCCTCGACCCGGACCACCCGTCGCGGCCGGCCGTAACCGTGGGTTGTCCCTAGGGCGTGGCCAGTCACTATCATCAAGGCGATATCATACCGCGCGGCGGGCCGGTGCATCAACCGCGCGCCGCGCGGCCTGCCGCGTGCCGCCGCATGTCGGGGCTCCACCATGCCCGGTAACTCGCTTGACCACCGCGATCGCCCGCCGCTGATCGCCACGCTGTACGCCGACGCGCCCGGCCCGCCCGAGCCGAACGACGCGTCGCTCGTCGCGCGGGTCAAGGCGGGCGACGAGGCCGCGCTGAGCGTGCTCTACCGCCGGTACGTCCGACCGATCCACCGCTTCGTGCTCGCGCAGTTGCGCGACCCGGACGAGGCCGAGGATCTGACGTCCGACACGTTCGCGCGCATGCTCCAGGGCATCGGCGACTTCCGGGGCGAGGCGAGCTTCAAGAACTGGCTCTACCAGATCGCGCGGAACGCCGTGCGCAACCACCACCGATCCGCGGCCTACCGCCGCACCGGGCCGCTGACGCCGGGGCTGGCCAGCGGCGATGCCGGGCCCGATGTCGAAGCCGTCGCGATGGACGACGCGGCAGACGGCGACGCCGACTGGGATGCCGCGCTCGCCCTGTTGCGCCCACTCCCACCGCGTTACCGCAAGGTCCTCGAGCTGCGGTTCGTCAACGGGTGCACCATCGGCGAGACCGCGGCCCGCATGGGGATCACCGAGGCCAACGCCAAGGTCCTGCAGCACCGGGCTCTCAAGAAGGCCGCCGTGATCCTAGAGGAGCAGCACGTTGAGCACGGATGACCCGAACGTCGATCGTCTGAACGACGCGCTTGACGCCATCCTCGCCGGCACCGTGCCGGATGAGGCGTGCGCCGGTCTGCCGGACGCCGTCCGCCCGCTCGCCGAGGCCGCGGCGCGCCTGGCGACCTTGCGCGCGGCCGGGCACCCGTCGCCCACCTTCGTGCTCGGGCTCGAGGAGCGGCTTCGCGCCGACCTGCGGGCGGGTGTGCCCCAGCCACCGCCGGCCGGAACGCCGCCCGCGCCGACCGACGCCCCGCCGGGCGTGGCCCGCACGGCCTGGGCCACCGGCCCGCGGCGCGCGCTTGCCGTCTGCTTCGTGCTTGCCGGGGCCCTTGGGCTGGGCGCCGCCGTCGAGCGCGCGGCACCGCGCGACGATCTGTACCCGCTCAAGCGCTCGCTGGAGTCGGCGCGCACCCTCTTGTCGGTCACCGCGGCCGGCCGGGCCGAGGCTTACCTCGAGCTCGGGTGGCGCCGGCTCCGCGAGATCGAGGAGGTCGTCGCCGCGCCCAACGCCGACGGCGCGCGCCTCGACGGCTTGCTCGACGACCTGGCCACGGCCTATCGTCTCGCGCTGGCCTACGCCCATCAGTCCGGCGACGACCGCGTTGTCTTCCTGGCGCAATCCGAAGCGCGCCTCGCGTACGACCAGCTCCAGCGCTGGGCCGTGCGGACCGATGCCCGCCGCGCCCGCGCCCTCAGGCAAGTCGAGCTCGTCGTGCGCGATCCGGCCCCCCCGGGGCGCGAGATCCTCGCCGTCACCTGGGCGCCGGCCGATCCACAGGCACCGCCAGCAGCGGTGGGCGCGAGCGGACCGGGCGGCGTGGCCGGGATCGCCCCGCTCCAGGTCAGCGTCATGGCGCCGCCGGCCGTCGGGACGCAGGCGCCGACCGCGTCGGCGCCGCCTGTCGAGCCCACCGCGCCGCCC
>CAYQBA010000064.1:0-23107 GCA_964415605.1 uncultured Anaerolineales bacterium | reverse complement strand
TTGCCGCCGCCCCGCTCTAGTCGCCCGTCATGGGTGCATCCCCGCGCTCACGGGGAAGACCGTGACGCCTTGGGCGCGCAACTCGGACGCCAGGGTGCATCCCCGCGCTCACGGGGAAGACTCTGCGGAATAATCCCCAGCGCACAATTGTCTCTGTCCTTGAGGCAGATGTCAAGGTGAGCGCTGACTCGGAGACCGAACAAACGAGTCAGGAGTCAGTCTGTGCCAACGGCGGTAAGGGGCTTGGTGCAACTGGTTCAGATGTAAAGGTGCTGGCCTGGCTCAGCGACAAGTCGCGCCTGGCCAGGTAGACGCCGTTGTGGTCCACTAGGTCAATCTTGGGAAGGCCGAGGACGCGAATCATCTGTCGTCCCGGTGCAGTGTTGTCGACCCAGGTCATCAGGATGCCTTCGTCGGCGACCATGCCGTGCCAATTCTCCATGACTTCCCATACGCGGAGGCGAATTGCCCGAGTCATCCCAGGCGCAGCGTACACGCCGGGGGCAATCTCCGACATGCACGATGCGAGGAATCCTCGAGTCCGCTCAGGCGAGTTACGAGTCACTACTATCGTCATTGACATCGAACAGCGCCTTAATCCTGTCGACCATCTGAGGGATCAGCTTTGTCTTGCGAAACTCCAAAGTCGCCGAACGCCGGACCGTCTGTTCAAGGTTGAAGCCTTGTTCATGGCTCTGTGCCACAGCGCCGAACGCGATCGGAAGCATGACGCTCTCACGGAACAAGTCGGCAATGTCCAAGGCAAAGGCGATGCCAGAGTCCTCGTGGATGAATCCGAGTTGTGGAATTGCCCCCGAGATGGCGACTGCGACCATCGCTGCTGCCCGCAAGGCTGCCGACGCGTGATTCAGCGCCGTGTTCGGAAGATCGTCGGCTTCGGGATCGTCCCGATCGTACCGGCGTCCGCGCCACACTAGACCATAGCGCTGAGCCATCAACTCATATGAGCGCTTGACTTTCGCGCCCTCAATGCCACGCAGTGCAGTCAAGTCAGTGACCGGCAGAACATCCCCGAGTCGCCATGCGTACATACGGCGCACGATCGCCACCCGATCGTCCTTGCTCGCCCACAGCAATGCTTGGCGTCGGGCCCGAGCCGATCGATCTGGGCCGAACGGCATGCTCGCATAGTGCCGGACACCACCTTCACCAACCACTACGAGCCCCGTTCCGTGTCGAGCAAGAATGCGAAGCGTATCATGACTGATCGTGACGCCTGGCTCTATGAGGATACACGACGTCGTCTGAAAAGGAATAGCGTAGTCACCCGCCTTCAGATCCTCATAGCCCGCAGTTACGAAACGCAACGTCCCATCTTCGACGTAAAGGTTGCCGCGGCCCAGCCACATGATGCCGTTGCGATCAGCGTGCGGCACGCGCGCAGTCTCTAGGCCTAACCGCCCCTTGAGCACGGGCATGCTCACCGCGGCGGCCGTGTCAAACGCAGCATGCCAAAGCCGAACGAACGATGACGGCCGATACCTCGTGCAAGCAACTCGCTAAAGGCTAAGCTATCGTCAATCTGCAGCGTGCCGCGAATGGTGACGTCGGGTCGTGTGGTCAGCGCTGCCGTCCGATCCGTGCCTTGTCTTCGGCGCAAGAGACGTGCGAGTCGGAAGTTCACCATCTTCCCGGTGAGCAAAGTGGCAGCACCGCCTCGCATCAGCTCTCGTTTGAGCCACTCGTAGTAGATCTGTTCACGATCCAATCTGCCCTCAGTTGCATCGGTCTGGCGTTGGCTGCACATGCGAAGAAACACATCGACTTCCGAACCAGCCCGATGTGTCGGCGTATCCGATGACACCCGCATCACAGGGCATAACCGCACTTCGAAGTCGAGCACATGATCCGTCGGCCACCCATTGGGCATCATCTTCGTGAAGACAGGCCATCGACAGCTTGAGTAGACATCCGGCAGTGCGTAATGTCGTGCCGTCTCTGTGAGCGCTGGTGCATCACTTCGGCTGTAGCCAACGACGGTAATCACGCGCCCTCTCGAATCATCCACGGCAAAAGGTTTTGGGGCCGCATCTCCGAACAAGTCCATCAAGCGGCAATGCACCAGATAACCCGTGTCGACATCACGGATCGGCAGACGTCGTTGTCGCGCCGCTTCGAATAGACTCGGAGTCACAAGCGCGAGTTGCACCATGTACAGTGGGACTTCAACTGACATCGGCGGCCTCCTCAATCAGCACTCGTCCGGCGCGAAGATATCGACGCCCTACATGCACTCGATTCTCCCAGTCTCGCTCGTCCGTCACCACCATCAGCCAGCCGTCGTTAGCGCCATCACTTTCTGGCCACCACATTGAGACTGGATCGCTGTTCCTCCGACGGGTCGAGTTGATGCTCGGGGCATGTACGACAGCCTCGCGCACCGATTCGGCTTGGACAGTCATAAGATAAACCGGCGTTGAAGGCAGGCACGGCTTGCGACCGATGTACAGCGGCCGTTGGGGCTCATTCAGCGCAGATGAAATGTCCATCAGTCGTGGTTCTTCGTTGGAGGGTATCAACACGATCCCCACGGTGTACACTGCGTCTGCGAGGTAATGGCGATAGCGAATGGTGGTTCCAGTGCCAGCACTTCCGCCCTCGCGGCCTTCGGGATGCCCGCTCGTGGTCCATCCAACACGAAGAAAGTCCTGCGACAAGTCGGCGGTCTGGAAGTCCAAGAGTGGCGCTCCCTCACGGTCGCACCGCACAGCAAACCGCAGGCGGTCCTGCAGACGTTGATGCTTCGCACCTTCGTTTCGTCCGTAGCCAAGGGCATTAGCAAGCAGGCCGGTGAGCATCGACTGCGTAGGGAAGTTCTGAGTTCGCCCATGCTGGTCGATCTGAACCGTTCCGAAGCTCATGAGTGGTGCGTCAAGACGCAGTAGTAGGACATCCATAGCGCCGTCACCACGCCCGCACTTGCTCAGCAGCCCAGGTTGCCGCCTCACCGAGCGTGCCGCGATCATGAGTTGGCACAACGTTGTCCAGCGTATCTACAGGGCCGACAGCGGCCAACTTCCGCCTTCCGGCAGCGCCATACATTGCGTCAACGTCGGCAAGATAGCTCGCTATGGCCAGGTAGGCGTTCTTGACGAGGTCCGGACGTTGTGTAACAGGCTTGAGGAAAGCATTGGCCAACGTCCGTGGCTGAGTCGTGCCAGACTCGACAAGCACCAGATGTGCGTAGGCGTAAGGCGCGGTGGATCCTAGCTTCGCACCCGGCGATACGCACGACACTACGTGCACGAGTCGCCGCACAACTTCCGCCGCCAGCGATCGATCAGCGCCTTGCCAGTCTTGCTGCTGACAGCCCTCGAGATTCGAGACGAGCAACGGCACATCGATCACAACGTAGCCATAATACAGTCCGCTGGTGAGCTCGACATTTCCAATGTGTCCGCTTCCGAGGGTCTCAACTTCCTCCGTGCTCAACAGATCGTCTACGGCAGAGAAGTAGTCCGTCTCGCTTGACTCCTCGTGTACGGTGAACGCATGCGCGACGTGCACAGCGGCGTCGCCGCGTGCCAAGTGGTCACTCGTAATCATTCGGCCAAACAGGGCAGCATCCAACCCCATCCCCAATCGCAAGGCATCGAGATTCTTGGCAATCTCCTTCACGCGTGCCTTGACGTTGGCAGCGACGCTTTGAGGATCCGATGATTCTGCCGCCACTGCGCGTGCTTCCGCGCGCAAGTAATCGACTTCCGGCCGTCCCAGTACTGTGACCTGTTCTGTCCGGCCGGCCACGGACCTGTCAGCACCCGTCTCTTCCTTCCCCTTAGCGTCGGCTATCGCCTTCGCCTTATCGCTCTTGCCGAGTAGTTCTACCAGTAGCGCATTGGTGATGCTGGCCGCAGTAGTCTCATCCACCCCATCATCCCTGACCAGCGGCGCGTAAACGTATTGCTCGAAGGTACGGCGGGAGCGAATCGACATTGGCACAGCGTTTCCTTCGATCTCGATCCCGGCGATTCTATGTTCACCCTGATGTGTTCGCCAGTGTCGCTTGAGGCATTGCGATGAAATGCGCGTGCGCACCGCGCCACCGAATGGCAGGCGCTTGGCAAAGCCAGCGTCATCGCGGTTGAGCAATGTGGCCGGGTAGGACGTGAGGAAGTGGATTTGGATGAACCGCGAGCTCATGTGCACTTGACTCCTTGAATTGAATGTATCAGGATCAGGTTCGTGACAGTGTGCCGTAGTAGTCCCTGGCGATCCCTCGGCGGACAGCCTCCTCGTTCGTGTCCCCATCGCTCATGACAAGGCGAGCAAGATCGGCCCAGTCGACCGGTTCACCAGCGCTAGCCAAGTGGTGTGCGATGAGTCGGACGGCGTCAAGCAGTCCGTCATCATGCGCTCTGAGCAGCCGTACGAAGCGCGACTCGGCGACGCCGGCGCTTGCCACCGCGCTGCCGAGTCGGCGGCCGGTGGCGTGAAGACCCTTCATCTCCGCCATACCGGCAAGGAGCACTGCCCAACGCCGCTCTTGGAGATCGCGCTTCGGCCCATCAGATGCAAGGACTCCGCCAGGCTCAACCCGGTACGCGATCATCTTCCAGAATGCCGGAGATGACGGATCCTCCGGTCGCAAACGCCGCAGCTCGGCCACATCACCGGTGGACAGAAACCGGTCGATATCGCGCGCGATCTTTCGGACGATGCTATCGAGCGATGACCGAGAGGTGGTCGACGAGTCATTGGCGATCGACGACAACATGGTTCGTCTCCTGGCTCTCTTGTGGTGCCTGGGCTCTCAATGCGTGCGGAAAGTGCTTATGGCGGAGCGTAGTGAAGAAGCGCTCCGTCTCCGCAACAATGCGGTAGCGGCGAACGCTAGGCATCGGAACGGTTTCGATTGCCTCGTCCAACACGATTTTCGCGAAATCCAGGACCAGTCGCTGCCAATCAATGGTGCGGTCCTCGGCGCTTTCGTCGATATCATGCCAGAGCCGGTCAAAGAAGACCTCGTCAACGAGGGCATCGTAGCGAGCAAGCCAGACGGTGGCTCGATGGTCGTTCATGTTGAGCTTGTCCGGCGCGCCTTGAAGCAGCTTCAGGATCGGCGGGCGCAAAACCTTCCCGGCAACGTCAGCCGTTGTCGCCACGCGACTGCGTGCAAGGTCTCCCAAGCGGTTGCGGCCCTCTTCCGTTCGAAGCAGTACTGCAGCCTTACGGGAGACAGGCACGCGGCGCTCGTGCCAGCCTTCCGTCTTCCCCTGCCCGCGTACCAACACCTGCGCGATCACGAAAGGCTCAGGTCCATCCTCCCTGCGGACCTCCAGCGCTGGCGGGCGTGCATAGTCCGAGCCAAAAAGGATCTCCTGCAAACGCTTGTAGGTGAATCCATCGCCGGGGACAGTTAGCGCCGCGTTGTCCTTCCGACGAACAGGTGTCCAGATGTCGCCGGTATTGCCATTGACGTGGGTTCCGAATACTCTCGGACCCTTGGTCGTCACTGCCAGCGCCGCCAGTTGACCCTGTCTTTCAACTAGCCGCACCCGACGGCAAATCTCGATGAAGAAGGGGTCGAGGCGGTTCAAGGGAAGAGATTCATCACCGTTCCACGGAGCCAGCCACAACAGGGCAAGGCCATCGGCAGCATAGCCGTAGGCCGCCTCTAACAGGCTTGGCCGCGCGCCGAGGATTACATCCACATCGCGCACGAAGCGAGCACCCGTGCTCAGTGAGGGCGCCACGCCCATGAGGGGACGACTGGCGAACCCACCATTCATGCGGGAGATGCCGTAGTTCCCTGCGCCCAGAAAACCCTGGCTCGTTTGCAGATTGACAAGTGCGAAGAGCCAGTCTTCCACCGAGGGTACTGCCATGCGCCACTGCTTCAAGTCGTGATTCTTCGCACCGATCAGGATGTCAAGCCCTTCGGGGTGCCTGATCTCTTTCCTCCACGCCGCGATTGTCCCCTCTGGCACTGGCGGTTGCATGAACGCTGGCTGTCCCACATCCTCGACAACCAAGCACCATGGCTCCACCCGTCCTTCTGTGAGGCAGAGAAGGGCGGTCTGCCAATCGGTTACCGGCCGCGCCGTGTCGCGCTGCCTGATCCCCGTCAACGCCAGACCAGCGAGTTGGACCAGGAACATGTGCCAAGTGGCTGCATGGTAAGCGGGCTGCCCCAGGAAGACGACATCGTCGCCGCGACCCAGGTAATGGAGCGCCTCGGGGAGCGATCCCTTTAGACGTTCGACGTCGCCCACGCGCATGCCGATAATCGGATCCTCGAGCAAGTTGAAACGTGGCTCAGGCATCGGTAGTGTTCTCTGCCTCCTGGTCATTGCCGATGGGTCGTAACCCAAGTCGATCGTAGCAGTACGCGATCGGTCCAAATTTGAACCGAATCTCATCATCCATGGTGGATACGTCAGTGACGACGGCGTCGTCCGGAACGCCACGCGCCAGATGAGCAGGAATGGTGAGGCGACGAACTTTCTCACCGAATGGGCTGACGAGAGCCTCAGCGAACTCGGCGAGCCGGTCCGCCTCGCCAAGCCGGGTCTGAACACGCAGCGTGACCTCTTTGCTTGGAAAGTCGACTTCTCCGAAAGGTAGGTCGAGCGGGATCAAGTTCAACTCAGCGAGAAGTCCAGTCGCCACGCCTTCGCCAGCAGCCCACTGGCTGTGGCGTGCCCATTCGCTCGCCGACGGTGAAAACAGAGTGTTCAGCACCTCCGGGTGCGTAGCCTCCTCCACCAGCGCGCGGTTCATGTCCGGGATCACGACCTCGATATCGTCCATTTTACCATGAGCCACGTGCTTCCGACGGTTCTCCAGGGCGCGCCACGTGGCCTCGATCATCCGAAGGTCCTGATAGACGGTGCCGATGCCGTGACGCCCGCGAGCCTCGCCATCAGGGCGGATGTTACGGCCGAGGTCGCGATCCTCAGGTGTCAAGATGACCGTGGTAGGCCTCTCGAATCCTACAGGGCGCAGGCGGGCCCGATGGCGGTGCAAGCGCCCCAAACGCTGGAGCAGGACGTCTGCGGGGCACAAGTCGGTAATCATGAAGTCCGCGTCAATATCGAGGCTCTGCTGGACTGTCTGAGTCGCCACGACCACTCGACCGTCGGCCGCATTGGCCCGGTGCTTCCCGTACTGCGTCTCAAGTGCACTATCGAGCGCCTCACGATCCTCCTTGGCGAATCGAGAGTGGTGCGGCGCGGGGCGGCCGGAGCAGTGGAACAGGAGCGAATTCAGCGACCGCTCACCGGCTATGGCCTCCAGCGCAACTTGGGTATCGATGCATCCAGCGACTGTGTTGCGCACCACGAGAACCTTCGCTCCGGTTGCGGCAGCATCGAGCGCCCTTCGGGCGATCACCTCGGAATCGGACATCTCAGCTGCCAGTACGACGCCAATGACCTTTGCCTGGTCGGATCCAGCAACCGCAATCCGGACGGCATCCTCCGCGACAGGAACATGTGTCACGACCGGATACGGCGTGGCGACTGCATGCTCAAAGGGGGGCGGTCCGGTAGGGCGATCCGGGTTGAGAAGTTGCTCGCGAACAGCTGAGCCAAGCGTGGCGGACATCAGGAGGGCATGCCCGCCCGCGGCAAGTTGATGCCGTAGGACCTCGCGCAAGATACGTGCCATGTAAGTATCTGACGCATGGACTTCGTCGACGACCAACAAGTGTCGCAATCGTGCCGCTGCACGCAGGTGAGCATGAGGGACCATCAGCGCGGATAGCAGGAGCTGATCTACAGTGCCAATGACCACAGTGCCGACCATATAGCGCTTGGGTGTTTCCGCTGCCCAGCCCCGATCACGATTGCGCTCCCGATCTTCCTCTGGCCACAATACCTCGAACCCCGGAAGTCGCGTGGCATAGGAGTCATCGACGGCGATGTAACCGGGCACCGCCAGCACCACGTTGGGACGGGCGTCTGCATTTGGAAATGCTGCGGCCACACACTTGGTCACTCGGCGGTACATCTGCATCGCAGCGGTGCGGGTTGGCAGGGCGAAGTACATGCCGTCGACCTGATTGGCGTCGAACAGGCGGAGGAATCGGGCAATCGCCGCTTCCGTCTTGCCCGACCCGGTCTCGGCCTCCAGCACGGTCAGGCTGCCAGCACTGTCCAAAGGCAGTTCGGTCACCTGCGCTTGGTGCGGGTAGGGGTCGAAGGCAAATACACTCCTGAAAGTGGGAGGGCGACTCACGAGATGCAGTCGTGTGTGTTGGGTCGCGAGTCCCACGCGTTCAACGACTTCGGACGCCCGGCGGCGAGCCCAGTCAATCCGTGAACCAGTGCCGTGCTCAAAGGGAAAGAAGCGATCATCGGACCCAAGCCAGTCGGCCAACGTTACCAGACCGCAAAATGCGTGTTGGAATACAGCATCGGCTGGCAAGGGATCGGCGTTGTGATCAATGGCGGCTGGAAACCAATGGAGTGCCGCGACCCCGAGTCGTCGGATGCCGTCGAATGGAACCAAGCCCCGATAAGGTCGCCAGTTGGATGGGTCGAAGTGATCGTATGCGGCGTAGGGGCGCCCGTGATGACAGATTGATGCCAAGAGAAGCTGACCGATCGTCTCACTTCGACTTCCCCAGCCCAGCATTTCCTCCAAGGGCAGTGAGTTTAGAATGCCGTCGTAGAGGTCTGTGTAGGCATCTGCACGAAGCAACGCAAGCACTTCTCGGACATGTCCACTGGTGAACGGGGGCTTTGGGATCGCCTTGTTCTGGAATCCAATTCCGAACTTCCCGATGTCGTGAAGGGCAGCCAAGAAGCTTAGGCGAGCCACCTGCGCCGGCGACAAATCCCCGAGTCCGCCAAGGTGCGCCATGCGTCTTCGCGTAAGGCCGCACGCGAGAATCGCCTCGCAGCACGCCGCCACATCGGCGCAGTGATCCTCGACGGATAGCCACGACTCAGCCGGAAGCACCCGGAAGGGCTTGAGCTTTGCCCAGAAGTCGGTCGGGCTACCGATCATTCGTCACCTCTGGCGTCGTCCGCCCGAAATTCCCTGATGTTCTCCCGGACTTGTACAAAGTTGTGGGTGGCAAGTCTGGAAAGGCGTGATGACTCAGGGCCAGCGGATGCCCCTCCGTCGCATTCGAGTTGCGGCCGAGCGTCTTCCCCCACACCAGCAGCAGCCGCCCATCGTCCATCACCGATCCCCCCCACCCGCCGCCCGCACAACCGCCGCCGCCTCCGCCACCACCGCCTCGCGCAAGCCGTCCGGCGACACGACCCGCACGCGCGCGCCGTACCCCAGCACCCAGCGCACCAGCTCCGGCGTAACCGGAACGTCGACCGAGAACCGCACGCCGCCGTCCGGCGTCGACTCCACCACCTGCGCCGGATGCCACGTCTCGTCGCAAACCCAGCGGCCCGCCTCGGCGTTGAACTCCAGCACCACGGGCTCCGGCCGCGCCGAGTCGCTCCTCAGAATCCCCCAGGCGCCCCCGAAGTAGCTGTCGAGGTCGAAGTCGCCCGGGATCGCGTAAGGCTCCGCCGTCTGGCTCAACGACCGGATGCGGCCCACCTTGAACATCCGCACGTCGCCCCGCAGCTCGCAGTGCCCGATGACGTACCAGCTCCGGATGTAGCGCATGACCGTGTACGGCCGCACCACCCGCTCCGTGGCCTGCCCACCGCGAACCGCGCTGGCGTACACCATGCGAACCTTGCGCCCCTCCCCGATGGCCCGCTCGACCGCCGCCAGCACCCGCGTGCGCTGCTGGGCCGCGGGGCTGACCGGGGCCGGCCGCCGCACGTCCGCCAGGAGCCCGCGCAGCGGGACCGGCAGCTGCGCCTCGACCCGCGAGATCGCCGCCGCCAGATCCGCCGAGTCGATGCCGTCGCCCGACAGCGCCGCGCGCGCCGCCAGGATCAGCGCCAGCGCCTCGTGGAACCCCAGCGGCGGCGCCGCCAGGTGCGGCAGCGACTCGAAGAAGTAGCCCGTCGGCGTCCGCCGCAAGGGGAGCACGAGCCCGTGCCGGATGAGCTCGAGGTCCTTGTCGATCTGCCGCTCGCTGACCTCGAAGCGATCACTGAGGTCGCGCCGCCGCCAGCGCCGCGGCTGGCTGGCGATCAGCTGGAGGATCACCAGCACCCGCCCGACGCGCTTCGTCTCCTCCAGCTTCGCGCCTTCATCGCCGCTCCCCGCGCTTCCGCCAGGCCAGCCGGCAGCCGGCCACCGAGCTGCGCGGCCTCGCGCCGGCTTGACCGCTTCGTTTGCTGCGTCGTCGACCATGTCGGGCTCTGCGTCGGTGAGGGTCGTGGGGCGGGCGATCCCCGCGAGTCTACCACGAATCCGAAGGAGCGGGAACCGCCGACTAGAGCGTACCAGAGCCAACGCGCACCCATCGATGCGCGCGGCGCGCCGACGATGCGAACCCGCCGATTCGAGGGCCCGAACCGCCGTCGGCGCCCGCGCCGCCGCGCTCCCAACCCTGCCGTGTGACGATACTGCAACGCCCGACCGGTTATCCTGACCCTTGCGCGAGCCAAGGCCCGTCCGGCCACGGTCCGATTCCGGTCAGAGAACGGTCAAGCAGCTGCCCGATCCGGGTGGTAGGCTCCCGACACAATCGAGGTCCTGGCGCCACGGGGGAGCGGCGCGGCAGGCACGGCAAGGGCCGGCGGGATGCGCGCCATCCCGCGCCCGCCGCAGCCGGCAGCCCGCCGCCCCACCCCACCCGTGGCCAGCCCCGTCCATCGGCATCGCGCGTGACCCGTTCTTCACCCACTTGCGGTAGGAGGTCAACGATGAACCCGCAGGCCGTTGCTTACCCTCGTCGCCGTTCGCTCCTCTCCGTCCTCATTCCTGCCATCCTCTTGTCGCCCCTCGCCCTCGCCCACGCGGCACCTGCCCACGCCCTCCCCGCCCGCCAGGCGGCCAACCCCTTCTCGTATACCCTGGTCGACCGCTGGACCGAGTCGCCGTGGCGACTGCGGCCCGGGCACCTGCGCATCGTCTCGGACATCACCGTGGACGACCGCGGCACCGCGTACGTCCTGGATCGCGACGCGCAAGCCGTGCACGTCATGGATGCCGCGGGCGGTTGGGTGACCGCGTTCCCGGTGCCGCCGCAGGCCGCGCCGGCGATGCGGATCGACGCCGCGCCCGACGGGTCGTTGTACATCCTGCGGCGGAGCGAGCCGAATCGGTCGATCGCCCATATCGACAGCGGCGGCAAGTTCCTCGACGGGTTCATGCTGGCGGCCGTCCCCGAGATGGCGCAGTACGGCGACCTGGCGGTCGGCCCCGACGGGAAGATCTACCTCGGACGCACTCCGGGCATCCTCTGGGTGGACTGTGAAGACCGCTGCTCGCCGGCGTGCCGGCCCGACATCCGCAACACCGGTGTCGACGTCTTCGACGCCGACGGCGCGTACGACGCCACCTTCGGCGCCGAGGACCTGTGGAAGGCCATGGACCTCGACATCGACCCCAGCGGCGTCGTATACGTCGTCAACGGCGCGCCAGAGCGAGGCGCCTGCCTGCCGCAGGCCACGCCCCACCCAACCGCGACGCCGCGCCCGTCCGCCCGGATGGCCGGGAGACCGGCCGCCCCGGCCGCCGACAGCCCGGCCGTGGATCGCCAGTCGTCTGGGGTGGTGGTGTTCGGCCCCGACCGGCGCCTGCGGCACGCGTTCCCGCTCAGCGGCATCAACCCCGACAACAGCGCGGGCATCGGGGCCAGCGCCGCCGGCGCGTTCGTCGGGCGCGCCGGCGTCTACGCGATCACGCCGACGGGGCTCGTGCGCTCGCACGATCCGATCAACCAGGTGAGCACGCTAGGGGTCACGCCTGACGGGATGGTGTTGACAGACGTCTTGCGCTGCTTTCCCCACCCCGCCGTGGGCGTCGCGACCTTGTTCGCGGACGGGCGGCGCCCGGCGGTGACGGGCGTCCCCGACGACCCGCGCCTCGAGGGGCCGGTCATCCCGATCCGCGCAGCCGCCGCCCGGCAGCTGGCCGTGCTGCAGGACTTGCACTGGGAGGCGAACGAACAGCGGCCCGCGATCCAGGTCCCCGCGTTCGCGTACCAGACGTACGGAAGCCGCGATCACCAGACCATCCAGCGCTGGGCGCGCCATGCCGAGGCGCCCAGCCCCGCCGAGCCCGCGTCACAGCTCATCACGTGCTTCAACCGGGCCAACAACGGCATGAACCACCCGGCCGTCGACATCGCCGCCGACGGCGACGTCATCTACACGCTGGCGCCGGCGCGCATCGAGCGGCGGCCCAACGACCAGTTCCCCGATTGGTCGCGCCGCTACGTGCAGTATGCGCCAGCCAGCCAGGCGGTGCCCCACCTCACGCACATCGCCGCGAGCGGGGGCCGCGTGGCGGCGCTCGACGTCGGCACCGGACAGGTGCGGGTGATCGACCCGGCGACGGGCGCCGAGACCGCGTGGCGCTACGGCAGCGCCGGCACCAACGCGGTGCCGTCGGACATCGCCCTGTGGGCGGCCGGGCCGCCCGAAGCGCACCGGGTGTTCCTGGTGGACCGCGGGCGCAACCGCGTGGCGGTCTTCGACGCCGAGGGGGTGCGCCTGGCGGAGTGGACCACGCACGACGGCCCGGTCGGCGTGGCGGTCGGCCCGACGGGCGACGTCTTCGTCCTGGGCCGCGGGGGCTGGGGCCTGCGCTACACGCCGGCCGGGGTGCTCGTGGCCTACTGGCGGATGCCCGACCTGACGGTCGAAGCGCGCGACATCGCGGTGGACGCCGACGGCCTGGTCTACGTGGCCTACGCCCAGCTCGGCGCCGAGGTCGGCTATCCGGTCGGCGGGCGCGAGGTCAGGCAAGGGGGAGTGTGGGTCTTCAAGCCCGGGCCCGGCAGCCCCGACGACTACTACCTGCCGCCCGACCCCGAGCGCTGCACCGCCGCCGTCGACAAGTCGGCCGCTCCCAGGCGGCTCCCGCTTGGCAACCGCGTGGCGGTGACGCTGCGCGTGACGGGCGCGTGCCCCGGCAAGCCGACGGCCGCGCAGGTGGCGCTCGTGGTCGACACGTCGTACTCGATGGCGCGCCACAACGCCCTGGTCCGCGCGCAGGAGGCGATCCAGCGGCTCCTGGCCGAGATGGACCCGTCCATCACCGACGTGGCGCTGGCGACGTTCGGGGACGGCGCGGCGCTGCAGTCCGAGTTGACCCAGGACCTGCCGGCGATCGCGTCGACGGTGCTGCGCTTGAAGGCCGACGGCGACACACGCATGGCGGCAGGCATCGACGTGGCGCTGACCGAGCTGTCGGGGCCGCGCGCCCGGCGCGACATGCGGCGGGTGATGCTGCTGGTAACCGACGGCATCCCGAAGGACCAGCCGCTGGAGGTGGCGCAGGCGGTGCGCGCGAGGGGGATCGAGCTCTTCGCGCTGGTGTTCCCGTCGACGCCGTTGACGGCCGACCAGCGGGCCTACCTCCTCGACATGGTCGGATCGGAGGACCACTTCGTGCTGGACCCAGGCCCCGCCACGCTGGTGACGTTCGCCCGCGCGCTCACGCGCTACGTGCGGGAGCCGGCCCTGTTCGACCAGCTCGTGGTGACCGACGTGGTCCCCGCCAACATGCGGTACGTGCCGGGCTCGGCGGTGCCGTCGGCCGAGATGCCGCGGGGCGACACGCTGATGTGGACGATGGGGCGCGTGGCGGCCGCGGACCCGCCGGTGCTGCGCTTCGAGGTGGTCCCCCAGGAAGTCGGAACGTGGCCGACGAACGTCGAGGCCGTGGCGGCGTTCGTCGACATGACGGGCGCGCGCGGGCGGCTGGTCTTCCCGGTGCCCGAGGTCGAGGTCTACGCGCCGCCGCCGATCTACCTGCCGGTGCTGGCCAACCAGGCGTGCAACCCGGAGTCGGTGCCGTTCGACGTGGTGCTGGCGCTGGACACATCGGAGAGCATGCGCGAGCCGGGGGTGCGCGGTGGCACCAAGATCGATGCGGTGCGCGAGTTGGCCACGCGCTTCGCCGATCTGGCCGGCGGGGGCGTGCACCGCGTCGGCGTGGTGAGCTTCAACGGCCGGGCGACGGCCGAGGCGGAGATCACCGGCGACCGCGCGGCGCTGGCGCGGACGATCGCCGGGCTGGCGACGGCGCCGGGCACGCGCATCGACCTGGGGCTGGCGGAGGCGCGCGACATGCTGGCGCGCGGGGCGCGGCCGGACGCGCGGCGCGTGGTGGTCCTGCTCACCGACGGCCGGCAGGGCACGCCCGACGGCGGCGCGAGCACGCTGGCGGCGGCGGCGAGCCTGCACGCGGCGGGCGCGACGGTGCACGTCATCGGCCTCGGCGCCGACGTCGAGGCGGACCTGCTGCGGCGGACGGCGTCGTCGCCGCAGGGCTACCACGCCTCGCCGACGACGGAGGAGCTGGCCGGAATCGCGCGGGCGATCACGACGGCGCTGACGTGCCGCTGGCCGTGACGTAATCCTGCGGGGCCGGGCCGGCGCGCCGGCCCGGCCCCGTGCCGCGTGGCGCTCGTCCGGGTGGCTGCGGGATCTCGTCGCCAAGGGGTTTGACGACGCGGCGGATCGGGACTAGGATCGCCAATCGACCGCGGCGTGCCTGCACCAACGGCCCGCATGACCGATGACCGATCGAGGATGAAAGCATGGCGAAACCGTCCAGGTCACCTGAAGTGGGGGCGGCCCCGCCGCCGGCCGCCTTGACGCTCGCCGCGCTGTCCCTGGCCGCCGCCGTGGCGGCCTGCGGCGCCCCGGCGGCGCCATCGCCCGGCGAGGCGGGCGCGGCGGCGGCGACCGCCTCGCCGCCGGCTCCGGACGCAGACGCCCTGGCGCGCCCGGCGGGCGACGCGATCGGGCCCTTCCGGTCGGACCATGGCGAGTTCGAGGTCTGGTATCGCAGCGAGCCGGCGCCGGTCCCGCTCAACGCGCTGCACGCCTGGGTGGTCCGCGTCGTGGATGCAGGCGGCGCCCCCGTGGGCGCGGCCTCCATCGCGGTGAGCGGGGGGATGCCGGCCCAAGGTCACGCGCACGGGCTGCCGACGCGCCCCGCCGTCACCGCCGAGCCGGCCGCGGGCGAGTACCGCGTGGCGGGCCTGAAGTTCCACATGCCGGGTCCGTGGGAGGTGTACCTCGACATCACGGCGCCGGACGGCCGCAGCGACCGCGCGACGATTCGCCTGGACCTCTGACCACGCGGGGAGCGCTCCGGTGAGACCCTGGGCCCGGCTCTCGGGCAGCGCCAGCGCCGCGGTGCTGGCCGGCCTCTGCCTCGGCGGCTGCCGGGCGGCCGACCCGCACTGGACCGCGGCCGAGGTCGGCCAGCTGCGCGGCCTGTGGATCGGCAACCTCGGCCCGCCCCCGCCCGACGCCTCCAACCGAGTCGCCGACGATCCGGCGGCCGCCGGGTTGGGGCGCAGCCTGTTCTTCGACGCGCGCCTCAGCGCGAACGGCCGCGTGGCGTGCGCGACCTGCCACCAACCCGGGCGCTTCTTCACCGATGGCCGCGAGAAGGCGCGGGCGCTGGGGGAGAGCCGGCGCCACGTCCCCAGCCTGGTCGGCGCCGCCTACGCGCCGTGGCTGTTCTGGGACGGCCGCGCCGACAGCCTGTGGGCGCAGGCCCTGGGGCCGCTGGAGGATCCCGCCGAGCACGGGCTCACGCGGGTCGCCGCGGCGCGGCTGGCCTACCGGCACCACCGCGCGGCGTACGAGGCGCTGTTCGGACCGATGCCGCCGCTCGACGACGCGGACCGGTTCCCGGACGCCGCCGGCCCGATCGGGGACCCAGCGGCGCGCGCCGCGTGGACGTCGATGGCGCCGGGCGATCGGACCGCCGTCGAACGGGTCTTCGCCAGCCTCGGCAAGTGTCTCGCCGCCTTCGAGCGCACGCTGCGGCCGGGGCCGGCCCGCTTCGACACCTACGTGGCGGCGTTGGACGGCGGCGACGCGCGCGCGGCGGGCGGCCACCTGACCGCGGCCGAGGTCAAGGGCCTGCGGCTGTTCATCGGCAAGGCGCGCTGCATCCAGTGCCACAGCGGCCCGCGCCTGACGAACGACGGGTTCCACAACATCGGCCTGGCGCCGCACGCGGCGGCCGTCGACGGCGAGCGCGCGGCTGGGGCGGGCGCGGCGGCGGTCTCGGATGCCGGCCGGGCCGAGGGGGTCTGGCTCGCGCTGGACGATCCCTTCAACTGCGCCGGCGAGTACAGCGACGCCGGCCCGGACGACTGCGTCGAGCTCGGGCATGTCGCGGTCGTGTCGCCCAGCCTCGACGGCGCCTTCAAGACGCCCAGCCTGCGCAACGTCGGCGCCACGGCGCCCTACATGCACGACGGCCGGTTCGCCGACCTGGCCGGCGTGATCGCGCACTACGACGCCGCGCCACGGCCGTTCAACGGCGTGTCGGACCTCGTGCCGTTGGGGCTGACACCGGTCGAGAAGCGGCAGTTGGAGGCGTTTCTAGGCGCGCTCGCCGCGCCGGTCGCTGAGGGTCCGAACGCGGGGGACTCGGACGCGTCGATTGCTCGCTGAGTCCGGGCCGAGGCAACGGGTCGGCCAGAGACGAGATCACACGCGGACCGGGATCAGGCAACTCCGCGTCTGTCAGTTGGGCGGTGGTGGCTCCTCGATGCCGTTTCGGGTTTGACGAACGGCCGGTCCGGGAGAGCCAACGAAGCATGGCCGGACTCAACGCGCGCTGCCGCCGGCCTCAGGCGGGAGCGGTCGCGCCACGACGAGGACGTTGCCCTCCGGGTCGGCGAAGTAGGCGGCCTCGTCGCCCCAAGCACGCGGTGCGGCGCGCGAGAGCAGCCGGGCGCCGGCGGCCTGCAGCCGATCGGCGGCTTCCGCGAGGTCCTCGACGCGGAGGTAGATTTCGGTCGCTGTGATAGCGCCGGGTGGAACCGTGGCCGGGGTGACGCCCGTGTTCCGGGCGAAGCCTTCCCGTTGGTAGAGCCCGAGGAGCATCCCCCCCGGAAGCGCGTACTCGACGTAAACGGGCACGTCTTCGGAAACACGCCACCCGAACGCCGCATCGTAGAAGCCGCGACATCGCCGGAGATCGGAGACGGCCAGGATCGTGAGGATGTGGCGGGCGGGTGCGAGGCGGGTCATCGGCGTTCCTGGTGCGGTCGCCGGGCGCATGTCCTCACCGCCGCCCCCACTCCGCGTCGTGCTTGGCCCAGAGATCGGCAGGCCAGCCCGGGATCCCGGCAACGGACGGCGCGCGCCTCATAGCGCCTTGAGCTCGATCCAGCCGAGGGCGTAGCCCAGCGCCCGCTTCACCTCGATCTCGCGCGCGCCCGGCAGCGCGCCGGCGCGCGCCGTGAGCAGGCGCTTGGCCACAACGTGCACGTTGTCGAGGTTGGCGACGGACGAGGCCACGCCTTCGACCTCACCCAACGGAACCTCCTGCGGGATTCCCCGGATCGTGGTCGTGACTTCGGCCACGATCACCTTGTTTAGGTAGTCGTAGGCGGGCGTGCGGGTGAGGAGCAGCACGGGACGTCGCCCGACGGGCGGCGGCAACTCGGCCCACCAGATGTCGTACTGCTTCACGGCACACCCGCGACGGACCATTCGTCCCAGACGGTGGGGTCCGGCGGTGGTGCGGGGCCATCCGGCTGGCGCGCGTAGGCCTCGCCCGTGGCCTGCTCCTCGGCCGCCCACAGCGCCATCAGGATCGCCCGTCGGACGAACTCTGACCGGCGGCGCGAGCGGGCCGGGGCCACGTGTTCGAGTCGACGCGCGAGGTCGTCGTCAACTTCTACCAAGAGCGACTTCATAAACAACAGTATATATTCCTATCTAAAGAGGGTCAAGCTGCGATCCGGAGGGGACTTCAACTGTGAAGGTCGAACAGAGTAGGGTGAGCGTTTGAATGGAAGCGGACCAGCTCGTCCACATCGCTGTCCGGTCGGAAGCCCTCACGGATGCTGGACCCGAACAGCGCCGACTCGCTGACGTGCCACCGTCGGCAAAACGCGCGGACTTCTGGCTCGAGGATGTCGATGTGGAGCATCATGGGTCGGCCTCCAACGCCATTGGAGGCGTCTGGCCGATCAGCCTTGGGCCACGACGCGGCCCAGGGCAATCGCAACAAGCGTAGATCGGCATTCGAGGCGCGATCGTGGCCAGGGTCCCCCACCCCCGCCACGCCCCCCATGTCGGGTTCCTGTCGGATCCCCGTCGAGATCCCCTCACGCCCCCGCCCTCCGGTCGGCGATACTGGAGCCAGATCATCCGACACGACAGGCACCCACGAAAGGCAATCCCATGAACACCCAGCTCACCCGAGTCACCCGAGTCGCCAAGCTCGCCCGCCGCGCCCGGCCCGCCCGCCACCTCCTCGCCCTCGCCGCCTGCGCCGCCGCCGTCGGCGTCGCCGCCGTCGCGCCCGCCGCCCGCGCCGAGAGCGCCGGCACCGTCGACGGCGCCAGGCCCGTGCCCACGCCCGACCCCTCGCGGCACATCCGCTGGTTCTCCGTCGGCGGCGGCGCCATCGCGTTCCTTTCCGACCGGCCCGGCAGCGGCCCCGCAGGCGTCAACCAGGTCTGGCTGAAGGCCAACGCCAACGACACCGCCGCCCCCACCCAGCTCACCAGCGCCCCCGACGGCGCCCGCAGCCCCGTGTGGTTCCCCCGGACCGCGTTCGGCCTCCACGTCGCCTACATCACCCGCGGCCCGTCCGGCGACGACGTCATCGAGATCATCCGCACCGACAAGCCCGCCGCCCCGGTGTGGACCTACGCCACCGCCGCCCAGGACCTCGGCACCAGCCGCATCGACTACCTGACCTGGTCGAACAACGCCACCAAGCTGTGCTTCGCCCACTACAACGACTGGTACGACCGCGGCCTGGCGTGCCTCACCTTCCCGACCCACGCCGTCAACCCACACCCCAACTTCAGCGTCCACAGCGTGCAGCCCGTCGTGCCCGTCGGCCACAACCCCGCGCCGTCCGAGTCCGCCTTCTCGCTCGACGACAGCACCCTGTACTTCTCCGGCGACAAGGGCAGCTACTACCGCGGCTACCTCTACCGCGTGCCCGCCGCCGGCGGCCCCCTGACGATGGTCAAGGACAGCAGCAAGCAAACCGTCCGCAAGGCCTTCGCCCCATCCATCGGCACCGACGGCGTCGGCGAGATCCTGACCTACAACTCAGAGCGCCATACCGACGACCCCGCCCGCGGCGAAGAGCTGATGCGCCTCGACCTCCAGACCGGCGCCACCACCGAGCTGACCAACGCCCCCGGCCACCAGTACGGCAGCGTCCTGCGCACGCCCGACGCCGCGTTCCGGGTCGTGATCCAGTCCAACGCCGACCTGACCAGCGCCGCGCCGACGGCCGAAGCCCACACCGACCTCTACATCGGCGACGAAGGCGGCCTGTTCACCAAGGTCGACATCGCCGACCCGAACAACGACCACAACGACGGCGCCCCCGACTGGATCCAGTAGCTACCCCCGCGGCGGAGCACCCCCACCGCCGCCCCCACATCACCCTGACCCGCCTTTCGAGGACGAGGCGCCGGCCACCCGCCAGCGCCTCGTCCCTTCGTCGCGCGACTGCGTTCCGTAGGGGGGATGGCCCCTGCCCCCCTCCCCGCTCACGGCATGTCGCCGGGCACCCGTCGGGCACAGAGCCTGACAAAGGGCGAACGTGGCCCGATGGGTGCGTTCCAGATCAGGGGCAACCCCACGCCAGCGCCCCCTACGGCTGCGGCGTCCCGGCGCGGCTGGCCGCGTCGAGCCAATCCTGCACGCCCAGGATGGCCCCGCCGAGCGCCTTGCCGACCGCGATGTACAGGATGATCGCCACGAAGGGGAGGGCGCAGGCCAGCAGCATCACGATGGCGATCACGAGCGCGCCGCGCCCCGGGTCGGAAGGCACGAATGTGACCGCCGACTCGCCCGCGAAGTCGGCGTCAGCACGCACCACCAGCGTGTTGGCGATCTTGTCGTGCAAACCCTGGCGGCGCGCATCGACGGCGATCCAGAGGAAGCCCAGGCCCAGCATCACGGTGCTGACCAGCTGGCCGACGTAGCGCATGATCGCCTGGCCCCACGTCAGGGGCGTGCCGTCCGTGCTGACGACCCGGATGCCCAGGGCCTTCTTGCCCGGCGTCTGCCCGCTCGTCACCCAGAAGGCCACGAAGTACGCGACGCCGACGCCCACATTGACGAGCAGGGTGATGCCGCCGGGGTCGAAGGCATTCCCCGCGATGGCATGGATCAAGACCGATGTCAGCATGTTCACGACGCCCAGGATCAGGCCGTCGATCAGATAGGCGACCAAACGCCGGCCGAAGCCGATCACCTGGATCGTGTGACCGTTCATCGGTGCCGGTTCCGTCGACATGACCATCGTGCTGCTCCCCCTTGTCATGGATCGATTCGTGTTGAAACGGGTACGGTCCCACCCCCGGGCGCCCGCCGCCATGGCGCCGCCGTGCCCGATCGCCGCGGTCGCCCGCCCGAACGCCGGGGGACCGCCGCGGATGCTAACCCGGTGCGGGAGGGGCGTCAAACAAGCGGATCGCGTCCAAATCTCGCGCCGATGCCGGGAAAACCATCCCCGGAGCGGTTGAACAGGGCACGCATGCAATCGAGCATGCCCCGAACGTCCGAGCTTTTCGCGACACACACCCTAGGAGACCAAGAGTATGGATCCCGAGATCCGCATGGGCCGCGTGCCCACCGCCGAGACCGCCGACGTGGGGCGCACCGACCTCACCGACCTGAGCGCCATCGGCTTCGAGCTCGACGAGACGCACCTGCCGCTGGTGGTGGGTGGCCGGCCGCCCGAGTCGAGCTCCTGCACCCAGGGCGGCTGCGAAGACTGCGACTGATCCCGGTCGCGCAACGCATCCCCCCTCGTGGGGTGCGGTCCGCCGAAACGCGGACCGCACCCCACGGACCGGGCCGCCGCCACGAAGACCCGTTCCTGCCGGGCATCGGCGACGGTGACCCAGCACCCACTTACCCGACGACCATTGGAGAACTTCGGCATGATCCTCATCGCATCCAGCCCGGCCGACAGTCACGCCGACCACGTCGAGGCGTGCCTCGCCGCGCGCGGCGCCGCGTTCGTGCGCTACGACCCGGCCGAGTTCCCCGCCGCCTCGACGTTCGGCATCGACGGCGCCCCCGACGGGCGGATGACCGCGCGCCTGCGGCGCGGCGCCGCGCACATCGACTTCGCCGCCGTCGACTGCGTGTGGTACCGCCGGCCGGGGCTGTCGACGGCCGACGACGCCATGCGGCCGTGGCTGGCGGGCGTCGAGGCCGAGTGCGACGACTTCATCCGCGACATGTGGAGCATCCTGGACAGCCGGTTCGTGCCCGGCCGGCCGCTGGCGATTCGTCAGGCGCAGCTCAAGATGCACCAGCTCAAGGTCGCCGGCGCGCTCGGCTTCACGCTGCCGCCGACGCTGGTGACCAACGATCCCGCCGAGCTGCTGGACTTCCACCGCCGGCACGCCGGGCAGGTGATCAGCAAGCAGGTCGGGTTCTCGCTGCTCCTCGGCCTGCCCACCAAGACCTACCGGTTCACCGAGATGATCACCAGCCGCGACCTGGCGTACACCGAGTCGCTGCGCTATTGCCCGGCGATCTTCCAGGCGTACGTGCCCAAGGCGTTCGAGCTGCGGATCACCGTCGTCGACCGCCAGGTCTTCGCGGCCGAGATCGACTCGCAGGCGACCCACCACACCCGCATCGACTGGCGGCGCTACGACCACTACCACACGACGTACCGGCCGCACCCCCTGCCGGCGGGCATCCACCGGCGCTGCCTGGACCTCGTCGCCCGGCTGGGCCTGGTCTACGGCGCCATCGACATGATCGTGACGCCCGACGGCGAGTACGTCTTCCTCGAGATCAACCCCAACGGCCAGTACCTGTGGGTCGAGCGCAAGTCCGGCCTGCCGATCACCGATGCCTTGTGCGACCTGTTGATCGACGGCCCGTCCGCCGCGCCGGGCCCGGCGGCCGCGCCCGACACGCCGCTCGCGGCCCACGCAAACATGCCCACCGTCCCGATTCGCGTCCCGTGAACGCCCGTTGAACCCAGGAGCGACGACCATGGACCACCCCATCCCCACCGTGCTGGCCGACGGCCTGGCCGCGCTGATCGAGCTGCACCGCGACACCGTCGCGCCGGCCGAGGCCCGGCCGCGCATCGCCGCCCACCTGGCCCGCCACGCCGATTGGCGGGCGGAGCTCGTGTGGCAGATCGATCCGTTCGACCACGCCCCGCACTACGACCTCCTCCTGCGCGGCGGACTGCCGGGCACCATCTCGCTGAGCTACGGGCCCGATCGGGCAGTGCCGTGGCCGCTGCGCGGCGTCCAGCACGCCAAGGAGCGCGACCTCGTGCGCGTCAACGACACGGTGATGGAGATCCAGCAAGGCATCGGCAGCCTGGACGTGCTGTGGGACGCGCCGCATCTCGTACAGCGGCTGATCGACATCTGCCTCATCGGCGAGGCGCTGCAGGCCGATCCGGTCGCGATCTCGGATCGCGACCTGCGGCACGCCATGGACGGCTTCCGGCGCGCCCGAGGCCTCCTCACCGTGGCGGCGACCCAGCGCTGGCTGGTCGAGCACGGCCTGTCGCAGCGGGAGCTGGAACAGCATGTCGAAGAGATCGTCAAGCTGGCGGTCCTGCGGCAACGGATCACCGCGGGCCGGGTCGACGCCTTCTTCGCCGACCACCGCTCCGACTTCGAAACGCTGCACGTGGCGGTGCTGCGCGTCCGCGACTGGGCGATGGCGGAGACCGTCGCCGCCGCGGCGCGGCGCGACGCCGGCGCCTTGTGGTCGGTGGCCGCGGCCTACGTCATGCCCGCCGGCGACCCGGCCGCGCCGGCCGACGAGCCGGTGCTGCGGGTGATGACGGCGGTGCAGGCGAAGCTGCCCGCGGACTGGCGCGCGGCGATCGCCGGCGTGCCGACCGGCGAATCCGTCGCGCTCGTGCCGGCCGCGGGCGGCGCGATCGTCATCGGCGTCCTCGGGCGGCGTCCGGCGCGGCTGGACGGCGCCACGCGCAAGCAGATCGAGCACCAGCTGTTCGAGGCGTGGCTGGCCGAGCGGCGCGCGGCCGCGCGCATCGAGTGGTACTGGGGCGATGTCCGGCGCACGGCGTCAGC
>CAYQBA010000063.1:0-23203 GCA_964415605.1 uncultured Anaerolineales bacterium | reverse complement strand
AGGTCAACACCTACACCACGAACTTCCAGGTGGCCCCCGCGGTGGCGAGGGACGCAGACGGGGACTTTGTGGTGGTGTGGGAGAGCCGCGGCTCGGGCGGCACCGATACGAGTCTCGAGAGCATCCAGGGGCAGCGCTACCTCTCGGACAACCCGCCGACGCCCACCGACACGCCCACCCCGACCCGCACCGCGACGCCCACCGACACACCCACCCCGACCCGCACCGCGACGCCGCAAGCGCCGACCGCCGCCGACCTGCGCTACTTCCGCGCGATCGGCCTGGCGGACCGGGCCATCCTGGTCTGGGAGACCGCGACCGAGGCGGACACGCTCGGCTTCAACGTGCTGCGCGCGGCAACGCTGGAGGGGCCGTGGGCGCCGGTCAACCGTGCGCTTATCCCCGCCGAGGGCGGCGTGGCCTCGGGGCAGACCTACGTCCTGCGCGACGCGCCGGGGCCGGGCGCCTGGCACTATCTCTTGGAGGACGTGGGCGCGGCCGGCAAGCGCACGCCGCACCCGGCGGCCGCGGTGCGGGTCGGACCGGGAGCGACGGGTGGGGAAGTGTTCGTCCCGATTGCGGCGGCCGGGCGGAGGTAATCGACCGCAAGCCTTGTCCCCGCCCGGCGCGGGACGAAAGCCGGGCAGGGTTTGGACGGCAGGCCGATCGTTCGCTCTGCGCGACGTGCCGGTGCCGCCGGGCGCCTGGCGCTACCGCTTGGAGGACGTCGGTGCGGGTGGCAAGCGCACGCCGCACCCAGCGGCCGAGGCGCGGGTGGGCCGGGGCAGAAGCGCGCGAGCTGTTCGGTCCAAGCGCGGGGGCGGGGCGGATGTAGCCGCCGACGTATCCTGCGGCTGAGGCTTCTACCCACTCGCCAAGGCGCGGCACGAGCTCGGGCGCGTGCCGTTGCAGGAAGACGGTGACGGCGCCGATGTCGAGGCCGGCGCCAATCAGCGCGACGACGTCGGCTCGATCCTGCGGCCGGTCGGCCCGAAGCTTAAGGAGCGCCAGGGACTCCGGACCGACGACGGGGATCTCGCCAACCTGCGGAACGCGCAAGGCGCTTCCGAGCTCCGCGAGTACCATAGGGATCGGCATGAAGTCGACTACGCCGACGCGCACCAGGTCGCGCAGCTCGTCGCGGAACACCAGGATGGGCGCGATCCGCTCGAAGGCGCTGTCGCCGATCGGGAAGTCGACGTCCTTCGTCGCGCACGGATGACTGCATATTCCGGCGATGTCGATGGAGAATTCCGGAGCATGGCGATGGCGCGGCGCAAGGGGCGCTGGGCGGCGGTAGGTTAGCTCGATGCCATCGACATGGTCAAGGGGGAACGGGTCATGCGCATGGAATCTCCTGTGATTTGAAGGCGGTGGGCGTTGTGGACAAGACGATCGAGGATGGCGTCGGCCAGGGTGGGGTCGGCGAGGCGGGAATGCCAGGCGTCGACGATGTGGATGGCGTAGTCCGTCAAGGGTGCCGCGACGTAAAGCGTCGATCCGACGACGAGGACGTCGGACAAGGCCCCCCCAAGTCGAGCTCGCCGACGATGTGGGGGAGACTCGGGTCACGAATGTCCAGGATGACCAAGCGGCGGCCCACGGTGATATAGGCCAGATCGGCCGTGGCGGCGATATCCCACGTCGAGTCTTCCCCGAAGTCGAAGTCGCCACGCGGGATGATGCCCCGCCGCCGTGTCGCGTCAAGCACCGTCAGGCCACCGGAGCCGGTCACCGCTAGCAGGCGCCCCCCGGCAACCGCCAGAGCATCGACGCCATCCGAATGGATGTAGCTGTCGACCTCACGCATGCGGCCCGGGTCGGACACATCCACGACGACCGTCGCCGCGTCGCTTCCGATGTAGGCCATCCCCCCGCGACGGCCAGGGTGTGGCCGTCCATCGGCCGCTGGCCCATCACGACCGGCTTTGACGGGTCGCTGACATCCACGGCCACGAGGTGCTCCCATGTCAAGACATAGAGACGGTTGCCCACGTTGGCGAGATCCGACGTCGTCCCGAGCTCGAGATGCGCTGCAGCTGCGGCGCCTCCGGATCGCGGATGTCGATCGTCCAGACCCCGCGCGCGCCACCAACGAAGGCCGTCTTGCCCACGAGCGTAACCGCGTAGCTCTGAAGCGACCCGGCATGCCAGTAGTCGCCCGGGACCGAGCCGAGCGGCGATGCCGCGCCCTCTTGTCGCACGTCGTAAAGCGCAACACCGCCGTAGTCGAAGGCGACGGCGATACCGTCGCTCACTGCAAGCGCGCGGGCGGCGAAGGGCAGCGTGGCCTTCAGCCTGGGTCGCCACGGCAAGCTGGCGTGGACGACAGCGATGCGCGCATGGCTCGTCACCGGGTCGCCGCCATAGTAGTGAAGGTACAAGCTTGTGCCGTCGAGTGCCGCCAGCGAGACCTCCGCGGGGTAGAGGTCGAGCTCCGCCTGCCGTGTCGGGTTGCCCGGGTTGCTGATGTCGAACACGACGATGCGCGAGCCGACGGCGACGTACGCCGTGCTCCCGCTGACCAGCAGCCCGTGGGCCGACCCTCCCAGATGGTAGCTCAGCACTAGCGCGACCGGATCGGCGCCGGCCGGCGCCGAAGCTGGCGCGGCCGAGTTCGGTCGTGGTACCGCCGACAAGGCCAGCAGGGCCACGGCGACCGCTGACGGCTTCATGCTTCACCCCTTGAAGTGATTGGGGCATAGGAATCTCAATGCCGATCCTCGGCGTCTACACCCCCGCCCCGACCAGCGCAACTGCTCTGCTCCTGCCCCGATCCCCCTCGCCGCCCAGCCCGATCTTCCCAGTCGTACCATCCTCGCCGCCTAACCTGGAGCGCGACCGCCCTGCAAGCGCCTGGCCTAAACAGTCACTATCGCACGCGGGGACGCGGTCAACCAGCCCGCAGCAGAGGGACGTCGTACGCACCGAAGACCGGATCCGCGGTCAGGATGGGCATGCCTTCGACCTGAGCCTGGGCCACGAGCACTCGGTCGAACGGGTCGCGGTGATGGTGCGGGAGACGGCCGACGCGCAGGACGTGCGCGTGCCCGATCGCCAGTCCGATCAGGCCGTCTTCCGCCATGGCCCGGGGGACCAGTTGGTCAGGGTCGGCGGGGAGCGTCAGCTTGCCCAGGGCGTGCTTGATCACGATCTCCCAGACACTGGCCGCCGAAAGGAAGATCCTGTTACCTGGGTCGGCCAATAGCGCGCCGGCTTCCAAGTTGAGCCTGGTCGGCTCGGTCAGCCACCATAGCCAGACATGGGTGTCAACGAGCAGCCGCATCGCTTGCACCATCGAACTGGTCTAGCAGGTCGTCTGGCAGCGGCGCATCGAAGTCGTCCGCGATGCGGATCTGCCCGGCGTAGCGGCCGGGCACACGGGGGAGGGAGCCCGCGGAATACGGCACCAGCCGGGCCACGGGGCGGCCCGCCTTGGCGATGACCACCTCCTCTCCAACCATCACCCGCTGCAGGAGCTTGCTGAAGTGCGTCTTCGCCTCGTGAACGTTGACCTCGACGGCCATGATGCACCTCCGGGATGGGATTTCGTGTCGAGTCAATCGAACTATGGACTAGGTCGTGGACTAAGTCAAGCCGGAGCAGCCGCATTCGATCCAGGCGACGCAGCCACGCCCCGTCGACTTGCAGAAGCGGAGTTGCTCGATCCCCAACCCTGACCGCCACTCCGAAGATGGCGGTTTAACGGCCCCGAACGGCTTCCAGAGCCATCGGTGATCGCGAACGCCGCATCGCCTTGCCAGAGAAACAGAGACCAGAGCTGACAGAGTTCATAGCTACGAAATGGGGGCAGCTTGCACAAGCCGAAACCCAACGAAGTCAAGGCGGTCGTCGGGATAGCACCAGTCGCGAGAGGCGACGCGCGCGTCGAGATAGTCGCGGCACCACGACCCCCCGCACCACCCGAGAAGCAGTGCTTGACATGTCCTCGTCGCTCTTGCTGGCGTACTCCGTGGCGCACCACTCCCACACGTTTCCGCCCATGTCGAGCGCCCCCACCGGCGACGCCCCGTGCGGGTACAACCCGACAGCGGTCGTGTGCTTCAGCGCCACCGCCGCATCATCCCAGAACACCTTGCGATAGGCATCCCAATCGCCCTTGTCCGCCAGCGCTACCAACCGCCTGCCAGCCTCCCCGTCCACGACGTTCGCCGAACCATCGACGTACGCGCCGCCCCACGGGTATTCCCGCCCGTCCGTGCCCCGCGCCGCCTTCTCCCACTCCGCCTCCGTCGGCAACCGGATCTCGCGGTCCGTCCCCAACTCCCCCACCGCCCGCAGCCGCGCCGTCAGCCACCGGCAGAACGCCACCGCGTCGTACCACGACACGCGCTCGGCGGGCCGGTTGGCGATCTTCCACCGCTGATCACCGTGCTCCTTCTGTTGCTCCGCGAGCTTCAGCGGCGCGCGCCACCAACGGTCGTCTCGATAGCCGTCCGGCGCGTCGAGGAACGCCTTGTACTGCGCGTACGTGACGGCGTACTTCGCGATGTCGTACGCCGGCAGCTCGACCGTCCGGATCGGCTTCTCGTCGTCGTACGCCTCCCCGCCCATCGTGAACACCCCCGCCGGCACCGCGCACCACGCGATGTCCGGCAACCCGTCCGCCCGCCAAGCCGACCCCCGGCCGCGGGTCGCCGATCGCCGCCAGCTTGTCGCCCGCGTCCGAACGCTCTGCCGCCGGCCGGTTCACGTCCAGCATCACGTCCAGCAGCGCCTGCTGCTCCGGCGTCTCCAGCGGGCCATCGACCACACCGCCGTGTGCAGGCGGCCCGCTCCCTCGGTACGGCGCCAAGAGCTCGTCGACGAACGCCCGCTCCGCCTCGTGTCCCGCCACCCGCTCGCGCAGCACCCGCAGCAGCGACACCAGCGCCGGCTGCTCCGTATCCGCCAGCGTGCCGGAGTCCTGCAACGTGCGCACCAGCTCCGCACTGAAGTCCTCCGCGGGCGACTCCACGTTCACCCGTGTCTCGAACCGCCGCAGGCCCGCGTCCTCCAGCAGGATGTAGCGCCGCGTCACGGTCAAGACACCGCCGTGCGACGCGATCAGTGCAACGAGCTGCCTGCGCTGGCTGTTCGAGAGGTCGACCTTGGCCATGGGGAAGAGTGTGCTCCGGTGCGGCCGATTATGCCGACGGGGCTGGCGGTCCGTCAATCCCGGCGCGGGCCGACGCTCGAGGATCCTCGTCCGGCTCATCTGCGCTCGTTCAGTCACGCGCGTTCTCTTGCCGGGGGCGGCCCCGTACCACGAGGGCGCGGCGCAGATCGTGTTGCTCGCGTTCCCGCACCGCCTGGCGAATGCCGGCGGTACGATCGAGCGGGAGCGCGCCGTCGGCAACGGACGGTTGGACCGGTGTTTGTGTTACGGGCCGGACACGTTCGCGTTCGAGCTGAACGAATGGCATTGTTCTGCCTCAGCTGAACTTGGAGTTTTCCAGGGGCGGGGTGGCGCGAAGCGCCGGGGTGGGGGTTGTCGCGGAGGGCTGAACAGATACTCTTGAAGCATACCCCTGCCAGCGGGTGGCTGCGCGTGCCGCCGCCCACCGTGCCCAGCGCCCATCGGAACCTCCAGCCGGCCGACGAGGTCGCCCGTCGCCTCGTCCACACGCCACTCGGTCAGCGCGCGATTGGCCCCGTCCCGCGCCGCATAGGCGTGCGCGCCGGCCTCGATGCTGCACCAGTCGTTGCCGGTGGCGATCACCACCGGGTCGATGCCGTTCAGGACGCCCTTGTTGTGCGGCGCCGCGCGATACGGATCCACCGTGACCAGGGCATTGGCCTCGACGACGCCGCACGCCACGAGTCCTCCGCCGCCAGCGCCCGCTGGCCCGCGAGGGCCGCGGCGAGGGCGCCGAGGGGAGCGGGGAAGGCGACGTAGAGGGCATCTCCGACGGTCTTGAACACCGTACCGCCGTGCTCCTCGATGGCCGCGCGCAGAATGGCGTCGTGGCGGGCGAGGGCGGCGCCCATGGCGGCGCGGTGCTCGGCCCAGAGGCAGGGGGAGCCGGCGATGTCGGTGAAGCGGAAGGTGGTGGTGGCGACGGGGTGGTCAGGGTTCGTCGGACCCGCTCCTGCCGCGATCGTGCTTACGGCTCCACCGTGAAGCCTTCCTGGGTGGCGGCGGTGCGCAGGCGATCGTCCAGGGTCACCAGGACCGCGCCGGCCGGCCGGTCGGCGACCCACACGAGCGCGGCGGCCAGCTGGAGGGCGTCGGCTGCGCGTAGGGAGTGCGCACGCAACAGTCGCTCGGCGCGCTCGCGCACGCCGTCGACGGGCAGCACCTCGGTCCACGCTTCGCGCAGCGTACCGAGCAAGGCGAGGGTCGCGTTGACGTCCGCGGCCGTGAGCGCACCCTCGCGCCCCAGTCGGGCCAGCGCCGACGCGATCTCCACCGGCGTTGCCCACCACACGACCATGGTTCCGTCAGCTCGCGCCAGGCGATTCACCTGGGCACTGGCAGGCTGAGCGCAGCACAGGGGCGCGAGGGCGGAAGCGTCCCAGAACTTCACCGACCGCCCTCCCGCTCAGCCAGGAGAAGCGCCAGCGATCGCCCGGCCGCGTCCACCGGGCGGGGCCGGTCCCAGAAGTCGGGCGGCAACGGCCCACCACCACGACGTACCAGGCCCAGCCGCTCCATCGCCCGCAGGCGCTCCTCGGGCTCCTGCTCGCCGGCGGTCACCGGCACCAGCCGTGCCACCGGCCGGCCATGGTCCGTCACCACCACCGTCTCGCCAGCCTGGACCCGCGCCAGGTACTGGCTCAGCGACGCTTTCAGCTCGGCAACACCGACTCGTCCCATGACGGCCCTCCACATCTGACGATTGTGACCATTATAGCCACAAACCATCGACTCGTGCCGGTTGTGCCCGTCCGCCAGTCCGGCGACGTGCCGGCCATCTCGAGTGCGAACGCCACTGCCTCGTCCGTCGTCATCGCCAGCCCGCGCGCCCGGGCTGCCTCGAAGGCGGCGTCGCCGATGGCGGCGCGGAGAGCGGCGACGTCGGATTCGATCCGGGCCCGAGCCCAGACCCCCCTCGCCCTCAGCCACCCCCGCCCTCCTCGACCGTCTCTGTCACCGGGCCGAGATCCTTGGTCACCACCGGCCCTTCGTATCGCACCCGCGGCCGTCTATCGGCTCCCGCCGACCCATCCATCCCCATGGAGCGCCCATGATCCGTCCTTGGTCCTGACGTCGGTTCTGACCCCGGCCACCGTGCCACGGGTCAATTCCTGGCCGTTGTTCCTTGGTGCCGATGGGTCATTTCCAACACGTCGAATGGGTCATTTTCTGAGCGTTGTTGACACGCATGGCCTGCGCCTTCTTCGTCGGCGCATCGTCGTCGAACATGTGCACCAGGATGTTGGCGTCGACGAAGACCCTATCGCTCATGGAGCTCGTCTCGGGTCCATCGACGCTCACTCCGCCGGCTGGTGGCGCGCTCGGCGATGGCACGCACGTCCGCGATGGCCTGGCGCTGCGCATCGCGCCGGCCAGCATACGCTTCCAGGTACTCGCGCAGGAGCGCGTTCACGGACGTGCCCTCCTGCAGCGCGCGGATCCTGGCACGCTGGAGAATGTCGTCGTCGATCGTGATGGTCAGGCTCGCCATGGATGCCCCCGGAACCCGTGTAGATCATGCTGGTTGCCAAGATTCACTTTTCAACTTACAATTTGTGCGTGCCTGCTCTGTCAGACGATCCTCCTTCGGCCCCGGCAGCGGTGATCCCACGCAACCTCGAAGCGAGCCTGCGCACCCTGGCGACCTACTATCCGGTGGTCACCGTGACCGGGCCGCGCCAGTCCGGCAAGACCACGCTGTGCCGGGCGACCTTCCCGGACAAGCCGTACGTGTCGCTCGAAGCGCTCGACGAGCGCGAGTTCGCCACCACCGACCCGCGCGGCTTCCTGGCACAGCATGCCGCCGGCGCGATCATCGACGAAGTCCAGCACGCGCCCGATCTGCTCAGCTACCTCCAGGTCGACGTCGATGCCCGCCCGGAGCACGGGCGGTTCATCCTCACCGGGTCGCAGCACCTCGGCCTGTCGCAGGCCATCGCGCAGTCCCTGGCGGGAAGAACCGGCGTGTTGCACCTCCTGCCGCTCGGCCTCGACGAGCTGCGGCGCTTCCCCGCCCCGCCGCAAGACCTCTTCGACACCCTGTGGCGGGGCGGCTATCCGCGCATCCACGACCGGCAAATCCCCGCCGACCGCTGGCTGGCCGACTACGTCGCCACCTACGTCCAACGCGACGTGCGCCAAGTCCTCAACGTCGGCGACCTGCACGCCTTCACGACCTTCCTGCGGCTGTGCGCCGGCCGAACCGCGCAGGTGCTCAACCTCTCCGCGCTCGCCGCCGACGCCGGCATCTCGCACAACACCGCCCGGGCGTGGCTGTCGGTCCTCGAGACGAGCTTCCTGGTCTTTCGCCTGCCCGCCTGGCATCGCAGCATCACCACCCAGATGGTCAAGTCCCCCAAGCTGCACTTCTTCGACACCGGGCTCGCGTGCCACCTCCTGGGCATCCGCGCCCCGGATCAGCTCGTCCACCACCCGCTGCGCGGCGCGATCTTCGAGTCCTGGGTCGCGTCGGAGATCTACAAGGCGCGCGTCCATCGCGGGCAGGCGCCCGCGCTCTTCCACCTGCGCCAGCAGCGCGGCATCGAAATCGACCTCGTTCTGGATGCGCCGTCGCGCCTCGTGCTGACCGAAACCAAGTCGGGCGCCACCGTCGCCCCGGATGCGTTCAAGTCCCTGGACGCCGCGGCCGCGCACCTCGATCGCTCGTCCATCACGGCCCCGGCGCGTGAGTCGGGGCCGGAGGTCCCCACCCCCCTCGCCCGCGTCGTCGTCTACGGCGGCGAGACCGCCCAACACCGCACGGGCGTCACCGTCGTCCCATGGCATGCCGTCGCCGACTACCGGTGGGCCGACTGACCTTCACTCGCCTGGCGATCCCTGCGCCACCCGGCCGCCCGCACCGCCGCCCGCCCGCCGCCACCCCCCACCCCCCGGCCCCTCCCCCCGTGCTATACTCCCGCCCGACATCCACCACGGAGCAACCGCCGCCATGACCTCGACCACCACCGCGACCACCGCCTCGGCGCCGACCCCCACCGAGCACGCCCGCCGCGACCGCGACGCCGCGCTGGCCCGCCTGCAGGACTTCGTGCGCATCCCGAGCGTCAGCACCGATCCCGCCCACGCCGCCGACGTCGCCCGGGCCGCCGCGTGGCTGGCCGACCGCCTGCGCGCCGCCGGCGCCCACGGCGTCCGGGTCGACCCCACCCCCCGCCACCCCATCGTCTACGGCGAGTGGCTCGGCGCGCCCGGCGCCCCTACCGTCCTCGTCTACGGCCACTACGACGTCCAGCCGCCCGACCCGGTCGAGCTGTGGGCCACGCCCCCCTTCGAGCCCACGCTCAAGGACGGCGCCCTCTACGCCCGCGGCGCCTCCGACGACAAGGGCCAGGCCCTCACCCACGTCGAGGCCCTCGCCGCCTACACCGCCGCCGGCCGCGAGCCCCCCGTCAACCTCAAGTACGTGTTCGAGGGCGAGGAAGAGATCGGCAGCCCCAACCTCGAGCAATGGGTCCGCGCCCACGCCGCCGGCCTCGCCGCCGACGTGGCCGTCATCAGCGACACCGCCATGGTCGCGCCCGGCCAGCCCAGCATCGTCTACGGCCTGCGCGGGCTCGCCTACCTCGAGGTCGAGGTCACCGGCCCCCCTCGCGACCTGCACAGCGGCCAGTTCGGCGGCGCCGTGCGCAACCCCATCAACACCCTGTGCGCCATGATCGCCCGGCTGCACGACGCCGACGGCCGCGTCACCATTCCCGGCTTCTACGATCCCGTCCGCCCCCTCGAGGACGCCGAGCGCGCGAGCCTGGCCGCCGTGCCCTTCGACGCCGGCGCCTTCCGTCGCGCCGCCGGCGCCGCCGGGAGCTGGGGCGAGGTCGGCTACTCGGCCGTCGAGCGCATGGGCGCCCGGCCCACCCTCGACGTCAACGGCATCTGGGGCGGCTGGACCGGCCCCGGCGCCAAGACCGTCCTGCCGTCCAAGGCCTTCGCCAAGCTCAGCATGCGCCTCGTGCCCGACCAGGACTGCGACACCGTGGCCGCGCAGTGCGCCGCCCACCTGCGGAGCCTCGCGCCCGACGGCATCCAGGTCGAGGTCCGCAACCTGCACGGCGGGCAGCCCGCCATGATCGACCGCTCGCACCCCGCGCTGCGCGCCGCCGCCCGGGCGTACGAGACCGCGTTCGGCCGCCCGCCGGTGTTCACGCGCGAGGGCGGCTCGATCCCCGTCGTCGCGCTCCTCGACCAGGCGCTGGGGCTCGCGTCCGTCATGCTCGGCTTCGGGCTGCCCGACGACAACCTGCACGCGCCCAACGAGAAGTTCGAGGTCGAGCATTTCCACAAGGGCATCGAGACCGTCATCGCCTTCCTCGACGCCCTGCCCGAGGCGCTGACGTGAGTCTGACCGACATCCACGGCCGCCTGTCGGTCACCGCCGCCATCTTCACCTTCGTGATGGGCGCGTGGGCCGTCGTGCTGTTCGCGCGCAACCGCGGCGTCGACGGCAACTACCTCGGCGCCATCGTCGTCGGCGAGCTGCTCCTGGTGGCCCAGGCCGCGCTCGGCGCCATCCTGCTGTTCCAGACGGGCGGCCTGGTCAGCCTGCGCTGGGTGCACATCCTGTACGGCGTCCTGGCCGCGCTGATCTGGCCGTTCATCTTCACCTACACCCGCGAGACGCCCCAGCGCGCCGTGCCGCCGCGGCTGGAGTCGATCCTGTTCGGCGCCGGGTCGTTGTTCCTGTGGGGGCTCGTCATGCGCGCCATCGCCACCGCCGTCGCCGTCGGCCCCGGCGGCTGACCCGGATCGGGCCCGCCGCCGGCGCGCCGCCATCCGCGACAACGCCGCCGCCCAACCATCCCGAACCCAACCCCTCGAGGAGACCGCATGCGACACGTCACCCTGTCAGGCCGGACGATGGCCTACGCCGACCGCGGCGATCGACCGCCGCTGCTCCTGGTGCACGGCTTCCCGCTCGACCACAGCCTGTGGGAACCGCAGCTGTCCGTCCTCTCGGCCACGCGCCGCGTCGTCGCGCCCGACCTGGCCGGCTTCGGCGCCACGGACGGGCCGGGACACGAGTCGCTGGACGGGCACGCCGACGACCTCGCCGCCTTGCTCGATCACCTCGGCATCGCGCGCGCCGTCGTCAACGGCCTGTCGATGGGCGGCTACGTCGCCTTCGCCTTCTGGCGCCGGCATCCCGAGCGGGTCGCCGCGCTGGTGCTGACGTGCACCCGCGCCGCCGCCGACAGCGAGGCGGCCCGGGCGGGCCGCTACCAGAGCATCGTGTCCATCGAGTCCGACGGCGTCGGCCCGCTGGCGGACGCGATGGTGCCCAAGCTCGTCACCCCCGCCGCGCCGGCGGACGTGCGGGCCAGCGTCGACGCCATGGTGCGCCGCCAGCCGTCGCGGGGCGTCGCCGACGCGCTGCGCGCCATGGCGGCGCGGCCGGACAGCACGCCAAACCTGGCGGGCATCCGCGTGCCCACGCTGGTGGTGGCGGGAGCCGAAGACGTCATCGTCCCCGCCGCCGAGGCGGCGACCATGGCCGCCGCCATTCCCGGCGCCCAGCTCGTCACCATCCCGGGCGCAGGGCACCTGGCGAACCTGGAAGAGCCCGGCGCCTACAACGCGGCGCTGCGCGCCTTCCTGGAACGCGTCGACGCGACCATGTGACGGCGGCCCGCCGGCCGGCGCCCCGCTCGAGGTGGCGCCCGGCGGGCCGGCCGATGGAGGCCGGCATGCCCTTCAACGTCAATACCTGGGAAGTGATGTTCATCGCGATCATGTTCCTGGTCCTCTTCGGGCCGGAGCGCCTGCCGGAGATCGCGTCCCAGGTCGGCCGGCTCGTGCGCGAGGTGCGCAAGGCCAGCCAGTCCGCCACCAGCGAGATCATGCGCGAGTTCGAGACCGCCGCCCGCGACTCCGGCACGTCGGCAGCCGAGATCCGCGAGGCGGCGCAGTCGGCCGGGCGGGCGATCCACGACACCCGCCGGACCATCGCCGGCGCCCTGACGGCCCCGATCCAGGCGGCGGTGGCGGACGTCCAGTCCGCCGTCGCGGCGGAGCCCACGACCGCCGTCGCGGAGACGTCCGAGACCGCCGCCACGACCGCCGTCGCGGCCGCCGCGGCTGGCGCCGGAACCCCCGCGGATGCTACGGCCCCCGCCGTGGACGAAGCGACGGGCGATGCCAATGCCGCCACCGGTTCCAATGTCGCCACCAACGTCGCCACCAACGCCGACGCCAATGTCGACGCCAACGCCGACATCGACGCCGACACCAATGTCGACACCGATGCCGGCACGCCGATCGACGTCGACATGCTCGCCCGGCGCATCACCCCGTTCGACCTCGAGACGCCCGGCCGATGAGATCCGGTGAGACGGACCACGTGATCGGGAGGCCCGTGTGAACGAGATGACGGCCACGCCCGGGCTGGAGCCGGCCGACCTGGAGCCGGCCGACCTGCCGCCGGCCGACGCGCTGCCGGCCGACGCGCTGCCGGCCATGGCGCTGATGGACCACCTGCGCGAGCTGCGCACCCGCATCATCTACGCCCTGGTCGCGCTGGGCCTCGGCATGCTGCTCAGCTTTTGGTTCAGCTCGCGGGTGATGGACGGCCTGATGGCCATCTGCCAGCCGGACTGCACGTTCCAGGCCATCGAGCCGCTCGAGAAGATGACGACGTGGTTCCGCATCTCGCTGATCCTCGGCCTGGTGGTGGCCTCGCCGGTGATCCTCTACCAGGTCGTCGCCTTCATCCTGCCCGCGCTGCACCGCCACGAGCGGCGCTACCTGTTCCTCTTCCTGCCCGGCGCGGGCCTCCTGTTCGCCACCGGCATGGCCTTCGGGTACTTCCTGGTGCTGCCGCGGACCATCGGGTTCCTGGTCGGGTTCCTGGCCGGCGAGAGCCTGTCGCCGGCCGGCGAGCAGCTCATCAAGACCCAGCTGCGGATCAGCACGTACGTCTCGTTCCTCACCAACCTCCTGCTCGTCATCGGGCTGGCCTTCCAGACGCCGCTGGTGGTCTTCCTCCTCAGCAAGCTCGGGATCCTCACCCCGCGGGTCATGTCGCGCTACCGGCGCCACGCGGTCCTGGTCATGGCGCTCCTCGCCGCCGTCTTGACACCGACGCCCGATCCGTTCACCATGTTCATGGTCATGGTCCCGATGTACGTGCTGTACGAGGCGGGCGGCATCCTGGCGCGCTTCCTGTGACGTTGCCCGAACGCGGGGCAGACCGGCCGCGCCGCCCGACCCCATCCGACGCCCCATCCAGGAGCCCCATCGCGTGACGTCTCACATCGACCGCCCCGCCCGCGTGCTGATCATGGGCGCCGCCGGGCGGGACTTCCACAACTTCAACGTCGTCTTCCGCGGCGACCCGCGGACGACGGTCGTGGCGTTCACCGCCACCCAGATCCCCGACATCGCCGGCCGGCGCTACCCGGCCGAGCTGGCCGGGCCCGGCTACCCCGACGGCATCCCGATCCACCCCGAGCACGACCTGGCGCACCTCGTCCGCGACCTCGCGGTCGACCGCGTCGTGTTCGCCTACAGCGACGTCAGCCACGCCTACGTCATGGACCGCGCGGCCGTGGCGCTGGCGGCGGGCGCGGACTTCAGCCTGCTGGGGCCGGCGGCGACGCTCCTGCCGTCGACCCGGCCGGTGGTCGCCGTGACGGCCGCGCGCACCGGCGCCGGCAAGAGTCAGACCACGCGCGCCGTCGTGGCGGCCCTGCGCGCGCGCGGCAAGCGCGTGGCCGTGGTGCGCCACCCGATGCCCTACGGCGACCTGGCGGCGCAGGCCGTGCAGCGGTTCGAGACGTACGCCGACCTCGACGCCCACCGCGTGACCATCGAGGAGCGCGAGGAGTACGAGCCGCACCTCGACGCCGGCAGCGTGGTGTTCGCCGGCGTGGACTACGCGCGCATCCTCCGCGCCGCCGAGGCCGAAGCCGACGTCGTGGTGTGGGACGGCGGCAACAACGACCTCCCGTTCTACCGGCCGGACCTCCACATCGTGGTCCTGGACCCGCTCCGCGCCGGGCACGAGCTCAGCTACTATCCGGGCTCGGTCAACCTCCGCATGGCCGACGTGGCGGTGATCAACAAGATCGACAGCGCCACGCCGGCGCAGCTCGCCGCGCTGGAGGCGAGCCTGGCGGCCGCCAACCCGCGCGCCACCGTCGTGCGCGCCGAGAGCCGCATCACCGTCGCCGATCCCGGCGCGGTGCGCGGCAAGCGCGTCGTCGTCGTCGAAGACGGGCCGACGCTGACGCACGGCGAGATGGCGTTCGGCGCCGGGTACGTCGCCGCCGAGCGCTTCGGCGCGGCCGAGATCGTCGACCCCCGGCCCTACGCGGAGGGATCGATCGCCGCGACCTACGCCCAGTACCCCACCACCGGCGCCGTGGTGCCGGCGATGGGCTACGGCGAGCGGCAGATCGACGACCTCGAGACCACGCTCAACCGCGTGCCGGCCGACCTGGTCCTGATCGGCACCCCCATCGACCTCGCCCGGATCGTCGAGCTGAACAAGCCCGCGCTGCGGGTGCGCTACGACCTCGCCGTGGTCGGGGCGCCGACGCTCGAAGCGGTGATCGCGGAGCGGCTGGGGGTGTGAGGGTGGACCGGCCCGGGCTCGGCCTCGCCGCCATCGTGGCGGCGTACCTCGGCCTGGGGGCGGCCTACGCCGTGCGCACGCCGATGTGGCAGGTGCCCGACGAGCCGGCGCACTTCAACTACGTGCGCCAGGTGAGCGACGACACGCCGGACCCGCCGGAGATCGCGGTCGGCGACTACCCGTTCGAGCGCATCGAGCAGCTCAAGGCGGCGGGGTTCCCGCCCGGCGCCGACATCGCGGGCATCGACTACGAAGACCACCAGCCGCCGGCGTACTACTACCTCGCGGCGGTGGCGTACCGCTGGGCCGGCGGCGACCCGATCCCCGGCGAGTCGGCCGGCCAGTGGCCGTGGCGGGTCGTGAGGCTGCTGCGGCTGCTCGGCGTGCTCCTGGGCGCCATCGCCGTGGCGCTGACGTGGCGGGTGGGGCGGCTCGTCGATCCGGACCCGCTCGTCGCGTTGGGCGCCGCCGCGTTCGTCGCGTTCTTGCCGATGCACCTGACCATGACCGCCGCCGTCAACAACGATCCGCTCGCCAACGCCGTCATGGCCCTGGCGCTGGTCGTCGCCCTCCGGCGCGTCGCGGGCGACCTGCCGCGGCGCCGGTTCGTGGCGGCCGGCGGCATCGTGATCGGCCTCGCCGCGTGGACCAAGGTCACGGTCCTGGCCCCGGCCGTCGCCGTCGTCGTCGCCGCCGAGGCCGTCGGCTGGTGGCGCGCGCACCGCTTCGGCGGGCTGGCCGCCGCCGCCACGGCCGCCGAGACGGTTGGGCTCGGCGCGCTCATCGGCCTGCCGTGGTTCGCGCGCAACGGCCGGGTCTACGGCGCCGGCGACTGGCTCGCGCTGCGCGCCCACGACCTGGCCGTGGCGTGCCAGCCCGGCGGGGCGGGCTGCCAGGCGCGCACCGCCGACTGGATCGCCGAGCACGGACCCGCGGCCTATCTCGCGCGCCTGGCGGTGTTCACGTTCCAGAGCTTCTGGGGCGTCTTCGGCTGGATGGGGGTCTTCCTCACGTCGGTCGGCGGCATCCCGGTCTACGCGGCCCTTGCCGTCGCCAGCCTGATCGCCGCCGCCGGGTCCGTCGGCTTCCTCCGCCGCGCCGAGCCCCCCACCCGGTTCGCCGCCGCCGTGCTCGCCGTCAACCTCGGCGTGGTGGTCGCCGGCTACGCGTGGTACAATCTGACGTTCGTGCAGCACCAGGGCCGCTACCTGTTCGGCGCGCTGGTGCCCATCGCCGTCGTGTTCGCCACGGGCTACCGCGAGGCCGGGCGATGGACCGCCGCCGCGCTGCGCCTGCCCACCCGCCAGGCCCGGTGGGTCGAGATCGCCTCGGTCGCCGGCTTCAGCGCGGCGCTGGCCGGCCTGGCCTGGGTCAGCCTGACGCGCTTCATCGTCCCGGGGCTGGGGTAGCAAGGGTGGCCGAGGCGGCGAGGTCAAGTTGTCAGCGGGCGACTTTGGCCCCCCTGCCAAGATGACCCGGTTGACCGCTTCCGCCAACCCTTGACCTGTCACCGATGGCGTAAGGGGTGGGCCGGTCTATTCCGTGCGATCGCCCTCGCCGCTCGCACCGTCGTCGACCGGGCCGCCATCGGCCACCGCACCATCGCCCCCGCCGTCGCCGCTCGGCGCCGCCCAGCCCGCGTCGCCGTTCTTCTCCTTGCGGGTCAGCCAGGCGATCAGCAGCAGCGCCAGGCCGAAGGCCGTCGGCAACAGGCCGATGAGCATCCACGGGCCGAACCGGAACAGGAACTCGTCGTCCACCACCCAGCCAACGGGATACAGCCCGCACGTCAGGGCCAGGCCGATGGCGGTGGTGATGATGCCCCACCGCAACATCGACTGGCCGCTGGCCTGGCCGTTGATCGGGGCGACGAGGCCGCGGTCGGCCAGGGCGACGGTCTCCTTGTAGCGCATGTAGCGCAAGAAGCCGAAGAATACGAACGGGAGGGCGATGATGGGCACGGCGCACAGCATGGCCATGATCTCGTCAGGCATCGTGGGTCACTCCTGGGTTCAAGAAGGTCGGGTCGTCGGGATGGGAGCGGTCGCGCCGCCCTCCGGGGTTGCCGGCGCGAGCGGCGCGACCGGCGCGGCCGGCAGCGCGCGCAGGGTGATGTCGCCGTTCCGCGTCGACACCTCCAGCCGGCGGCCGCCGCCGTTCAGCGACCCGGCGCGCGCCTCGGCGTCGACCGCGCCGGTGATCGTGATCGGGAGGTCGGACACCACCGCGCCGAAGTCCGACCGGAGGTCGACGTCGAAGCGGCTGTCCGGCGGCAGCGCCAGCGTGACCGAGCCGAACTCGGTCCGGACGCGGTGGTCGGCGGCCGGGTCGAGCGTGCCGCTGAACCCGATGGCGCCGTTGGAGGTCGTGAGGTCGAGCCGGGCCGCCTGGGCGCCCGTGATGTCGATCGCGCCGAAGCCTCCGTCAACCTGGATGGCGCCGCGAGGCTGGTCGAGCGTCACGGCGCCCCGCTGCGCGGTGACCCGCATGCCCGCCGCGGCGACGGCCGCGACGGTCACCTCGCCGAACGCGTCCTCGATCACCACCAGGCCGGCCACCTCGCCGCCGCGCAGATCCACCGCGCCGTTCTGGGTGCTCACCGTCAGCTCGGCGGCGCGGACGTCGGTCACCTCGATTTCCCCGAAGGCCGTCTCGACCGCGACGGGTCCGGCGGCGGTGACGCCGGCGGCGGCCACGGCGCCGTTGCCCGAGGCCAGCCGCACCGACTGGCCGCGCACGGTGGTCGCGGTCACGGCGCCGAAGTGGCTCACGAGCGCGACGTCGCCCGTGCCGGCGTCGACGTCCTCGGCGGAGACGGCGCCGGCGCCGCTCTCGGCCTCGACGGCGCCGCGCAGGCGCGACGCGTGGACGTCGCCGAACTCCGAGCGTAGCACGGCGGCGCCGGCCGTCCCATCGGCGCTGACGGACCCGCTGTCGGTGTGCAGGTCGAGCCCGGCGTGCGCCGGGACCCGCAGCGTGAAGCTGGCGCCGTCGCGCCCGCGCCGCCCCCCGACGAGGACGACCTCGTCGGGGATGTCGCACGTGATCCGGACGGCCGACGGGTCACGCTCGACGCGGACGACGACCGCCTTGGCCGCCGCGAGCGCCGCCGCCGCGTCGGCGCCCCAGGCCGTGACGACCTGTTCGCCTTCGACGACGCCGTCGCGTCCGGCACGTACGTCGATGTCGCCGCCGCAGGCCTCGATCGCGAGCGTCACGTCGGGCCCGACGTCGAGGCGCAGGGTCTCGGTGACGCGAGCCGACGTGGCCGCGTCCTCGAACCACCGCAGGCGGACGTTGCTGGCGCGCAGCGCGCCCATCGTGCTGTACACGACCAGGGCCGAGAGGCCGCACACGCCCAGGAGGGCGCCCGCCAGGCTGAGGGTGATGAGGGTCTTGCGTTGCATGCCGTTCTCCTTGACGACGGTCTGTGCAAAGTCAGACCGGAGAACGGCGCATAGGTTTCACGCCGGGCGGCGATGTGTGGGCACGCCGCCCAGAGCCGTCTAGAGCCGCCCGTTCACCTTGCCGTTGGCGCGCCCGTTCCGTTCCGACAGGTCCCGCGGCTCGTCGCCGTGGTCGCGCCCGTCGCCCCGGCGCCGCACGCGGCTGCCGATGGTCGCCAGCCGGCGGTCCGCGCGGTGCAGGAAGCTCTTGGCGCCGGCGAGGCGGTAGCGCGCCCACTGGACCCCGCGCCACCACAGCGGCCAGGCACGGTCGCGCGGGCTGATGCTCCACTCGACGAGGCAAGCGCCCCAGGTCAGGCCGCCGCCGAAGCCGACCATCACGATGTGGTCGCCGGCCCGCACACGGCCCGCGTCGATCGCGTCCACCAGGGCCAGGGGCACGCTGGCGGCCGAGGTGTTGCCATAGCGGTCGAGGTTGCAGAAGAGGCGGTCCGCCGGCAGGTCCATCTTCTTGGCCGCCGCCTCGAGGATGCGGGTGTTGGCCTGGTGCGGGATGACCAGGTCGATGTCGGCCAGGTCGAGCCCCGCCTTGCCGACCACGCTGCGCGTCGACTCGGCCAGGATGCGCGTGGCGAAGCGGAACACCTGCTGGCCGTTCATCTTGAGGAACGTGTCGCCCGACGCCAGGGTGTCCGGGGTCACCGGGTTGCGCGTGCCCAGGCCGACGGTGAGGAGGTCGCCGCCCGAGCCGTCCGAGCCCATCTCGCACGCCAGGACGCCGCCGGGCCGGTCCGAGCCTTGCAGCACGACGGCGCCGGCACCGTCGCCGAACAGCACGCACGTCGACCGATCGGTCCAGTCCATGACGCGCGACATCGACTCGGCCCCCACCACCAGGACGCTGTCGTAGGTGCCGGACCGGATCATGCCGGCGCCGACCGATAGCGCGTAGACGAAGCCGGAGCACGCGGCGTTGAGGTCGAACGCGGCGGCACGCGACGCGCCGAGGCCATCCTGAATGAGGCTGGCCGTGTTGGGCATGAGGTAGTCGGGTGTCGACGTGGCGCAGATCACCAGATCGAGCTTGGCGGGGTCGAGCCCGGCGACCTCGAGTGCCCGCTGGCCGGCGCGGATGCCGAGCGTGCTGGTGTACTCGCCCTCGTCGGCGATGTGCCGCTCGATGATGCCGGTGCGCTCGCGGATCCACGCGTCGGTGGTCGGCACGAGGTGCGACAGGTCGTCGTTGGTCACCACGCGCGGCGGCGCATATGCGCCCCAGCCGGTGATATGGGCATGACGCGACACGGTCAGGACTCCTCTCGCGAAGACCGGCGCGGGCCCGCGCCGGCCGACCGACTAGACGCGGCTGAAGATCAGCGCGGCGTTGTGGCCGCCGAACCCGAGCGCGTTCGACAACGCCACGCGCACCCCGCCGGCCGGCCGGCGCGCGACATGCGGGACGTAGTCCAGGTCGCACGCCGGGTCGGGCGTGTGCAGGTTGATGGTGGGCGGGATGACACCGCTCTCGAGGGTGCGCACGGTCGCCACGGCCTCGACGGCACCGCCGGCGCCCAGCAGGTGGCCGACCATGCTCTTGACGGAGCTGATCGGCACGGCCGCGGCGTGCGCGCCGAAGAGAGCCTTCAGCACGCGCGTCTCGACGGCGTCGTTGAGCGGCGTGCTCGTGCCGTGGGCGTTGACGTACTCGATGTCGTCGGCGTCGAGGCCGGCTTCGGCGAGCGCCATGTGGACGGCGCGGATCATGCCCTCGCCGTCCTCGGCGGGGGCCGTGGCGTGCACGGCGTCGGCGGTGCTGCCGTAGCCGACGAGCTCGGCGTACACGCGGGCGCCGCGGGCGAGCGCGCGATCCAGCCGCTCGAGCACCAGCACGCCGGTGCCCTCGCCCATAACGAAGCCGTCGCGCGCGGCGTCGAACGGCCGGCTGGCCAGCCGCGGCTCGCCCTGCCACTTGGAGAGCGCGCCCATGTTCTGGAAGCCGGCCATCACCAGCGGCGTGATGGCGGCCTCGCTGCCGCCGGCGACCATGACGTCGGCCGCGCCGCGCCGGATGGCCTCGAAGGCCTCGCCGATGGCGTTGGCGCCCGACGCGCACGCCGAGATGTGGGCCATGTTGGGGCCCTTGAGGCCGTACTGGATGGCGACGGTGCCGGGGATGGAGTCCACGAGCACCATGGGGATGGTGAAGGGGCTGACGCGCCGCACGCCGCGGCTCTTCAGCACGTCGTGCTCGCCGAGGAACGACACGATGCCGCCCATGCCCGACCCGATGTACACGCCCACGCGCTCGGGCGCGTGCCACGCCCGGTCGAGCTGGCCGGCAGCCGCGTCGAGAAGCCCGGCGTCCGCCAGCGCCTCGCGGCTGGCCGTGACGGCGAGCTGCGTGACGCGGTCCATCCGCCGGGCGCTCTTGGCGTCGATGGCCACCGCAGGATCGAACCCGTTGACCTCGGCCGCCACGCGCACCTCGAAGCCCAGGCCGGCGGCGTCGAACTGCGTGATCGGACCGATGCCGGATCGCCCGGCGACGAGGGCTTCCCACGTGGATGGTTGGTCCACCCCCACCGGGGTGACGGCGCCAAGGCCGGTGACGACGACGCGTACGGGTTGCATGGGCTCGAGAGCTGGTGGTAACGGCGCGGATCAGGTGCGACAAACCCGAAATTATAACACCGCGGCGCAAATGTGGTTGCTCGAAGCGCGGTCCCCGGGCTGTGGTAAACTCACCACGCCGCCCGAGCCGCGCGATGCCAACACCCTTGACCCAGCCTTCTCCCACCCCCGTCGACGCGCGGGCCCCCGCGGGCAACCTGCGCCGCCGCTTCGTGGTGTCGGCCGCCGCGGCGCTGGCTCTGTACGTCGCGCTCGCGGCGTACAGCGACGTGGCGATGCTGCGGACCACCCTGACGGCGTTCCCGTGGCGGGTGATGCCGGTCGTGCTCGGCCTGACGCTCGTGAACTACCTCGGCCGGCTGCTCAAGTGGCACTGGTACCTCCGGCTCGTCGGGGCGCGGGTGTCGTGGTGGGACGGGACGCGCGTGTTCGGCGTGGGCATGAGCATGGTCATGACGCCGGGCAAGGCGGGCGAGCTGCTCAAGAGCTACATGGTCAAGAACATCAGCGGCGCGCCGATGCGGGTGACGTCGCCGATCGTGCTGGCCGAGCGGCTGACCGACGGGGTGGCGATGCTGATCCTGGCCGGCGTGGGGCTGGCGGGCTTCGACGACCCGCGGCTGCGCTGGACGGCGGCGGCGCTCATGCTCAGCGTGGCGGCCGTGATCGGCGCGGTCCAGATCCGCCCGCTGGCGACCTGGGCGCTGGGCATCGCCGCGCGGCTGCCGGTGGTGGGCCGCCACGCCCCGCCGCTCGGCGCGTTCTACGAGAGCAGCTACCTGCTCCTGCGGCCCGCGAACCTCGTGGTGGCGGTGGCCATCGGCGTCGTCAGCTGGGCCTGCGAGGGGCTGGCGTTCGCGCTGGTCCTGCGCGGCGTGGGCGTCCCGGCCGACGTGCACGCGACGCTGACGGCGGTGTTCATCTTCAGCCTCAGCTCGGTCTTCGGCGCGCTGGTGGCCACGCCCGGCGGCTTGGGCGGGACCGAAGGCTCGCTGGTGGCGCTGTCGACGCGGCTGCTCGGGATCTCGACGGCCGCCGCGACCGCCGCCGCCCTGCTGATCCGGCTGGCGACGCTGTGGTTCGGCGTGGCGCTGGGCATCGCCAGCCTGGCGCGGTGGCCGGAGCTGCTGGACAAGGGCGACGGCACGGGCGGCGCGGGCCCGGGCGCTGCCGACATGGGCGACGGGGAAGGCCGGGGGACCGAGTCAGGCCGTGCGGGCGTGGACGACGCGGGAGGCCAGGGGACCGAGTCAGGCCGTGGGGACGTGGACGACGCGGGAGGCCAGGGGACCCAGGCGCGCGGCGCGGGCCCGGGCGGCGGGCCGTCGGGCGCCATCCTAGGGCTGATCGCGATCGGGCTGCTGCTGGCGGGGTGCAGACCGGCAACCCCCACGGCGCGGGCGCCGGCCGAAGGCCAGGCCGCCGCGCCGGAGGCCGGGACCGTGCCCGCGTCGCCGGCGGCGCCCGGGACGGACGCGCGGCCCATGCGAGCACCGTCCGTCGCGCCGACGCCCTCCGGCCCGCCCGTGGACCAGCTCGGCGGCCGGCCCCGGGCGGTGGCGGCGGCGGGCGACCGCGCCTACGTCGTGGTCGGTCCGCGGCTCGTGGTCGTGGACGTCAGCGGCGTGGCCGGCGGCGAGGCAGGCAGCGATGCCCGCGCCGATGTCGGCGTCCCCGGCGGCGCCGCGGGGGCCGCCGACATCGGCACGCCCGCGAACCCCGCTCCACCGCGCGCGGTGGGCTGGACCGATCCGCTGGCCGGGGCCATCGCCGACGTCGCCGTGGGCGGCGGGCACGCCATCCTGGCCGGCCCGGGCGCCGCGCTGACCGTGGTCGACCTCACGCGAGGCGACAGGCCGGCGATCGCCGCAACGCTCGACGATGCTCTGGCGATGGCCGATGGTGCCGCGACCGAGCCGCCGGCGCCGCGGGCCGTCGCCATGGGCGACGGGGTGGCCTACGCCGTCGGCATCGTCGATCCCGGCGCGGCCTCCCGCGGATCCGGGCCGGACGCCGGGGGAACGGCGGACGCGGCGGTGGCCACCGCCGTGCAGGCCGCGGCCGGCGGGAGCGCCGACCGTACCGGCGCCCAGGGCCGGCTGGTGGTGATCGACCTGTCCGACCCCGCCGCCCCGCGAGTGGTCGGGCGGCTCGCGCTCGCCGGCCGCCCGGTCGACGTCGCCGCGGCGGACGGCCTGTTGTTCGTCGCCGCCGGCGAGGGCGGCACGCGGATCGTCGACGTGCGCGACCCCGCGGCGCCGCGCGAGATCGGCCGGGTCGGAACGCCGGCGCGCGCCGTCGGCGTGGCCGTGGCCGGCGGCCACGCCTTCGTCGCGGAGGACGATGCCCTGGGGGCCGGCCTGCAGGTCGCCGACGTGCGCGACCCGGCCGCCCCGCGCGAGGTCGCCAGCCTCACGCTCGCCCGGCGGCGGCCGG
>CAYQBA010000062.1:0-23269 GCA_964415605.1 uncultured Anaerolineales bacterium | reverse complement strand
AGACGGGGGCACCTGCCAAAGGGCGGCTTTGGCGCAGGCGGCGCGACGCACGAGGACCAGGTAGAGGGGCGCGGATCGCCGTGGGCGGGAGTGGATCGACCGGGAATGAACACGATCACATCCCGAAGGCCCCGCCGTTTCCCTGGCCCCTTTGGGGGCGGCGCGACGCACGAGGACCAGGTAGAGGGGCGCGGATCGCCGTGGGCGGGAGTGGATCGACCGGCTATGACGCGATCACACCCCGAAGGCCCCGCCGTTTCCCTGGCCCCTTTGGGGGCGGGGTGGCGCGCAGCGCCGGGGTGGGGGTGGTTTTGAACCTACGGACACGGGATCCGCTCCCTGATCCGCCCGTAGATCTCGGCCAGCGCCTCGCCATCGCCGGCGGTGAATGCCCGCGCGGGATCGCCCGCCACGGCGGACAACAGGGGGTGGTCCACGTCTTCGCCCACGCCGATGGCGAACAACAACGCGCCGGCGCCGCGCGCGGCGTCCGCGGCGGACAGGACGGCGGCGGGTGTGGTCTCGCCCTGGCGGCCGTCGGTGAGCAGCACGATCGTACCGAGCGCGTCGGCGCGCCGGCGCGGGCCCGCCAGCTCGGCGGCGGCGGCGTAGAGCGCCACGTCGATGCGGGTGCCGGCGGCGAGGGCGATGCCGTCGATGGCGGCCGTGAGGGCAGCCCGGTCTTCGGTCAGGCCGGCGCGGAGGTCCACGCCGGCGTTGAACGCGAGCACGGCCGTGCGGTCGGCCGGGTGCATGCGGTCGACGAACGCCCGGGCTCCGTCTTGTGCCGCGGCAAGCTTGGTGCCCCCGACGGTGGTGGGCTCGGCCATGCTGAGCGATGCGTCGATCACGAGCACCACGTCCGCCGGGCGGTCGCGGAGCAGGCACTGGTCACGGAAGGCAATCGGGAGATAGGCCGGGCGGGGCGATGGGGTTGGGGACGGGGATCTTGGGGTCTGGCTGGGCGGGGGGGATGGTGAAGATGTCACGGTGGCGGAGGGGACGGCTGTCGGCGGCGGGGGGGGAGTCGCCAGCCCACAGTCGCCGACCACGTCGAGCGTGGTTGCGGGGATGCCGAGGTCGACGGTTGCACCCAAGGCGTCGGCCAGCGTCGCGCGTGGGGCGGGCAGGTCGAAGCGCGCCACCCAGCGCGGCGCGAGCGTGTAGGTTAGCGTGATCCCTCGGCGCGGGAAGAACGGGATCCGCCATGTCAGGCGGCGCCCGTCGGGCGACACCACGGGCGGCGGGAGGCCCGCCGGCTGCGCGGTCAGGCCGGGCGGCAGCACGTCCTCGACGAGCAGCTCGGGGGCCGCGATGTCGCGCGCGGCCGCCGCCAGCGCGGCGAACAGGCGGTCCAGCCCGGCCGTCCCGGCCACCGTGTAGGCAAATTCGGGCCGCGTGGCGATCTCGCGCATCGTGGCGCAGTCGGCCAGCGCGTTGTCGACGCACACCGGCACCACCAGCGCGCCGCCGGCGCCCGCCCGGTGGGCGGCGGCGATCACCTGGGGCGCGGCATAGGTCTGCCCGCCGTCGGACAGGACGATCAGGATGCCGATGGGCCGCTCCGCCGTGCCGGCCGGGCCGGCGGCGATGAGCCCGGCGGCGGCGTCGATCGCCCCGGGCAGGTTGTCGGCAACGTTGGCGTCGGCCACCGCCAGCCCGTCGATGGCGGCCCGCAGCCGCGTCGGGTCTTCGGTGAGGTCGGCGTCCACCGTCGGCGGGTCGCCGTGCGACACCAGCGCCGCCCGCGCGGGCGGCCGGCTCGGCAGGCCGAGCGCCTCGACCATGGCGCGTGCCGCGGCCTTGGCGTCCTCGATGGGCTGGCCGACCATCGAGCCTGACCGGTCGACGACGAGGGCCACGTCGAGCGGCGGCGGGCCGCACTCGGCCTGCAGCGTCGTGGTGACCCACGCGGTGCCGCACAAGGGCACGCGGGCCGGCGCGACGGTGCGCGCCGACAGTGGCCGGCCAGCGGGGTCGTTGGCCCGGCAGCCGCGCGGCTGGTCGTCGGCATCGGCGGTCGCCGCGTCACGGGCGGCGATCACGCCGTGCGGCTCGGTCGTGGCGCGCGCCCCGACGGCGTCGGGGTCGGGCCACGGGGCGGCCAACGCCACGGCAAGCACGGCGAGCACGACGGCGGCGACGTCGCGCGCGGCGCGGGAGGAGGGCAGGCTCGGCATGGGCATCAGAAGAATACGTGCGGGTGGGGAGCAGCGTCACGGCGGGATTGGGGGCCGACCAACCATGATAGATCAGGTACGATGGGGTTGCGGGGTGACGATGTCATTTCGGCACCACGACACGGTGATGTAAGATGGATGGCATGGTGCGAACACAGGTTCAACTCCCCGACGACGTCTACGAGCGGGCCAAGCGATTGGCGGAAGCGCGTGAGATCTCGCTCGCCGAGTTGATGCGGCGCGGCCTGGAGTACATCCTCAGCGTCTATGCACCGCCTGAAACGCAGACCACGTGGGAGCTGCCGAAGCCCCGGCGGTTGGGTTGGCGCGGCTTGAGCGCCGAGGAGCTCAAGGATGCCGCCCAGATGACCGGCGCCGAGGCGGCCTTGGAGCCCGAACCGCAGCCGTGATCTCCGTCGACACCAACCTGCTGTTCTATGCGCTGAATGCCGACGCGCCTCAGCATGTTGCGGCCTACGAGTGGCTCTCGGCGCTGAAGCGCGAAGACGACGTCGTCATCTCGGAGTTCATCCTGGTGGAGCTCTATCGGTTGCTGCGCAACCCGCGGGTGCTCAGCCAGCCGCTGAACGCCATCGACGCGGCGGCCGTCGTGCAGGCGTATCGCAATCACCCGAAGTGGCGGCTGGTCGGCTGGCCAACCGAGAGTCGCCCGCTGCATGACGCGATGTGGTCGATATCCGGCCAGCCTGGCTTCGCATTCCGACGCATCTTCGACGTCAGAACCGCCTTGACGCTGCAAGCCCAGGGCGTGACGGAGCTCGCCACGACGAACGTCAAGGACTTCATCGACCTGGGGTTCCGTCGCGTGTGGAACCCCTTGGCGTGACGCACCTCCCTTCAGCTTGAGCAATCCGCGCCGCCGTGGTATCGTGCTGCGCCATGACCAAGAAGCAGATCCGGCCGTATGGCCTGTGGGGCAGCCCCATCACCCCGGCGAGCCTGGCCCTGGATCGGCGCCTCGTGGACGTGGCGTGGGACGCCGACGGCGAGACGCTGACGTGGCTCGAAGGACGCTCCGATGAGCATGTGCTCGTCGCCGGGCGCGTGGGCGGCGACGCGCCGCGCGACCTGACTCGCGGGCGCAACGTCCGCGCCGAGGTCGGCTATGGCGGCGGCGACTTCACGGTGCACGCGGGCACGGCGTACTTCGTCAACCATCCGTCGGGGCAGATCTTCCGGCAGGCCCTCGCCGGCGGCCCGGCGCGGGCCGTCACGCCGCCCTTCGGCAAGGCCGCCTCGCCCGCGGTGTCGGCGGACGGGCGGTGGATCGCCTACGTGCACCACCTCGACGGCACCGACCGCCTGGCGGTGGTCGACACCGCCGGCCGGCTGTGGCCGCAGGTGCTGGCCGAGGGACGAGACTTCTACATGCAGCCGTGCTGGAGCCCCGACGGCCGCTGGCTGGCGTGGGTCGCCTGGGATCACCCGCACATGCCGTGGGTGGCCTCGACGCTGTACGTGGCGGTGGTCGGCCATGGCGCCGACGGGCGCGACCTGCCGCGGCTGGGCGAGCCGCGCGGGCTGGCCGGCGGCGGCGACGCTATGGCCTTCCAGCCCCAGTTCACGCCCGACGGGCGCGGGCTGGTGTTCGTGTCCGACGAGTCCGGCTGGGGCAAGCTGTCGCTGCTCGAGCTGGCCACCGGCGTGCGGCGGCGGATCACCTCCGCCGAGGCGGAGCACGGCGCCCCGGCCTGGGTCCAGGGGATGCGGACCTACGCCATGACCGAGGACGGCCGCTCCCTCTACGCGCTCAGGGTGGAGCGCGGCTTCCGGCGCGTGTACCGGATCGACCTGCAGACCGGGGCCAGCACGCGGGTGGCGGCCCTCGACGCCTACACCGACGTCCACCAGATCGCCGCCGCCCCGGGCCGCGACCGGATGGCGATGATCGCCAGCAGCGCCGGCATCCCGCCGCGCGTGGTGGTGTACGACGGCGCCGCCGACACCGCCCACGTCATGGCGCGGGCCGGTGGCGAGACCGTCCCGCCGGAGGCGCTGGCCGTGCCCGAGCCGCTGACGTGGCCCACCGCGGGCGGCCAGGTGTCGCACGGGTTGTACTATCCCCCGACCAGCGCCACGTTCACCTTCCACGGGCCGCCGCCGCTGATCGTCCTCGTCCACGGCGGGCCGAGCTCGCAGGCGCGGGCGGGGTGGGACGCCAAGATCCAGTTCTTCGCCACGCGCGGCTACGCCGTGCTGGACGTCAACTACCGCGGCAGCACGGGCTACGGGCGCGACTACATGCTGAAGCTGCGCGGCAGCTGGGGCGTGTGCGACGTCGAGGACGCGGTCAGCGGGGCGCGCCACCTGGCGGACCGCGGGCTGGCGGACCGCGACCGGTGCGTGATCATGGGCGGGAGCGCCGGCGGCTACACGGTGCTGCAGACGATGGTGTCGTACCCCGAGGCGTTCGCGGCCGGCATCAGCCTGTACGGCGTGGGCGACCAGTTCCACCTGGCGCGCGAGACCCACAAGTTCGAGTCGCACTACAGCGACTTTCTCCTGGGGCCGCTGCCCGAGGCCAGCGTGATCTACCGCGAGCGCTCGCCTGTCTTCGCCGCCGAGAAGATCCGCCGGCCGCTGGCGATCTTCCAGGGGGGGAAGGACACGGTGGTGCCGCCGGAGCAGGCCGAGGCGATCGTGGCGGCGCTGCGCTACAACGGCACGCCCCACGTCTACCACGTCTACCCGGACGAGGGGCACGGCTGGCGCCGGCGCGAGACCATCGAGCAGTTCTGGCCGGCGGTCGAGACGTTCCTGCTCACGCACGTGATCTACGCGTGACCGCCCTCACCGGCGCCGACCGGCGCTTCCTGCGCGGCCAGGCCCACGGCCTCCGCCCGGCCGTCCAGGTGGGCAAGGCCGGCGTGACCGACACGGTCATCGACTCGGTGGACCGGAGCCTCCTGGCGCACGAGCTGATCAAGGTGCAGTTCGTCGACTTCAAGGAAGAGAAGAAGGCTCTGACCGCCGACATCGCGGCTCGCACCGGCGCCGCGATCGCGGGGATCATCGGCCACCAGGCCATCCTCTACCGGCCGCATCCGGACCCGGCGCGGCGGCGCATCCGGTTGCCGCGCGGCGGCGGGGCCCCGGACGCCTGACGGGCATCGTCGAGCCTGCCGTGGCGATGGGCGAGGGGCCGTCCGGAGCGACGGGGGCGCCGCGGTCGTGGGACGCGGGCCCGTCGACCGCCGATCTCAACCTCGCCTGGGCGCGTGTGCTGGTCGACGAGCTGATCCGGGGCGGCGTGCGGCACGTGTGCGTGTCGCCCGGCTCGCGCTCGGCGCCGCTGGTCGTCGCGGTGGCCGAGCGGGCCGACCTCGCGACCTCGGTGCACGTCGACGAGCGGTCGGCGGGCTTCTTCGCGCTCGGCCACGCCCGGGCGTCCGGCCGGCCGGCGGCGCTGGTGTGCACGTCGGGCTCGGCGGGCGCGCACTACCTGCCGGCGGTCATCGAGGCCCACATGAGCCGGGTGCCGCTGGTGATCCTGACCGCCGATCGGCCGCCGGAGCTGCGCGACACCGGCGCCTGGCAGACCATCGACCAGGCGCACCTGTTCGGCCGCTTCGCGCGCTGGTTCGCCGACCTCCCGCCGCCGACCGCGGGGCTCGTGCGCTACGCGCGCTCGGTGGCCGCCCGCGCCGCCGCCACGGCCGCGGGCCGACCGGCGGGGCCGGTCCACCTCAACGTGCCGTTCCGCGAGCCGCTGGTGCCGGAGGGCGAGGGCGGGGTCGCGGGGCGATGGGGCGACGACGATCTGGTGGCCATCGCCGGCCGGCCCGCGGGTCAACCGTGGGTGGCCGTGGCGCCCGCGGCGCCGGCGGTCGACGCGGCGGTGGTGGCGGACCTCGCCGCACGCATCCGGGTGAGCCCGCGGGGGCTCATCCTGGCCGGGCTGACCGATCCGCCGCCCGGCTACGCGGACGCGCTGGCGCGGCTCGCGGCGGCAGCGGGCTACCCGATCCTGGCCGAGCCGGGGGGCGGGCTGCGGTTCGGCCCGCACGACCGCGCGCACGTGGTCACCGGCTACGACGCCTTCCTGCGCGCCCCGCGCTGGTGCGCGGCGCACGCGCCGGACCTCGTGCTGCGCTTCGGGGCGAGCTTCACGTGGCGGCCGGTGGCCCAGCTCCTCGAGGCGCACGCCGGCGCGGCGCAGGTCGTCGTCGACCCGGACGGCGCGTGGGACGACCCGACGCGGCTGGCGGCGCTGCGGGTGGCCGCGGCGCCGACGGCGCTGTGCGACGCGGTGGCGGAGGCGTTGGCGGCGGGCGGGGATGACGCCGCCAATGCCTCGGACGCCACGCCCCGCGCCGCCGGGGGGGCCGCCGGGCGCCCCGCGCCCGCGGCCGCGCGCGCGGGGGTCTAGGGCGTGGTGGGGGGGGGCGGGGGTGTGGTGGGGGCGGTCGAAGGCGACGTGGGCACGGTCGAGGGTGAGGTGGGGGTGATCGAAGGCGAGGGCGCCGCGGCGGTGCGTTCAGGCGAAGGGACCGTCGGGTGGGTGTACGCGACGGTCATGGCGCACGTGCCGGACGGGGCGATCGTGGTGGCGGCGAACAGCATGGCCGTGCGCGACCTCGACACGTACACCGCCGGCGCCGCCAAGGACATCCGGGTCTTCGCCAGCCGGGGCGCCGCGGGCATCGACGGCACCGTGTCGACGGCGCTCGGCGCGGCGCGCGGGTCGGGCCGGCCGACGGTGCTCGTGACCGGCGACCTGGCGTTCCTGCATGACGTCAACGGCCTGGCCGCCGCCGGGATGCCCGGTCCGGGGGTGCTGGTGGTGGTCCTCAACGACGACGGGGGCGGCATCTTCGCCCACCTCCCCATCGCGGCCGGCGCGCGGCAGCCCGGCGCGGCGGCGGACCGCTTCGCGCGGTTCTTCCGGACGCCGACGGGGGCCGACCTGGCGGCGGCCTGCGCCATCCATCGCGTGCCCTACGCGCAGATCGATGCCCCCACGGACCTGGCCGCGGCGGTAGCGGGCCTGGCCCGGCCCGGCGCCGGCGTACGGGTGGTCGAGGTGCCGGTCGACATGGCGCGGAACACCGAGGCCCACCGGCGGCTGTGGGCGGCGGTGGGCGAGCGGGTGGGGGGATGACGGGTTGGGGATGGCTGGCGTGTCTGGGAGGCGTGCCGGGTCGGGGACCGGCGGCGGCCGAGAACGGCCCGCGCATCCAGGACGCCGCCGGTGGCGTTAATGAGTCATGTTGGGGACGGGATCGCCCGGACCCCGCCCATCGAGTCGGTCGTGGCGTACGGAGGGACGCACGCGCATGAACAAGAAAGCCTGGATCGCCGAGTTGATCGGCACGTTCGCACTCGTCTTCGTCGGCGCCGGCGCCGGCGCGGTCGCCAAGGGCGGCCTGGGGGGCATCGCACTGGCGCACGGGTTCATCTGGATCGGCCTGGCCGCCGCCTACGGCCGCATCAGCGGCGCGCACTTCAACCCGGCGGTGACATTCGGGGTGCTGACGGCGGGGCGGATGAAGCTGGCCGATGCCGGGGGGTACGTGGTCTGCCAGCTCGCGGGCGGGATCCTGGCGGCGCTGGCCATCAAGGGCGCCATGGGCGCGAACGCCGACACTTACGGCGCGACGGTGCTCAGCGCGGACTTCGGGACGATCCCGGCGCAGGGGCTGCTCATCGAGGCGGTCCTGACGTTCCTCCTGGTCACGGTCTTCCTGCACGTCATGGTCGAGGATCGGGGGAGCGTGTGGGGCGGCCTCGCCGTCGGCCTGACGCTGGCCGGGTGCATGCTGATGGGCGGCCCGCTGACGGGCGCCTCGCTGAACCCGGCCCGCACCCTGGGTCCGGGCATCTTCACGGGCTCGCTCTCGCAGTACTGGATCTACCTGCTCGGCCCGCTGACGGGCGCGGCGGCGGCGGCGGGGGTGTGGCGGTATGCGTTGGGGGAGGGGGCCGTCCCGAACACGCCAACCGCGATTCCGGACTGATCGCCTGTCGAAGGACGGTTCAGGATGCACCCACAGATGTGAAAACGCCCGCCGACGATGGTCGGCGGGCGCTATCGCTGGCTCTCACGAGCGCGCGGCGGGGGGACGGTGTGCGTCCCGCGCCTCCCCCGTCACTCCATCCCCGCCGCCGGCGGCCCGCCCGGCGTGCCGCCGGCGCCGCGCTTGCGGCGGGCGACCTTGAGGCGAACCTGGGCCCGGCGGAGCGATGCCATGGCCAGCTCGGCGTCCTCGGTGCGCGGCGCCTCGCGGCGCGCCTGCTCCGCGCGGGCGCGGGCCGCCTCGGCGCGCGCGATGTCGATCTCCTCAGCGTGCTCGGCCACGTCGGCCATCACGACGACCCGCGTGCCGCGGACCTCCATGAAGCCCCCGCCGATGGCCAGGTAGTCGCGCTTGCCGCCCCGGATGATCTCGAGCTCGCCCTCCTTGAGCGTCGTGATCAACGGCTCGTGGCGCGGCAGGATGCCCAGCAGCCCCTCGGTGCCCGGCGCCACCACCATGTCGACGTCGGTGGCGCTGAACACCTGGCGCTCGATGGTCACCACATCCAGTTGCAGCGGCATGGCCGGCTCCTTAGCCCATCAGCTGCTTGGCGTTCTCGACGGCCTCGTCGATGCCGCCCACCATGTAGAACGCCTGCTCCGGCAGGTCGTCGTGCTTGCCCTCGAGGATCTCCTTGAAGCCGCGCACCGTCTCGTGGCGCGGCACGTAGCGGCCCTCGCGGCCCGTGAACTGCGCCGCCACGCGCATCGGCTGGCTGAGGAAACGCTCGATCTTGCGCGCGCGCGCCACGAGCAGGCGGTCGTCGTCCGAGAGCTCGTCCACGCCGAGGATCGCGATGATGTCCTGCAGGTCGCGGTAGCGCTGCAGCACGCGCTGCACCTCGCGCGCCGTGCGGTAGTGGTCCTCGCCGACGATGTTCGGGTCCAGGATGCGGCTGCTCGACGCCAGCGGGTCCACCGCCGGGTAGATGCCGCGGTCCGAGATCGCGCGCTCCAGCGAGATCGTCGCGTCGAGGTGCGCGAACGTCGTCGCCGGTGCCGGGTCGGTGTAGTCGTCGGCCGGCACGTACACTGCCTGGAGGCTGGTGATGGCGCCCTTCTTGGTCGACGTGATGCGCTCCTGCAGGGCGCCCATCTCGGTGCCGAGCGTCGGCTGGTAGCCCACGGCGCTCGGCATGCGGCCGAGGAGCGCCGACACCTCGCTGCCTGCCTGGACGAAGCGGAAGATGTTGTCGACGAAGAGCAGCACGTCCATGCCCTGGTCGCGGTAGTACTCCGCCATCGTCAGCGCCGTCAGCGCCACCCGCAGGCGCGCGCCGGGCGGCTCGTTCATCTGGCCGAAGACCATGATGGTCTTGTCCATGACGCCGGCTTCCTTCATCTCGCCCCAGAGCTGCGTACCTTCGCGCGAGCGCTCGCCGACGCCGGCGAAGGCCGACACGCCGGAGTGCTCGAGGGCCATCGTCTGGATCATCTCCATGATGATGACCGTCTTGCCGACGCCCGCGCCGCCGAACACCGCCGTCTTGCCGCCGCGCGTGAACGGCGCGACCAGGTCGATGACCTTGAGGCCGGTCTCGAACACTTCGGTCTTGGTGCTCTGCTCGTCGAACTCCGGCGCCGGGCGGTGGATCGAGTAGTACGTGTCGGCCACCACGGCCGGGCCCGGGTCCACGGTCTTGCCCAGCACGTTGAAGATCCGGCCGAGCGTGCTGGCGCCCACCGGCACGCTGATCGGCGCACCGGTGTTGATGGCCTGCATCCCGCGCGCCAGGCCGTCGGTGGAGCCCATGGCCACGCCGCGCACCGTGTGGTTGCCGAGGTGCGCCTGCACCTCGAGCACCAGCGGCGCCTCGCCCTCGCGCGGGATCTCGATGGCGTAGTACGTCTCCGGCACCGCGTCGGGCGGGAATCGGACGTCGACGACCGAGCCGAGGATCTGGGTGACCTCGCCGATCTTCTGGTTGCTAGCCAAGGCTCTCCTCCGTCGTGGGGTTCCCCCGTGTGGCGGCGCCGCCCGCCCGGCTGGTGCCGGGCCGGGCGCGGTGTCCGCCCGGAATCAAGATGATGATCATTTCGATTGCGCCATCGACCGCCGCAGCGCCTCGGCGCCGCCGGCGATGTCGAGGATCTCGCTCGTGATGTCCGCCTGGCGCGCCTTGTTCAGGTTGAGCGTCAGCTCGTTGACCAGGTCGCGCGCCGCGTCCGTCGCGTTGCGCATGGCCACCATGCGCGCCGCGTGCTCGCTGGCCTGGCTCTCGAGCACCGCCTGGTAGATCTGCATCTCCACCAGGCGCGGCAGCACCTCGTCCAGCACCGCCTCCGGGCTCGGCTCGAAGTCGAAGTCCGCCTTCAAGACCGGCACGTCCTCCGGCACGAAGATCGGCAGGAGCGGGTTGAACGTCGGCCGCTGCTTCGTCACCGTCACGAAGTCCGCGTACACCAGGTGCACCGCGCTGAACTCGTGGTTCGCGAACCCGTCGCGCACCAAGCGCGCCACCGGCGTCAGCTCGAGCGCCGACGGCGCGTCCGGGATGTTCGCGAACGACGCCCGCAGGTCCGCCCCGGTGCGCGTCAGGAAGTCGCGGCCCTTCTTGCCCACCGCGATCCACGCCAGGTCCTTGCCGTACTGCTTCTCGGCCGCCTGCACCGCGTAGCGGATGATGTTCAGGACCAGCCCGCCCGTCAGGCCGCGGTCCGGCGTCACCAGCACCACCGCCGGCTTGCCCTCGCCGTGCGCCGTCAGGAGCGGGTGCATCTGCGCCCCCGGCCCGCGCTGCGCCCGCAGGTGCGCCAGCACCTCGGCCGCCATCGCCGCGTAGGCCCGGCTGCGCAGCGTCGCGTCCTGCGCCCGCCGCATCTTCGAGGCGCTGACCGCCTCCATGGCCCGCGTGACCTTGCCGATGTTCTTGATCGACTTGATCCGCCGGCGGATGTCGCGCGTGTTGGCCACGGTCTACTCCCGTCAGCTCAGCTGCTGGTGCGTGGCGAACCAGGTCTGGTTGTACGCCGCGATGCCCTCGCTGAGCAGCCCGCGCAGCTCGTCGTCGAGCGACTTGCGCTCGTCGATCAGCCGGCCGACGTTGGGGTAGGTGTCGTGCATGAACTTCACCAGCCCCTGCTCCCAGGCCTTGATGTCCGCCACCGCCACGTCGTCCGCGAAGTCGTTCGTCACCGCGTAGATCACCGTCACCTGCTGCGCGAACGGCTCGGGCGCGTACTGGCCCTGCTTGAGGACCTCCTGCAGCCGCAGGCCGCGGTCGAGCTGCCGCCGCGTGGCCGCGTCGAGATCGCTGCCGAACTGCGCGAACGCCGCCAGGTCGCGGAACGACGACATGTCCAGGCGCAGCTTGCCCGCCACCTGCTTCATGGCCTTGAACTGCGCGTCGCCGCCCACGCGGCTGACCGACAGGCCCGCGTTGACCGCGGGGCGGATGCCGGCGTAGAACAGCTCGGGCTCGAGGTAGATCTGGCCGTCGGTGATCGAGATCACGTTCGTCGGGATGTAGGCCGACACGTCCGAGAGCTGCGTCTCGATGAACGGCAGGCTCGTCAGCGACCCGCCGCCACGCTCGGCGCTGAGCTTGGCGCTGCGCTCGAGCAGCCGCGAGTGCAGGTAGAAGACGTCGCCCGGGTAGGCCTCGCGGCCCGGCGGGCGGCGCAGGAGGAGGCTGACCTGGCGGTACGCCTGGGCGTGCTTGCTGAGGTCGTCGTAGACGATCAGCGCGTGCCGGCCCGCCTCCATGAACTCCTCGCCCATCGCCGTCCCGGCATAGGGGGCGATGTACTGCAGCGCCGCCGACTCCGACGCGCTGGCCACGACGACGATCGTGTGGTCCATGGCGCCGTGCGCCTCGAGCGTGGCCACGATGCCCGCCACCTGGGCGCGCTTCTGGCCGATCGCCACGTAGATGCAGACGATGTCGGAGTGCTTCTGGTTGATGATGGCGTCGACCGCGATGGCCGTCTTGCCCGTCTGGCGGTCGCCGATCACCAGCTCGCGCTGGCCGCGGCCGATCGGGATCATCGCGTCGATGGCCTTGATGCCGGTCATCACCGGCTCGTTGACGTTCTGGCGCTCGGTCACGCCCGGCGCGATGCGCTCCACCGGCCGCGTCCGGGTGTAGCTGATCGGCCCCTTGCCGTCGATCGGCTGCCCCAGCGCGTTGACCACGCGGCCGACCAGCCCGTCGCCGACCGGCACCGAGATCACCTGGCCGGTGGACTTGACGATGTCGCCTTCCTCGATGGCCGTGAAGTCGCCCAGCACGATGGCGCCGACCGAGCCCTCCTCGAGGTTGAGGGCGATGCCGTACACCGAGTTGCCGCCTTCCTGCGGGAACTCGAGCAGCTCGCTGGCCACGGCGCCCTTCAGGCCCTCGATGCGCGCGATGCCGTCGCCGACCTCGACCACCCGGCCGATGTCCACCGCCTCGACGGCGGCCTCGAACCTGCCGATCTGCTCCTTGAGCAGGGCGGCGATGTCTTCCACTCGCACAGTCATGGTTCCCCCGTTGTCCTAGCCTGCCGCCCCGCCGATCAGCGTCTGGCGCAACTGCCCCAGGCGCGTGGCCACGCTGCCGTCGATGTAGCGGTCGCCCACCCGCACGATGAGGCCGCCGAGGATGCCCGGGTCGACCTCGTACGCGATCGGCAGGTCGTCGCCATGGCTCGCCCAGAGGCGGCGCTCGATCTCGGCCCGCTGGCCGTCGGTGAGCGGCACGGCACTGGTGACGGTGGCGTCGACGCGGTGCTTGCGGCCGGCCTTCTCGATGTCGTCGAGCGCGTCCTTGAGGCCCCTGACGCCCGCCATCTCGCCCATCTGCGACACCAGGTCGCGGGCGGAAGACCTCAGATCGTCCAGGAGCGGGTTGCTCACGCCAGGCCTCCCAGCTGCTCCTTGAGGAAGCGGTCGACGAGCGACCGGTGCCGCGCCTCGTCGATGCCCTCGCCGAGCACCTTGCCGGCGGCCGCCAGCGCCAGGTCGGCGACCTGGGTCTGCAGGCCGGCCAGCGCCTGCTGGCGGGTCTGGTCGGCGTCGGCGCGCGCCTGGCTCAGGATGCGCTCGGCCTCGGCGTTGGCCTCCTCGAGGCGCCGCTTGGCGGCCTCCTCGCTCTTGGCCACCGCGTCGCGCAGGCGCTCCTGGCTGGTGCGGCGCTCCTCGGAGATCTGGGCCTCGAGGCGCGCCTGATCGGCCGCCGCCTGCTCGCGGACGCGGTCGGCCTCGGCCAGGCCCACGCGGATGCGCTCGGTGCGCTGCTCGAAGATGTTCAGGATGGGCCGGTACAGAAGCCGGTTCAAAATGAACAGGAGCAGCAAGAAGTGGACGATCTGCACCACCAGCAGGTTGGTGTTGATCCCTAGCTGTTCCAACGTTCGCTCCTTCCTCGGGTGACGGACTGCAGAAGCGCCCGTTAGATCACGAACAAGAGCACGAGGGAGATGACCAGCGCCAAGATCGCCAGCGACTCGGCGAACACGATGCCCAGGAGCATCGTGGCCCGCAGCTCGCCGCCGGCCTCCGGGTTGCGGCCAAGCGCGTGCAGCGCCCCATTCACCACGAGGCCGATGCCGATGCCCGGCCCGATGGCCCCGGCGCCGACGGCGATGCCGGCGCCGATCAACTTGCCAATGATCTTGGCGGCTTCGAGATCCATGAGTTCCTACTCCTCCTGTGCTACGGATGACGGTGTGGACGGCTTCGAGCGGGCGCGCCCGTGATCCGGCCCCGGCGCGCCCGCGGAACCCCGACTAGTGATGCGACTCACCGTGGTCGGGGCCGTGGTGCGCGGTGATGGCCTGCTGCATGAACGCCAGGATCAGGATGGCGAACACGTAGCTCTGGATCAGGCCGACGAAGAGCTCGAGGCCGTAGATCGGCAGGACGACCAGGAGCGGCAACAGGAACGGGAAGACGAACAGCAGCGTCTGGCCGGCGAAGATGTTGCCGAACAACCGGAAGCTGAAGGTCAGGACGCGCATGACCTCCGACACGAGCTCGAGGAGGCCGACCATCAGCATGATCGGCCCTTCCTTGAAGTTGAAGAACTTGGTGAGATAGCCGGCCCCGAGCTGCCGGAAGCCGGCGAACTCGACGACGATGAACGCGATGAGCGCCAGGGCCAGCGTGGCGTTGAGGTCGCTGGTGGCGACGCGCAGGAACGGCACGAAGGCGTAGCCCGTGCCGGCCTCCTCGGCCGCGTGGACCTCCTCCTCGGGCACCCGGGCGTCGATGAGCCCGATGCCGAGCGGCCGCGCCTCCTTCAAGCTGTACAGCGTGTGGTGCGTGCCGCCCTTGGCCTCGGCGGGCGCGGCGCCCTCGGCCTCGGCCACGTGCACGGTCTCGGCGGCGGCGGGCGCGTGCGCCGCTTCGCCGGGGCACTCACCGGGGTGGCACAGCCAGCCGACGGAGTCGAAGCCGGGCAGGAAGTGCGCGTAGTTGGCAAACCAGATCATGAGGAACACGGTCAGGACCAGCGGCAGCCACCGCCTGGTCAGCGCCTCGCCGATGCTCGAGATCGACTGCTCGTGCCAGAACTCGACCACGGCCTCGAAGAAGTTCTGCCAGCCGGTGGGCACGAGCTGCATGTTGCGGGTGGCCACGAACGCCAGGCCGATGAGGACGGCGTCGGCGAACAGGAGCGCCAAGAGCGTGTTGGGGAAGGCGAAGCCGCCGATCATGAACAGCGTCTCGGGCGGCACCTGGATGTGGGGGAGCGCGACCGGAAGATACAGCTTGCCGGCGACGATGATGGCCAAGACGATGGCGATCATCAAGAGGGTCTTCGGGTTCTTGAGCCGATTCACGCGCGTTCGTCCTCCTCAGCGATGCGGTCCCGGGCCTGGTCGTCGCCGCCGGGCATGCTCGGCGCGATCTCCTCGTAGCGGCGCAGGACGAGCCGCGTGACGCCGATGCTGGCCATGATGGTGCCGGTGAGCGCGCCGATCAGGAGGGCCCACGGGCGGGTGTCCAGCACCCGATCCAACCACAGGCCGATGCCGGCGGGCACCAACACCAAGATGGCGACGGTCCAGGCAAACTGCGACACGCGGAGCGCATCTGTCCACACACTGGGCACGGATGGGTCAGGTCGCATGAATGTCGCAGCCGAAAGGCGAGTATAACACAGCCGTCAAGCCCTGGGAAGGAGGCTGGGGGTCTGAATACGGTCAAAAGGGGCCGGGCGACGGGGTGGGTCGCGGCGGGGCAGGCGCCGGGTCGAGCCACCGGGCGGGGGACCGCGAGCGTGGGCGGGGTCGGTCCGGCGGCGAGGGTTCGCGCCGGGCCGGTGCCTCGCACGGGGTCACTCCAGCAGCCAGGCCTGGGGCCAGACGGCGAACCCGAGCCCGGCCGCCCCGTCGTGCGCCAGGGTGTCGGCGGTGGCCGTCAGCAGGAGCCGGGCGGCGCCGGCGGCGGCGAGGCGCTTGACCGGCACGCCGCCGTCCGCCAGCCGGCCCATGAGGTCGGCCATCTGGTCGGCGCTCACGCCCTCGACCAGGGCGTACTGCTGGATGCCGCGGCCGCCGGCGAGGTGCAGCGTCAGCACGTCGAACGTGCCGCGGCGGGCAGGGTCGGGCCACACCACGAGCGCGAGGCGCGCCCCGGCCGCGGCGCCGCCGCTGGCGTAGACGTCGACGGCGGTCGGACCGGCCGCGGCCAACAGCGCGGCGGCGTCGGTCACGGGGTCGCTCGACGGGGCGGCGTCCGGCACGGGCGTGTCCAGGCCGTCTGGCCGCGGCGTCGAGCCGTCTCTCGGTGTGGCGGTCTCGGTGCGGGCCGACCGCGGTGCCGTGCCTTTGGCCGGCACGGCGGCGTCCGGGCTGCCTGGTCGTGGCATCGGATCTTCTCTCGGGCCGGAGACGCCTGCGCCGGTCGATCGCGATGGCGGGCCCTCCCCCGGCCTCGCGCCGATCACCCCGCGCCGGGCGGCGGTGAGCCCGGCCTGGCGGCGGACCATGGGATCGGCGTGGGTGGCGGCGGCGAGGGCCAGCGCCACGCCGGCCGCGGCGGCCGCGGGGCCCATGGGCGGGTGCGCCTCGATCGCGGCGACGGCCGCGACGGCGACGTCCGGGTCGGCGGCCCAGACGAGCGGGCCGAGGATGGCCAGGGCGCGGGGGTCGCGGGATGCCCGCAGGTCGTCGATCCACGCGTGCAGCGCCGCCGGGGGCAGGGCCGTGAGCTTTTCGAGCACGTTGGCGGCGGCCGCGGGTCGCGCGGCCGCGGCCAGGACGGCCGCGCGCATCTCGGCGGCCACGGCGCCGAGGTCGCGCAGGCGGCCCATGAGGCGCGGGTAGTCCACGGGCTGGCCGTGGGTCTCAAGCAGCGCGGCGGCGGCGAGCTTGTTAAGGTCGCCGACGGCCGCTTCGTCCAAAAGCGCCTCGAGGGCGGGCACGAGCGCACGGCCCACGGGGCGGTGCGCCCATCGGCCGAGGAGACGCGCCATGGCGTGCAGGGCGGCGGGCTCGGCGGTGTCGTGCAGCCGCCGGAACGCCGGCAGGGCGGCCTCGACCTCGTGGCCGTCGAGGTCGGCCATGATGGCCTCGGCCGCGTCGGCGGCGAGGGCGGGATCGGCCAGGCGGTCGAGGAGGCGGTCGATGGTGGTGGCGGGGAGGGGGGAGGGCATGGGGGGTGATTATAGCGTGGGGGGTGGGGAGGGAGTTCGGGAGCGGCGCATCGCTCATCGCCAACGTCGCCGACTGCTCCCCTGACAGCACAGGCCTCCCCCACCCCCCGCTGGCCCCCGCCCCGCAACCGTGGTATGCTGCCGCACGCGCGGGCATGGCGTGCCATCCGCGCCGCCTCCTGCCCATCGTCCCGTCCATACCAAAGCAACCCAGGCCACCCGATACCGCGCCCCCCGCCCCGTGGAGCAGGCCCAGATGCCGCCGACCGGCATGACCTTCGTCGCCATTGCCATCGCCTACCTCATCGGCGCCATCCCCGTCGGCGTCGTCGTGTGCCGCCCGTTCGGCGTCGACCCCCGCCGCTTCGGCAGCGGTCGCACCGGCGGCACCAACGTCTACCGCGCCGCCGGCGCCCGTGCCGCCGTGCTCACCGTCCTCGGCGACGTGCTGAAAGGCACCACCGCCGTCCTCCTCGCCGACCGCCTCGTGCCCGGTGACGCCAACGCCGTCGCCACCGCCCTCGCCGCCCTCGCCGCCATCCTCGGCCACAACCACTCCATCTTCATCCGCTTCGCCGGCGGCGCCGGCAGCACCCCCAACATCGGCGCCTTCCTCGCCCTCGCCCCCGGCCCCCAGTGGTTCGCCGCCGCCGGGCTCGCCGCGTGCGCCGTGTGGTACTTCGGCCGCATCGCCTCCGTCGCCAGCCTCACCCTCGCCGCGTGCCTCGCCCTCGCCTGCGCCTGGTTCGCCACCACCGGCGCCCGCTCGCCCGCCATCCTGATCTACGGCCTCGGCCAGCTCGCTCTCGTCGCGTGGGCCCTGCGGCCCAACATCGCCCGCCTGCGTCAGGGGATCGAGCTGCGCGTCGACCGCCCCGCCGGTTCCGAGAGCCCACCCGTCACGCCTTCGCCATCGCCCTGACCCCGCCGCCACCCACGGCCACCCACCGCCCATGAACGCCACGACCCTCACCCGCTGGACCCTCGCCACCCTGGTGTTCCTCGCCATCGGGTGGATCGACTTCACCTGGGGCCACCGCTGGGGCCTCGGCGCCCTCATCCTCACCCTCATCGTCGTCTACCGCTTCGGCGGGCACGGCCCGCGCCCCGGCCGCGGGCGCCCCCCCGCCCCGCCCCCCGAATGAAGGCCCTCGTGGCCGGCGCCGGCGCGGTCGGGAGCTGGGTCGGCGGCGCCCTCGCCGCCGCCGGCGCGGATGTGACCCTCGTGGCGCGGGGCGCCCACGGCGCCGCCATGGCCGAGGCCGGCCTGACCTTGCGCGGCATCGGCGGGCGATGGGCCGTGCACACCCGCCCGTGCGTCGTCTCCCGTGTGGCCGACGCCGCCCCGGCCGCGCCCTTCGACGTCGCGCTCGTGGCCGTCAAGAGCTACGACACCGCTTCCGTGGCCGCCGAGCTGGCCGAAGCCGGCGTCACGCGCTGCGTGGTCTCGCTCCAAAACGGCGTCGGCAACGAGGCCGTGCTCGCCGGCCGCCTTCCCGGCTGCGCCGTCGCGCCCGCCACGCTGACCACCGGCGTCACGATCCCCAAGCCCGGCACCGTCGAGGGCAGCCGCAAGGGCGGCGTCGGAGTGGCGCCCGCCGCGCCGCCCGCCGGCACGCCGGCGGTCCCGCCCCCCGACGCCTCGGCCGCACCACACGCGGCGATTCTGGCAGAGCTGGTGGCGCGGCTGCTCGACGCCGGCATCGACGCCCGCCACTTCCCCGACGGCGCCGCGCTCAAGTGGTCCAAGCTGCTCCTCAACATGCTCGGCAACGCCACGTGCGCCATCCTGGGCTGGCCGCCCGATCGCGCGTTCAACGACCCCCGTGTGTTCGCCATCGAGCACGCCGCCTGGCGCGAGGCCCTCGCCGTCATGCGCGCCCACGGCATCCCCGCCATCGCGCTGCCGGGGTATCCCGTCGCCACCTATGCCCGCTTTGGCGGCGCCCTCCCCACCCGCTGGCTGTACATGCTCGCGCACCGCTCGCTCGCCCGCGCGCGCGGCGGGCGCCTGCCCGGCGTGGCCGCCGACCTGGTTGCCGGCCGACCGCGCTCCGAGGTCGAGGTGCTGAACGGCGCCGTGGCGCTGGCCGGCGCCCGCGCCCGCATCGCCACCCCCGTCAACCAGGTGCTGCGCGACCTCGTCGTAGAGCTCGCCGCGGGCCACCTGCCGCGCCACACCTTCGCCGACCAGCCCACCGTGCTGTGCGCCGCCGTTGACGCGGGGCGTGCACCTGCGGTCTCACGCCAGTGAACACGCCGTCCCCTGCGCCTGACGCTCCGGGCACCGGCTTCATCGCCGGCCACGTCGACGTCGTCTGGCTCGGCGGCCTCGCGCGGCTGGACTTCCTGCAGCGCATGAGCACGCGCCGACTGGTCGACCTGACACCCGGCGAGGGCCGCGCCACCGCCGTGGTGACCGACACCGGGCGCTTGGTCGACCTCGTCGCCTGCCACGCCGGCGCCGACGGCGCCGCGCTCGTCACCACCGGCCCCGGCGCGGCCGCCGTGGTGGCGGCGCACCTGCGCCGCTACGTCCTCTACGGCGACGACGTGCGCGTCACCGACGCCCGCGACCAGGTGACCGTGCTGCGCGTCGCCGGCCCCGCCGCGGCCGCCGTCATCGCCGCCGCCGAAGCCATGCCCGACACCGCGAACCTCGCCCCCGGCCAGTGGCGGATCCGGGGAGCCGATGCCAGCCTCGTGTGGGTCCTGCGCCACCCCCGGCCCGGGGGCCTCGGCGGCTTCGACGTCGTGGTGCCGGCCGGCCCCGCGGCCCTCGCCGCGGCCGACCGCATCGCCGCGGCCGGAGCCGCACGGTGGGATGCGGCTGCCTACGCCGCCGCCCGCGTGGCGGCCGGCCTGCCCGCATTCGCCTTCGAGCATGAGCCCGATGGCGACATGCACGCCAACCCCCTCGAGCTCGGGCTGCGCGGCGTCATCGACTTCGACAAAGGGTGCTACATCGGACAAGAGGTGATCGCCCGGCTCGAGAACTACGCCAAGGTCCAGCGCCGCCTCGTCCGCCTGCGCTGCGCCGGGCCGGTCGCCCCCGGTGACCGTGTGAGGCACCCCGCCGCCGGCGATCGCGGGCGGCCCGGACGCATCACGACGGTCGCCCGCCTCGGCGACGGGTGGTGGGCAATGGCGCTGGTTCCCGCACGCTGGTCGGCGGGGCCGGGCTTGCTCGTCGCGGCTACGGGCGGCCCGGTGCCGGCAACCGCGGCGTGGATCGCTGACGGGCAGGACGGGGGATGAGCTTGGCGGGGAGTTGCGCGTGGCCCTTGACAAACGCGGGCGCACCTTCGTATAATGGCTGCACGCAGAACGGACCAAGAAGCCTCGTCCACGCCCGTTCCCCCCTGTCCCGTGGGCAGACTTGGCTTCTCGGTCCGTTCTAGCAAGTCGATTGGCTGCGTACCGTTCGACCTGCAAGCGTGCCGCGCCACCCAAACAAATACGGCGCGGCCCTCACCCTAGTCGCATTGTTAACGCTTGAAGTGCAGGGGAAGATACGGCTCCGCTTCGCGGAGTTGAAAATCTCGTGGGATCCGGCGCGGATCCCCCCTCCAACGACCGGCCGGACCGCTGTGGCGACCGGAAAAAGGGATCGGCATCGAGCCTGCGCTCGATGCCGATTGTTCTTCAAGGCCTGTGATTCGCGGCCGCCCGGTCCGGTTCTCGGATCCGGCCCCCCGATCAAGGCTGGGCGGGCGGGAGCTCCGGCTCCGGTACCGACGACCCCGGTGCGGCCCCGCCGCCAGGCTCCTCGGTGCCGCCAGGCGCGGCCGGCGTGGCCGTCGGGCCCATCGGGACCATGATGATCTCCGGCGGCTCTTCGGTTGCGGTGGCCTGGGCCGCCGGGTCCGCGGCGCCGGACGGCGCGCCCCCGCGATCCGCCTGGTCACGGTCGTCGTCGTCATCGTCGCCCTGCGGCTGGCTGCCGTTCTGGGCGAAGAAGTCCACCGGGAGCGGCGGCTGGGTCGCCGGATCGTCCGAGGTGTTGGGGTCGCCCGGCGCCGGCGCGACGACGGCCGGCCGCTGCGCTTCGATGCCTGTCGTGGCCTGCGTCGACCGGGCCCGGTCGTCCGGGGGCAGTGGACGCTCGACCGGCATCGGCACGGCCAACGACGGCATCTCGGGTGTCGCGGGCGTCGCTGCCGCCGCGTCGAGCACCGGAGCGACGTCGGCCAGCCAGCCCTGGAGCGCGGCGCGCGCCGCGTCGCCCGCCCACGCCTCGACCGGCACACCCCGCTCCGCCAACGCGCGGAGCTCCGCACCGAGGCGCTGCTGCGCCGCGCGCGGCAGGCGCCGGATCTCGATCATCGCGTTGTCCTGGCCGGCGAACCAGTCGCGGATCGCCGTCTCGGAGACCGGCCGGCCGGGCTCGAGCAGGCGCGCGAGCTCGGCCTTGCGGTGCGCGATGAACCGGATCTCGAGCTCGGCCTTGCGGGCCGGGTCGAACGCAAACAGCATCTGCGCGCTCTCGCCCAACCGCTTGACCTGGTAGAACGCGTCACCCGGCAGGCTGTCGGCGGCCGCGGTGGACACCTGGGCCGCGCCGACCGCCACAACCAGCACGGCCGCGACCGCGGAGAAGGCGCCGGACCAAGCCCGCCGCGTCAGCCCGGTGCGCGGCCAGCGCGCCACCGCCGAGAGCAGGGTGCGGGCCGGCCAGCGCAGCGCGGCCTGCCGCGACTGCAGCGCCGCCGCACGCTTGCGCGCCGCCATCGCCATGACCAGCTGCTTGCCCTCGGCCACGCGCTCCGGCGTCGGACCTGGAACTTCCGTGGTGTGCATGCGCCAGGCGGCGATCAGGAGCGGGCGCATGGCCGGCGCTGCCGATGCCAACAGCTCGCCGAGCGGCACGCCCGCCTTGAGCTCGTTGATGTAACCCTGCGTGATCTCGACCTCGCGGCGCCGCTGGACGACCGCGTCGAGGAGCACCTGCTTGCCTTCCAGGCGGCGCGACGGGCCCGGGATGTCCATCCGGACCCACGCCGCGGCGACGAGGGCGGGCCGCAACTCGTCGGCCTCCTCGGGATGCATGGCCAGCACCGCTTCGAGGTCCTGCCCGCTATTCAATTGGGCGAGGCAAGCATCTACGAGATGCTCAAGCGGTGGCTTCACCTTGCTCTCCCAACACGCGACCCAACGCTGCCAAGGCCCGGTGCTGAAGCGACTTGACCGCCCCCTCGGTCTTGCCGAGAACTTGGGCGACCTCGATGTTGCTCAGCCCGTCGACGAACTTCAGGATGATCACCTGTTGCTGCTCATCCGTCAGATCCGCCAGCGCCTCCCGCAGCGCCTGATGCGAGAATTGTACGTCCAGGGAATGGACGGGGTGCTCGGTGTTGGCGACCATCTTCTCCTCGAGGGACAACGACGGTTGAACCGGTTGCCTCCGGAAGAAGTCCACCACGAGGTTGCTCGCGATGCGGTACAGCCATGCCGAGAACGGGATCCCGCGGAAGGTGAAGCCGTCGATGGCCTCCATGGCCTTGAGGAAGACCTCCATGGTCATGTCCTCCGCGGCCGTCTGGTCCCCGATCCGGTAGTAGACGTACTTGTATACCCCGATGTAGTACCGCTCGTAAATCTCGCCGAACGCAGCAGGATCGTACTCCTGCGCCCGGCGGATCAGTTCGTGCTCGTCATGCACGGGCGGTTCCTTCACAGTGTAATAACGGGAGAATCGCGGCGAAGATACGGCCGGCGCGATTAATTTTGGGTGAGTGGGGGCGCGCCGGCTTAACAGTCCTTAATTTTAGCCATCCCGGCGCCTGCGTCAACGCGCGTCGCACACTACCGCACGCGTCTGTACTTTCCGCCACGCCCGGGCGCCGGCGATCCCTCCGGCCACGCCAGCGCAAAGATATCATTGCCGAGCGCCCAACGCAAGGGCGTGGCCATGCCGAGCCGCATCAGCCGCCGCGCAAGGGGCCGACCAGCGACGGCGTAGCCCCGGTCGCGCGCCGGATCGGGGTAGCGACGCCCCCCGGCGCGCGCCGCGTGCCGGGTGGTCCAGTCCTCGACCCACACGCGCGATGCCAGGCCGGCCGACCGGAGGGCCCGACGGAGGCCCCAGGGATCCTGCTCGTTGACGTGCACCGCCAGCTCGTAGTCCGAGCGCGGCTGGGCGGGCAGGTCGCGTCGCGCGAGCCGCAGCCAGGGGTAGGCGATGGCAAGGGCCCATCGGTTGGGCAACGTATGAATGATGACGTAGCCGTCGGAACGGACGATACGGCGGACTTCGGCCAGCGCTGCCGCCAGCTGCCAGGGGTGGAGATGCTCGACAACGTCGAGCAACAGCACCCGGTCGGCGGTCGCGTCGGCCAGCGGCAGCGCCGTCGCGTCGGCGGCCGTCAGCGCCAGCTGGCCGACCGGGCGCGGTCCGCCCAGAACGGCCCGCGCCGTGCGCCGCGCCAGCGCCAGCCCGCCCGGGCTGAAGTCCACCGCCACCACTC